>NZ_JBSFHY010000056.1:0-47892 GCF_053597295.1 Streptomyces sp. NPDC001450
CGCGGGGTGGAGCAGCTCGGTAGCTCGCTGGGCTCATAACCCAGAGGTCGCAGGTTCAAATCCTGTCCCCGCTACCAACGCACCGGCCCTCCTCGACATCAACGTCGAGGAGGGCCGGAAGCATGTGGGGCGCTGGGCCTACGGGGCGGGCGAGGCTGCCGCGGCCGGCCGGGTGGCGATGCGTATCCGGCCACCGTCGTACTCCGCCACCTCACCGGGCAGGATCAGCAGCCCCGGCTCCCCGTCCTGCCACGCCGTCCCGATCCGGCGGGCCTGGACGGCCGGGCCCCTGGCGCCGGCCATGAACACCGTTGGATCGACCTCCCACCCGTGCTTGCCGAGCCACTGCTCCAGGGCCGCGGAGTCCTCGCTGCTCGCACGCAGCAGTCGAGGAAGGGGCACGAGCGGTCGCAGCCCGAGCGGGACGGTGGTGACATCCACAGTCACGTCGGAGCGGCATCCGAAGTCACGTGGAAAGCCAGACGCCCTCCTACCGCCCATGTCCAGGCGCACGGGTGCGCGCCGGGCCCATAGGGACTGCGCGGTTTGCAGAGATTCGCCAGAACACGGATGATCCTGCCCTCCCCTCCCCCGGCCTGGCCTGCGTCGCGCTGACCGGGTCACACCATGACAGCCCGCCTCACCGCTCCGCTGGCCCCGTCCGCAGGGACCCCGTAACCGCTGCCCATCAGGAGTCCATGAGGTAGGCCTTCTCCCCCATCATCAGCGGCGCGTCAGCTGGCCCCCTTGATGTAGGGGCCCCGATCTGCCGTATCTGCCATGCGGCAGCCTCCCGGGGCGCACGCGGCCAGGGCGGCTGGTAGCCCTGCTTGCCCAGCGTCATTGACAGCGCCGCATCCCACTCCAGGCCCTCGGGCCGATCGGCCATGTCCGCGAGATCGCTGTGGAGCAGCACGCTGCGCAGTTCGCTGACGACGTTGTTCATGTTGGAGGGGAGTGTCATTTGCACCCACCGATTGCCGATCAGACACCGTTGTGTCTGCGCCCGCAGGAGGTGCGCCGCCCGCGCCGCGCCAGCCGCCGTCCACTGCTCGGCCGTGTCCCTGCTGCGTTCCCGCTTGGCCCGGCTGGCCTTCCCCACCCCACTGCCTCCTCCACGACGGCCGACGCAAAAGCCGTACACCAGCTTTCTCCGCACGACACGACGCGATCCGGCCGCGTTACGGTGGCCTCGGTGACGTCGCACCAATACGCGGCATCACCAACCAGGGTTGAAGGGCCGGCGAACCACAGCCACGCTTTCATCGCTGACCGGCGGCTCCCCCAGTCCACCACTGGGTGGATCGATGAAAAGGGCGTCGTACGGACCAGGTGCGCAGCCTCGTCTCCGTAGGCCACTTCCATCTTGACCCGTGGCCGACCGAACGTGGCCGTGGAGGACGGCCGTCGTACACACGCCGAGTTAGATGATGGGCAGTTGGCCGAGCGGCCGACTCTCGTCCGCCTCGGCGGCGAGCAGGGCGGCCACCTCGGCGTCGCTCGTGAAGAACGGTCCCGTCCACCAGACCGGGACCGGCACGGGCTCAAGATGGATGGCGGTCCCGAACGTGCGGGCCGCATCGAAGAGGGCCTGCAACTTGTGCGCGCTCGCCAGATCGAGCACCCCGATGCGGGTGCACCAGGTCTGGGTGGCGGAGTTGTACAAGGACACGGAGCGCAGAGCGGTGCGCTGCTCGTTCCAGCGGGTGTCGTCGGCACGAGCCGCCTGGATCGTGGCTTGGAGCAGCCAGCCTTCGCTCGGGCGCGAGGTCGGTAAGAGGGTCATGCTCCGACCGTACGGCGTCCCTCTGACATCGTCGCGCGGAGAGGACAGGCCGAGGCCTGCTCCCATGGCCGCGAGGGACGGCTCACCTCCGCTCTCGCGGAGAGGACCAACGTCCGCTCGTTGCCGGCGCTCCGGGGCTTCACCGCCTCGTTCTTCGCCATCGGCTACGACGCCTGCGGCAACGCCATCGCCGAGAGCAAGCCCGTCTACGCCGGCGTGAACGGAACGTGGCTGGGGATGCCGAGCCGGAACGTGCCGTGGCAGGAGAACTGGGACCCGCGCACCACTGCCAACATCACCCGCGTAGAGATCGTCCACCCGTGGTCACCGGCCGCGGGCCTGGACATCTACCGGCGGTGGCAGCCCGCCATTTGCACCACCGTCCAGGTGATCAATGCCATGACGAAGCGGCAGGTCCCCTGCCCGCCGGCCCTCTGACGGCGAGGCACCGATACCGGTACCCGGCGCTGTGTACCTCTCGCTGGGCGAGCTCGCTCGCGTGGCCTGGAGCCGACCCGCCGTGCGCACCACCGCCTACGCAGTGGTCGCCGCGCTCCTGTACCACCTGACCAGCACCCAGACCTGCCCCACCTGCGCCAACAGCGGAAGCATCACCTGCGGCTCCTGCACCAACGGCCGGATAGAGGCTGCCATGATCTGCCCCATGCAGTGCACCACCCCCGCACCCGGCGTCCCCCCGTGCAAGGTCTGCCAAGGCGAAGGCACCATCACCACCCTCCTGCCCTGCAAACACTGCGCCGCCACCGCCAAACTGCCCTGCCCGACATGCACCCGACACAGCTGACACCGAACACCCCGCCCCCAAGACCCCAGAACACGCCCGAGCCAGCCGTTGGCCGGCTGGAGGGAAGCCCCCAGCCGGGAGATTCGCACGGGACGTAGGCCGGGCCCCTGACAGAACCCGGGCGCTCGGGTGCCGGTCCCGGCAGGCTGGCCCCCGGGGCGGAGAGCTGGAAGCGCCAGGGTCCGATCGGACAGGGCATGGCGGGACCGGGCCCCTCACAGGAACCGGGACAGCCAGGTACAGCACGAGGACACCAGACAACGGGTCCGGCCGTTGGCCGGGCGGGGGAAGCCCCCTGACGGGGGGCTTCGTGAGACCGGACGCGATTTCCAACTCTGAGCCCAAAAGCGCGTAAGCACCGGCCACGCCCGGGCTCTCACCTGTTGCGCCGCTAACCCCGCACTCCCCCAGGGTGCGGTGTGCTGCGCAACACACCCGCCACCGAACAGGCGGAACTACACAGCCCCGTCCGCCACGCACGCTGATCGCGTCCGAGAACCGAGGAACCCTGATGTCCCTGTCCGCAATCGTCCTCGCCCTCATCACCGTCATCGTCACAGGCCTTGTGGCAGCCGGCGCCTTCCTCCTCGTGCACTTCCGCCCCTCCCTCGCAGCCCCCGTACAAGCCGCCCTCGCCGCACTCGGCGTCATGGCCGCCCTCATCGCCACAGCAGCAGCCATCACCGCCACCCGATGAACCACCCCCACCATCAGCCAAGACACCAGACCCCGGGCGCAACCGCCCCAAACCCACCACCACAAGAACAGCGGGGTCGGCCGTTGGCCGGACACGCAGAAGCCCCCCGGCGAAGCCCGGGCCCCGGCGGACCAGCTCCACGGCCCGGGAGACTCGGGTGCGGGCCCGGGCCCGGGAGGGGCTCGAGGTACTGAGCTGCGGTCAGCGAGCCCGCACGGCGCAGCCGAGGGCGAACAGCAGTCCAGCGATCCGGACAGCCTCAGCCTGGTCCTGGCCCGGCTTCGTGTACGCCTCGATCTCCGGGTCCCCGACAAAACCCGCAAGATCGAGCGCCATACGGGCCTTGCCGTCAACAACCCTGGCACAGACCGGAGCAACGACAACATCACCGAGCCGGGCATCAGCGGTCACCAGAAACATGAGTTGCGCCCCTTCCAGAAGTGTCGGGGTGAGGTCGGGGTACGGCACTCACGTCCCCTGCCTAGCGGACGCACCGTGCGACGCCGGCGAGGAAGCAGCAGACGATCTCCACAACCGACGGAGCTGGAGTCCGTTCCGCTACAACTGAGGCGGCCACGAAGAGTGCCGCGAATCCGGTCAGCAGGCCTGATACACCTGGCCCAGCACAGCAAGGAGAGCACCACCACCACGCCAAGACCGGACCGACACATCCCCGAGGACGGCATGCAACAACGCGCCAACGGTCTCCTCGTTACCCCCGTCGGTACCGCACTGCACGTACGCGAGCGCCGCTGCAGCATCGGCGTCGGGAGCACCGAAATCCATTGCCCAGCGGGTCGACTCATCTTCGCAGGACTCCAGAAGTACGCATTCCTCGACGACCGCTCCGGAGATCACTCCGACAATAAGAAGGACGCTCATGTCGACGCCCCAACGCAGGCCGACGACCGTGAAAGCCTGAACAGCCCCGCCCCGCCCTGCATTGGTCTGTTCCCTCTCTGCTGAATTGCTCGGGGATCGGGCCCCCGGATGGGTCCGGGGGCCGCACGTGACCTGTTAGGAGCGGGGGCGCGGCATGAGGCCGACCGTGGCCATGTCCAGGTAGAGGCCGACCAGCGCGAGGGCCTGGGTGTGGCTGAGCCCGTGGGTACGCTGCGGCGTCCTCATCGACCCACAGAGTCAGGGCGGTATTGAGGCCGACCGGGCGGGCGGTGTCGCAGCACAGCGCGTGACGCGGGGTGCTGACGGGGAGCCAGGCCAGCAGACCAACGAGACAAATACACCTCACCAGCATCATGATTTGCAGGAGTGGCACGATCTTTCTCTGACGTGTCATCCCTGGCCAGAGCAGGTTTTGGGGCGCCCGGCCGGGACACGCCGCCGTCCGTACCGGCACCCCGTGACGCGCAGCGTCACGGGCCGTCCACCAGTGTTCGCCACACAGAACGGGGGCACAGCGGCCTACGATCTCCAGCAGCCGACGATCACGGACCGGAAGAAGAGCTCATGGACCACGCGAACGAGATGACAGCCGCCGACTCGGCCGGTGAATCGGCGTCCATGTCATCCGACACCGGGGAAACCCAGGAAGGCTCTGCGGACGGCCACGCCGCATTGCGCGTGCGCGCACGGCGGATCTCCTGGTGGTCAGCCATCTGGTACGTCCTGGCCGCAGCGATGTGGGCACTGCTGTACTTCCTGCTGGCCGCGGACTACGGCCCCGAGGTCACGACCGACCGGGGCAGCGAGTCCCTGTGCCAAGCTCCGCTCCTCAACCCCTGGCCGGACAACCACATCTGCCAGACAGACCACCTCCACCAGTGGCCAACCCTGCTGGGCATCCTCGCGCTGACAGTCATACCGACAGTAGCCGCAGCGGCAACAACCGTATACGCGAAGCTCCTCTACCACCTCGCCCACCGGACCCTCCGAACCCCAGCTTGATCATCTCCTCAGCCTCGATGCACTCGCGCAGTACCGGATTTGATCATGCACAGTGTCATCTCTCATGCGTCGCATCATCGCGCCCGCTGACGAGAGCCTGCCCGCCCAACCGCAACACCGCCCCGGACGCACCACGCCCAGGGCGGTCCATTGGCCGGCGGATGACGGCTCCGCACTGTCACCCGGCCCGACACAGACAGCGAGCTCCACACAGCGCGGCAGCCGGGCCGCACCACCCCGCAGGATGGTGCGGCTCGCCAGTGCGGCGGGCCACGGTGGGCACGGCGCACTGTGGGTCAGGCCCGAGTGAGCAGGAGAAGGCGCCGGTGGGCCTTGGTCTTCATGTCGTCGTCGGCCCCTTCCAGGGCGGCGGTGGCGCCGCGATCTCCTCGGTCATCGACTGGCCGGGGCGGCTGGGGGGCGACATGGTCGAGGTAGCCGGTGATGGCGCGCTCTGCGGCCTAGGTGGTGCGGCCCACCCTCTCTGTCTCGGTACGGAACCGGTCGTCGAGTGCGCTGAGTCGGGTGGCGTGGTTGGTCCGAGTCCGCTTGGAGGCGTCGTCGTCAAGAGGCCACAGGCCGGCGATGACCTTGTGGAAGTCGGCGACGGCCAGGTCCGAGTGCGAGCGCGGTCTCCTCGGTGGCCTCTCGAAGTACTGGACGGACAGGCCGAGGGTGCGGCGGGCTTCCTTGATCTGGTTGGTCGCTCCTGCGGTGTGCGGACGGGCCAGCGGGTCATGGCGTCGCGGACGGCGAAGCGCTTGGTGTTGGCGCAGACGGGCCGCCACGGGATGACGATGCACTGGAACTGCCCCTGCCCGAAGTGGTCGTTCATCTCGGCGACGTACGGGACGATCACGTCGTTGATGCCCTCGGCATCGGCCCTGACGGATTCGGGAAGCCGGATGGAGATGCGCGGCGCCCGCCCCGGATGAGCCCGGCCGACTCCCACACGACGTCGTACCGACCCCCAGCTCCTGGGGGAACTCGAAGCCCTGGCGGTTCTGGATCGGCTGGTAGCGGGCGCCGACCGCGCCGAGAGCGGCACCGGTGTCCTCACGGACGGTGTGGAACTGGTCGGCATGCTCACGGAGTTGCCGTCCCACTCGTACAGGGCCAGCGCGGTGGCGACGGTGAAGTCGAGCCCACCTTCGCGGAGCACGGTGTCGATGTCCGCGGTACCGCCGGGAATGACCTGGCCCAGCCCGTGCCAGGCGGGGCACGACGCGTACAGGGCGATCGTGCCGTCTACGCACTCGTCGAGACCGTGGTTCACGATGATCCCGTCGATCTCGCCCTGCGCGTTGCGGGACACAGTGAACACTTCGCCCCGGTCCCAGCCGGTCAGAACCTCGTACTGGTCACCGCCGAGCAGGCGGACCTCGCCCCGGTCGATCCGGGCCTGGAAGGTGCGCTCACGGCTGCGGACGGCGTCGATCTGGCGGGCCTTCTCGTCAGCGAAAGCGGCGTTCACGCCGGCCACGGCCACGGTTTCCTCCTTGGCTCGCGGATGTGACCTCGGTCGGACCCGGCGGCGGAGGTGCCACTCCCCCGCCACCAGGTTGGATTGGGGGTGCTGGCCTGCGGTCAGCGGGTCCGGACGGCGTAGCCGAGGGCGAACAGCAGTCCGGCGATCTGGGCGGCTTCGGCCTCGTCCCGGTCCGGCTTCGTGTACGCCTCGATGTCGGCCTCCCAGACGAAGCCCGCGCGGTCGATCACGGTGCGCGCCTTCTCGTCGACAACTTCGGCGCAGGCCGGAGCAACGACGACAGCGTCAAGTCGGGCGTCAGTGGTCACCAGGAACATGGGTCCGGTCCTTCCAAGGGATCGGGCGGGCGGCGGCGAGGAAGCGGCGGATCGTCCCCACGACGGCGGCGGTGTCCGCTCGGAAGTCGCGGCAGCCGGAGGCGTCGTGCAGGACGATCGGCTCCGGGATGTCGCCGGAGGCGGAGTCGTGGACCGCGTACCAGCCGTGATGCTCGGAGGGGGCGTAGTCGATCTCGTTTTCCCTCCCGCCCGTGCCAGTGATCGCGACAACCTCTCGGATTCCTCTCGGCATTGCGCATAGGCGTGTGCCGCTGCGGTGTCGGCGTCCTGGGCATCGAACTCCATCGCCCAGCGGGTGAAATCCTCTTCGCTGGACTCAAGAATTACGAATTCTTCGGCGACCGGTCCCGGGAAGTACTCCAGCGATGAAAAGGCAAGCTGGGCGGCAAGACCGCGGTGGAGCTGACGTACAGGGCCAGGATCACGGCGCGTACGGCCACAGCATCTGCGTGACGCCCACCACGGACGACTACCTGCTGAACGGCAACATCCCCATGGCCGGGGCGGACTGCTCCGGACTCATGACGGGGGATACACTCCTGCGCCGGAGGGGATCACGGGGTGAGTGAGACAGACGAGGCACCCGCGGAGCCCGGTCGGCTGCGCCGAGCGCTGCCGCACAGCAGGCGCGGCCGGTTGTTGCTGATATCCGCGCTGGTGCTCGTGCTTGCGGGCACCGGGCTCGCCACGTGGGCGGCGGACACCTGGCCGTGGCCGAAGGACCGCTACTGCTGGGGCGCATGGGAGAAGGACAGCGGCCCGGACTTCCTCGGCGACGAGGCCTTCGGCGACGATGACGACGGGTCACGCACCGGCAAGGAGACGGCTCCCACCCGCGAGCGCCCGACCGGCAGGTGCGAGGTCGCCATCGCCAGCGACTACAAGAGCAGTTACGACGGCGACAGGGTCTCCATCAACCAGCAGGTGTCCGTCGAGTACGGCCCGGTCCCCAAGGCCGCGGAGGCCCGGCTCGCGATGGTCCAGGACGGTTTCCTGGGCGGCGACATGGTCCCGCTCCCGGACGGCCTGCCGGGCACGGTGAACGGGCGCGGTGGCCTGCTGGTGCTCCCGAAGTCTTGCGATACGCAGGACGGCCGGCCGACCGTCGTCACCATGGAAGCGTCCGGCACGTACACCAGCGGCCCCTCGTACACCCATAACGATCCGGCCGGCCTGGGCGGCGCCCGGGAGGCGGCGGTGCTGCTCGTCGCGGCGGCCAACCGTGGGATGGCGGCGGCCGGTTGCGCGCCGGACGAGCCGCTGAGGGTCAGCTCGCCGCTCTACGACCTGCCGGGCAAGCAGGAGCGCATCTTCAGCTCCTCTGACGACGTCTGCGGCATCCGCGGCCTGCACCTCGACACGGAGGACATCGAAGACCAGACCGGCGCGGTCACCCGCGACCTGCAGACGTGCAGCGTCCGTGGCGATCGCGACGGCGTGCCGTACCTGGAGCTGGCGATGGTCGCGCAGCCCCGGCTGGCCGCGGTGTTCGACGGCATCGCGGGCGAACACCCCGCGGCCCGCGGCTGGCGCGGCACGGGGACCATCGGCGAGAAGCACGCGATCGTACGAGCCGACTGCGCCGGCCGGCCCGCCACCTTCCTGATGGGTGCCTCCACCGACCCCGGCCACCTCGCCGCCTTCGCCAACGCGTCCGCCGCCCGCCTGGGCTGCGCCCCCATCGCCCCCAAGGGAGCCGCCCGGTGAGCAGCACTGCGGACGAGCCGAACCGATACGAGCAGCCCCTGCCCGCCGAGCGGGAGCTGCTCAGCGAGCGGCGCCTGCGCCGGTGGCACTGGCGCAGACTGCTGCGCGGCCGGGTCCGGCCGCTGCTGGCCGCAGGTCTCGCCGGGGTGCTGCTCGGCGTCGGCGGCATGGCCTGGCAGGCGCAGGTCGGGCCGTTCGCGCCGGACGAGGTGTGCTGGGGCGCGCTGTCCCGCGATGACCTCGCCGCGACGTTCCGTGAGCCGGAGAACGTCAATGCAGTCGAGGCGCCCGTGCTGCACGGTGGGCGCTCCATGGACGGCCCCACCGGCAGTTGCCAGTTGACGAACAGTGACGGCGACGGATGGGCACTCACCGCCCGGGTGCACCGGCTGGACGACGGGGCCGGCGACGATGGCAAGTGGGCTGATGAGTTCCTCTCCGCCCGTCTCACCCCGCTCGGCGGCGGCCTCCTGGGCATGGCCTCGGACAACCGCGCCTGGCTCGCGATCCCGGATGGCTGCCTGGGCCGCCCCGGCGACCTCGACGGGCCGACCGTCGTGGACATCGCCCAGGGCAGCTGGATCACCGACATGGAGCCGCGTACCAAAGAGCGGGACGGGATGGCCCGCATGGTCGTGAAGCTCGTCAACAAGGTCAGCGCGGACCTGGGCTGCACCGGCACAATCGCCGATCCGGTCGAACGCCTACCGAAGGCCGCCCGCTACACCCGCACGGAGAAGCCGGACGCGCTCTGCGGCATCAAGGGGCTGACCCTGGGCAAGAAGCGCAAGCCGGACCATTACCCCATGATCACGGACGGGCACGGCCCGGTGCGCACCTGCGACCGGGACATCACCGGCTCGCAGCCGGAGCAGCGCCTGATGACCGTCGAGGACCCGAGGCTCGCCGCGATCTTCACGAGGATGACGCTGGACGAGGGCGACCGAGTGAGATCCGCCGCCGGATACGGCGGTCTCGGCCCCAACCTCGGCGTCTTCCGGGCCCGTTGCCAGGCGGGCGCGACGGTGTTCCTCGTACAGGCCAACGAGGGCGGGATGAGCGCGGACCTGCGCACCCTCTTCCCCCGCTACGTCGAGGCCGAGGCCGCCCGCCTCGGCTGCGGCCCGCTGAAGCTGAAACTGCCACGGCCGGGCGGGAGCCGCTGACTCCGCTCGGCCGCCGTGCCGTAGGTCGCCGCAGATCCTGTCGGCAAGGGCGAGGCGGTGGCGGGGGCGACGGCGCTCCACCGTGCAAGCCGTACCGCAGGCCACACTGATTCCGCCAAATACCGCGGAGTAACACGCCATGAGCGTTGGAAGTCACACGCCCGAACCGAAGTTGGGGGTCGGTACCTACGTCACGAACATGCCGTACGTGCCTGAACAACCCGCTGATATGTGTCAGGCACCGGCCCCTTGGGCCACATGACAAACATGTCTGACGGTCAATCCGCACCCGAGATAACCGGGGGATCCGTCACAAAACCCAGACCGGCCCTGTGACAGAACCCTCGACACCCGAAACCGGCCCCGGGCACCGCGGCAAGTTGGGCCGGCAAAGGCCCCACATGAGACCACAGAGCAGCTGGACATAGTACGCCCGGGCGCCTGCCAGATCAGGCCCGGCCAAGCAGGCGAAGGCGCCGGTGGGCCTTGGTCTTCATGTCGTCGTCGGCCCCTTCCAGGGCGGCGGTGGCATGCGAGATCTCCTCGGTCATCCTCTGGCCGGGACGCCGACGTGCTGGCCGACCGCACCTCCGAAACGTTCGCGGCCTGGCTCACCGACCAGCCTGGAGCCGAGAGTGGATCCGGCGCGCCGCTGCGATCCATTGTCAGGAGGTCTTCATGCTGGCCCGACAGGGCCCGCCCAGTCGGAGAGCCATCTTCGCCCGACTTCATGACCACCCAGCCGGCCTCCACACCAAATCGAGTACCTAGAGGGTGGGACAGCTTCCGGATGTCGGTGAGGCAGGTGCGTACGGCCTCGTACTCCACGCGGAGCGCTGTCAGAATCACCACGGTGGGGTGCTGCTCGTTGTCTGCCACGTCACCGACCTCAGCGGAACGCGTCAGGTCCCGGTTGGAACCGGGAGGCAACCGTAGGCCACGATCCGGGTGGACTGAGCGGTTCCATCAGGGAGGGCGCCTGGGCGCGTATAAGAGATGCGGACGTACGTGTCGGTGAGGATCCAGGATGCCGCCGACAGCCGCCGCGCTCGACCACACGAGGGCACGCCGCGAACGCACCGCCGCCCTCCTTGAGCGCCCACTGCTCGTAGTTCGGCTTCGGTGGAGCATTGCTCGGGCTGTGTCGGACAGAGCGGTGCAGTACTTCTGGGCGAGCTCAGCCTGAGGGGATCGGTATGCGGCTGGGTCTGCAATCAGGCTGTGCTCCCAGGTTGCCCTGTCCGCCATATCGGGTCATCGGGGGCAGGGCGTCCGTCGAGACGCTGGAGTGGATCCCCGGTGAGCGAGAGATGGCGACGAGCGACAGCGATGAAGTTCCCTTGTGCTGCAACGACTCGCCCTCGAAGATCCAGCCAATTCTCCTCGGGAGTCAGACCCCGCCGAACGGCAACGTGAAACCGCCAAATCTCTCCATCAATGGCGTGTGCGGCTTCTGCAATGTCCTTGTCGGCGACGAGGTTGATGACACCGACAGCCTCGTTCCAGGGGCGCCAGTCGACTGTGGTGGGGGCCAGGACACCTAACGGGATGTCGGCGGGTCGGTTGCGGTCCATGTCGCTGAGATCTACGAGCGCTGAGGACGATTCCCGCAGCACGCGGGCGCACGCTGCCGCCTGCTGTTCTCGGATCCAGTGACGGTCCTGGGCTCTTCTGCTGACCATGCTCCCGGCGAACACGCCTATCAGTGTGGTCATCACTGCCCCGGCTGGGGCTGCCATCAAGGCAAGCAATGCCGTCATATCAGCCATTCTGGCCCCGACCTGGTGGCTTGAGTAACGGCTCATCTCGGCCCGCTGCGGCCGGACTTGCGGCAGCGGGCCAGGCCCCAGCGCCGAAGGAAGACGCATTGCGTGGACAGGCACCGGGGCCGGGGAACGCACGTCGGCCAGGAACTGATCACCTCCGCTCACGCGGAGAGGACGAGCTGGCCGAGACCCTCAGCGCCCGCGCGGGACTCTTGCCGGCCCGGCCCGCGGACCTCCAGTCCGGCGTGGTAGCGGCACGGACCACAGTGGCCAGCTCCAGCTTGAGCAGGTGGTGCTCCATGGACTCGCCGGCCAACGCGCACGTGGGCGAGCCAGGATCGTGGGCGAAGAACCGCAGGCCATACCGTGAAACCTTCGCATGAAGCGGGTGCGCGCACTCGGGGCAGTGCATGGCAACTCGCGGACGGACACGATGGACGGCCTCCCGCACCCAGCCACAGCCGAGATCTGACTGGGTGGCATCAAGCCGCCCACGCTCAGCATGCTGTGCGGTGAATCCCACATTCCCGTGGGCGACGAGGCGGGCTACGAGATCCTCGAACGCGGAGAAGCGAACCCGTTCCAGATCATCTCAAAGCGGCATGAAAAGGGCTCGATCATTCCGACCTCAAACAAGACCTTCAGCGAATAGGGACGGGTGTTCGGCGACGAAGTCCGCGCCACCGCCATCCTCGACCGCCTCCTGCACCACTGCGACGAGATCTCCATCAACGGCCCCGGCTACCGGCTCAAGAACCGACTCGAGGCCATCGAGCAGGACACAGGCGTGGCCTGACAGGCCACTTCGCACATTCGGCCGGAGGCTTGGTCAGTCGTCGTCGAGCCGTTGGAGGATCTGCGAGAACTCGCCGGACTCGAGCAGGCCAGCGATCACGTGGGTCATGCTGTCGATGCCAGGATCCCGGACGATCAGGCCGTCCGAGCACCAGAAGTAGCGGCCGCCGAGAGCCTCGCCGCTTCCCGCCCAGACATCCATCAAGCGTTTGACTTCTGCCACCGTGAACACGGTCGCGCTCCACCGGGAGCCGTCCTTGAGGTCCACGAAGAGATCAACGTTGCACACCGAGTTCAAGTCCTCGTCAGGGTTGGGCAGGAACGATGCCTCGAAGGCCTCCGTGCGAACCCGGTACCACGGCCCGCCCAACCTCGTTCGACCGATCTGGGCAATGCGCTACGACTCATCATGCGAGTGTCTCCGGCCAGCCTGACGATCTCAACCAGGATCCTCATCCGTGCTCCTGCCCGCGACATAGCTGGGGACGTTCATCCGTACACAGATGGGGAGCTCAGTTCGTACGCCGACAACCGCCGACAACCGCCGACAACCGGGCACCCAGCGACTGGTATCCCCTCTTCCCTAACCCGGTCGTCGCCGAGTCGCTGCTGGACCGGCTGATCAACGCCAGCCACCAGGTCATCATGAACGGCCCCAGCAGGCCAACAAGCAGCCCAAGGGCCCCGCCGACAAGCCGCCGATCAATTAGCAGGCGGCGAGAAGGTCGGAAAGGATGCCTGCCGGGTCGTGCAACACCCGGGCGCCGTCGGTGACGACACGATGCGTCCCCGGATCGACGGGTTCTGTCTTCGCCCAGGTCGGAGAGCCGACGCCCAGCTCGACTTCCAGGCCGGAGGCCGTGGAATGGCGTCGTTCTGTGATCGGTCCCCACGACCGGGTGCGGATCAGTTCGCCCAGCCCGAGTTCCATGGCCCAGGCATCCTCAAGGAGATATCGGGACTCGTCCGTGGTGAGCAGAACGACGTCGATGTCGGAGTCCGGTCGCGCTGCGTCGCGGGCGCAAGATCCCACCAAGAGCAGGCCGACGATGTCTTCGCGGCCTTCAGCCCAGCGTGTGATCCGATCGATGATCTCGTTGATCTCAGCGACCCGCTCCGGCGACAGCACGGTTGGCAGATCCACTGACTGATCGTCTCGATACACCTCGAATGTCCCCTCGCCGATAGCCGGTGCCAACATCGGACAGCTTCTCAGGCCGGTGCCGCGACAGCCATCACCGGCGACGGGAGGGGGATAGACGCCGGCCCACGACCTGGGGAATCACGTGACCACAGCGGTGGGGAATTACGTGACCGTCGACAGCACGTGCTGGAGATGCTGGCCCCGGTCGTCGCAGAGGCTCTGAGCTACCACTGGGTTACCACGGCCAAGCTGCGCTCCGAGGCCGGAGGTACCTGGAGCCGATACGCCTCCGGCAACCCCTGGCGGTCACCACCAGGCTGGACCCCACGGAGCACTACCTGACCTGTGGTCGGCCGATTGAGCCTGCTACTCCGCGGGAAGGGGACTCAACGGAATCTCCGTCAACACCCAGCGCGTGAAGGTGAGCAGAGCCTCGCCAGCGATGTCCTCACGCCGGTCGAAATCCTCCGGAAGCACGTCGAGCAGGAGTGCTCGACTTCCTGGTCGGCCCGCTTGATCAGAACGAGGCAGCGCTAACAGAGCTTGGGAACATGCTCAAGAAGGATCGCTCGCAGAGACCCCGTCGCACTCAGTTCCAAGAAGGTCCTGCTTGCTCACACGCTTGATCGCTTTGGGCACTTTTTCCGGCATGAGAACAGGTCAGCCATCAACGGCCAGAACGCGAGTTGCTGCACAGCGCAGACCATGACCCTGCGACGCCCCCAGCACAAACAGTGACTGCACTGACGCTTGGGCAGCAGTGCTCAAGACAGTTGAATACGCGAGTCCACCAGCATCAACCCCCAGGCACAACACCTCATCGGCCCGTGCCGCCGACTCGTGGAGCACCTTCCAAAACGTCTTCTCCCGCAGGGCGACGTCCAGCCGCCACAGGGCCACGATCTGGTTCTCGGCCAGGGCCTTGGGGCAGTCGGGCGGCGTCGGCCGTCGCCCGATGCCGATCGTCGGACCGTGTTCGGCCCAGCCCTGCCGCTGCCACCAGCCGATCGCCTTGTGCCCGCTGGACAGTTCGCGGTTGACGGTGTCGGCGTCCATCTCGTCCGCCCGCGCTGCCGCCAGTTCGGCCAGGACCTCGTCAGCGAGATCCGGTAGATCCACGCGGACCACTTCGCGATGCCCGCGCCGGTGAGGTTCGCGTCCTGCGCGGTGTCTTCGGCCTCGCTGGCGGAGCCGAGGAGCCGGTAGGCGACGGCTTCCAGGCGGGGCCTGGCGGCCTTGAACCGCTCCACGTCGTTCATGGTCAGGGCACGGGCCTCGGATCCTAGTGCCCCGGGGCCCGGGCCTCAGGGGCAGGCGTAGGTGACGTGGGTGGTGACCGGCCGGTGGGCCGGGGAGAGAATGCGCAGGTCGGCCCGCGCCGTGCGGTGGCCCTCGCCCTGGAAGGTCCACCGCAGGTGAAGACGCGCCTGGCGCTGGCCCCGGACCACCACTTCCCGCAGGACGCCCGAGGCGGTGCCGTCGCTTCGGATCCAGCGGTAGGTGAGCGTTCCCGGACGGCCGTTCGTGGTGACGAGGCCGACGATGTCCGTGGTGTCGTCGCAGCCCAGAGCAGCCGGACGGGCCGAGACCGCCACCGTGCGCACGGCGACGGGCGGCCCGAGGCGCTGCCAGGCGAGGAAGGCGAGGACGAGCAGCACCACCAGCGCGGGCAGAGCGTGTCTGCGCAGCCGCCGGCGCGGGGCCGCCGCGGGGGGCGGCTGCACGGCCGGGAGCGTCCGGTGGGTGCGGTGGGCGACGGCGGCGGTCACGCCTGGGCCGAAACGCAGCACGCTGCCTTCGGTGCGATCGGCCGCCAGCGTCGGCTGATTCTTTGCGGTGGACGGCTCCTCGAGGACGGTGCCGTCCGGTTCGGGTCGCTCGATCCAGTGGCTGCCCAGAACGGTCGCGCTGTACTCGGCGTCGGCGGAGCGGGGCCCGTCGCCCGGGGCGGGGCCGCCGGTGGGGTCGCCGGTGGGGTCGCCCAGGCGGACTGTGGAGGCGTGCTCGCCAGCGGGTGCGAGCACCTTGGTGGACTGGCCCGCAGGCGACAACTCCTGCGTGGCCTCACCCATAGGCGGCAGCACCTGGGTGGCCTCACCCATAGGCGGCAGCACCTGGGTGGCCTCACCGCCGGGTGACAGCACCTGGGTGGGCTCGCCGTCCTCGGCGGGTGCGGGCGGGCGGTCGTTCTGAGCGGTCATCGGATCTCACACTGCCTGGTCAGAAGCTGCTGCGAGGCACCGCCGCCGGTGGCGGCCGGGGCGGTCGTGGCCTGCACCGCCCAGTAGCAGCCACCGTTGCCGAAGGTGTGGTCGACGGTGATCGTGTACTGGGTGGCGCCGCTGCGCCGGAAGGTCTGGGACTCACCGTCCGGCGCGCCGAGTACTCCCGGCAGGTTGCCCGAGAACCACGAGACGGTGACGGAGACCGGCCCGGTGCCGTCCGTGGTGACGTCGATGGTCGCCGTGGCGGTCGTGGGGCCCGTCTGCCGGAAGGAGGACACCGCGACGTTCTTGACCGCGGGAGCGGCGGGCGAGGCGGGGGAGGTGGCGGTCGGCGCCCCCGTGGTGGCCGCACCGCCGGGCGCCGTGGTCGTCGTGGCCGGTGCCGCCGTGGCGGAGGCCCCGGGGTCACCGGAACCGGTGGCCGCCGTGCCCGAGGGCGACAGGCCCGGGGACGGGGACAGGTCGGCCGATGCGCTCGGCGACGCGGACGAGGACGGGGACGAGGAGGGCGACGCGGTGGGCGACGCCGGCTCCGCGCCGGGCCGGGCACGGGTGGTGGCCAGGGCCTGCGCCGTCTGCTGGGAAGCGGCTCCTGGGGCGTACTGGACGCCGTAGGTCAGCAGGACACCGACGAGCACGGCGGCGGCCGACACGAGCGTCCCGGGCCGGCCGGGCAGCCACGACCGCGCCCCGCCGCGGCCCGACCCGGGCCCCAGGACCGTGCGCGCGGTGTCCGTGGTGGTCCGGGGCTCGCTGCGGGCCGAGGGCAGCAGCAGCGGCAGCAGGGCCACCAGGGCGGCGAGCCGGCCGCGGCCCCGTTCCTCCCAATCGGGCCCGTAGGCGGTGCCCGCGGCCTCCTCCAGTTCCCTGACGAACGCCTCGGCCTCGGGCTGCCGTTCCCCGGGGTCCTTGGCCAGACCGCGGCGCACCAGCTCACGCACCGCCTCGGGGGCTTCTTCGGCGGGGATGGGCGCGTCGACGTGCTGCAGCGCGAGTTCGGCGAGGTTGTCTCCCGCGTACGGCTTGTGGCCGGTCAGGCACTCGAAGAAGGTGGCCGTGGCCGCGTACACGTCGGCCGCGGGAGAGGCGGGTGCGCCGGTCCACTGCTCCGGGGCCATGTAGGACGGCGTTCCCGCCACACCGGCGCTGGTGCCCGCGTCCACCGCGATCCCGAAGTCGACGAGCTTGGACGAGCCGTCCGGCATGACCAGGACGTTCTCCGGCTTGTAGTCGCGGTGGACGACGCCGACGCGGTGCGCGTCGGCCAGGCCGAGCAACGATCCCTTGAGGACGACGAGCGCGGCCTCGGGGCCGATCGGCCCCTGACTGCGCAGCAGGGCCCGCAACGGGACGCCGTCCACCAGCTCCATCACGATGGCGGCGCCGTCCGGGCTCTCGACGTACTCGTACAACTCCGTGACGTGCGGGCTCCGGAGCCCACCGAGCAGCCGCGCCTCCGCCCGGAAGTCGTGCACGAAGTCCGGCCGGGTGCGAAGTGACTCGCTGAGGTACTTCACCGCGACCGGAACGCCGGTCTCCTCGTGCACGGCCAGGACGACCCGGCCGCTCGCCCCCGACCCGAGTTCCAGTGAATCGCTGTATCCGGGCACCGCCCATGTGTTCATCGCATCCCCCCAGGACGCCGTGCCGCCGGAGCCTCACCCACGTCCGGGCGGGCTGAGCCACGCGTGGGAAGACACATTTTCGGCCACTGCGGTTGCGGTGCGCCATCCCCGGGTTTTCCCGGCGGGCGGCGCCCCGGGGCGGGCCCGGGTCAGCGGGCGACGGCGGCGGCCGACAGGAGCGTCGCGGCGGCGGGAGAGCCCCAGGGCGGCCGGGCCGTGGGAGGCGAGAGCGGTGACGACCGCCGGGGGGAGACGGCTAGGTCGAAGCCGGTGGGGAGCTGGAAGCGGGCCAGGGCGCGTCCCAGGAGGTGGGCCGGGGCAAGATCCGTGACGAGCGCCGTGGCGCTGCCCGCGTAGTCGCCGAGGAGGCAGAGCACGGACACCGCTGCCACGGCTGGGGCGCCCCAGCCGTGCCCCAGCGGGGCAACGGCGAGGGGGCTGGAGGCAGCTGGAGCCGATACGCCTCTCGGAGGACCTCCTCGCCTTCCTCGAAGGTCGACCGGTCGGTCTCGTACAGCGTTCACGCCTGCACGACTAACCCGAGTACCTGGCCGAGCTGGCGACCATCGTCCCTGTACCTGACGGCACGGTGCCCATCGACTGATCGGCGATCCCCGCCGGTCGATGACCAGACCCACTACCTCAATCGCGTCGACCGGCCGGGGACCGGCGACTGACGGTCTCACCCGCCCGCGGCTGCGCCGCCTGCTGGAGAACATCACGCTCCGCGTGCAGATGATCGAGCCGGACATGGCCGTCCTCGACCTCACCGGCGCGCTTCCGTACTGGTAGCGCCCAACATGATGCTCGCCGCAATGGCCTGCGCCCTCACCCCACTCGATCGGCGCACCGTCATCGACGACTTCCCCGAGGCAATCACCGACTTCCTGCGCCCCCACCCGGTCCGGGAACTGCCCGGCGTGGGCACGAGGACGGCCGCGACGCTCGCCGAGTACGGCCTGCACACCGTCGGCGACGTCGCCGACGTCCCCCAGCTCACGCTTCAGCACCTGCTCGGGGCCCGCGCCGGCCGCACCCTCCACGAACGCGCCCAGGGCCGCGACACCCAACTCGTCGACCTTCCGACACCGGCGAGTGTCAGCACCGAGCATCGCTTCGCCCAGGACGAACTTGACCCGGCCGCCCGCCAGCGCGCCCTGCTCGCCCTAGCCGATGACCTCGGTGCGCTCCTCCGCGCTTCCCGCCAGATCGCCACGGGCGTTCACCTGCACGATCCGCTACGCCGATGCGAGTGCCACCCGCCGCAGCCGGACCTGCCCGAAGCCAGCCAGCACACGGTCTTCCTGGCCCGCGCGGCGTACGCGGTGTACGACTTCCCTTGGGCTCCAGCGCGCTCGGGTCCGCGGCATCGCGCTGCGCGCCGACGCACTACGGCCGGCCGACCAAGCTACCCGGCATCGCGCACGACGTCCGCGCGCGACCCACCCGCCCTTGGACCGAGGCGGTGGCCCACGGACGCGCGCGGACGTCGTGCGGCATGGTGAAGCGCTCCGGGTCTGGTGGAGGCTCGATTCCCTGAGAGGATCGAGTCATGGCACGTCCGTCCCCTACCCTCCCGAACTTCGTGAGCGTGCAGTGCGCATGGTCGCGGAGATCCGCCCCAACTACCCGACGGAGTGGGCCGTGATGAAGGCAGTCGCCGCGAAGCTGGGCATCGGTGTGGCCATCGAAGCGCTCGCGTGTTCATCGACGCACACCGCCAGGTGTTCGGAGTCGAGCCGATCTGCCGAGTCCTGACCCGCCACGGACTGAAGATCGCGACGAGCACCTACTACGCCGCCAAGAACCGCACCCAGCGCCCGGTCGGTCCGCGACGCGCAGCTGAAGACGCAGATCAGCCACGTCCACACGGACAACTTCAGTGTCTACGGCGTCCGGAAAGTCTGGCGGCAACTACATCGCGAGGGCATACCGGTGGCCCGCTGCTGCGGCGTCGCACGGCTGATGCGCGACCTGGGCCTGGAGGGCGCCCGGCGGGGGAAGAAGATCCGCACCACTGTCCGGGACGACGGCCATGATCGGGCCGCCGACCTGCTGCAACGCGACTTCACCGCACCCCGGCCGAACGAGCGACGGTTCGCGGACTTCACCTATGTCGCCACCTGGTCCGGGATCGTCTGCGTCGCGTTCGTCGTGGACGTGTTCTCCCGGGCCGTCGTCGGCTGGTCCGCCGCCATGTGACACCAAGAGCCCAGTCACCAAGGCAGGTCCGCGACGCTGACCCCGGACACATACGGGTATCTGCCGGAGAAGGCGGAGAGGAAGGCCCGCAAGGCCGCCGATGCGCGCCTCATCGCTCGAGCCGTGTCGCCGCGGGCATGCCGGTGATGTGTCCCTTTCTCGGTCCGTCCACTGTGACGGTCACCGTTGCGGTTCCCAGCCGGAGACCGTTCACGCGGAGCGGCCCGATCGCGGGAGCGTCCAGGGGACGGAGACGGACCGCTCCCGAGGGCAGGTCGGGACGCAGCCCCAGCAGCGACGTCAGCAGGCTCACCCCCGCCGCGGCCGCCCATGCCTGAGGCCGGCAGGCCGCCGGGTAGGGCGCCGGGCGGGAGCCGGGGTGGCGTTGCTCGCCGGCATGCAGTTCCGGCAGCCGGTAGTCGAACGCGGACGCAGCCTCCAGCAGCCCGTCGAGCAGGGAAGCGGCGACCTGGTCGTGGCCGGTTTCGGCCAGCCCGGCGACCGCAATGGCCGTGTCATGGGCCCAGACCGATCCGGTGTGGTAGCCGAGGGGGTTGAAGCCGCGCGCCCTGGCGCTCATGGTCCGCACTCCCCAGCCGCAGTCCATGTCCGGCAGGCCGAGCCGATGGGCGACGACCGCGCACTCGTCCTGGTCGAGGATGCCGGTGCCCAGCAGGTGGCCCATGTTGGAGGCCACCACTTCGACCGGCCGCTTGGCGCCGTCCAGGGCGATCGCCACGAAGGGACCGTGCTCGTCCGCCACCCAGAACGCCGAGTGGAAGCGACGGGCCAGGCTCCGGGCCCACTCCCGCCACTGCTCGGCGCCCGGCCTGCCAAAGGCTTCCAGCAGGTCCGCGCCGGCCAGCGCGGCCTCGTAGGCGTAGCCCTGCACCTCGGCGAGGGCGATCGGGGGTTCGGCGAGGCGGGCGGTGGCGGACTGGACGGCGTCCTCGGAATCCTTCCAGCCCTGGTTCGTCAGTCCGGTGTTCCTGAATTTCAGGTATTCGACGAAGCCGTCGCCGTCGGCGTCCGCGTGGTCGCGCAGCCAGCCCAGGGCGCGCTCGGCGGCAGGGAGAAGAGCCGCCACCTGGTTCTCGGGCATGCCCCACCGCCAGGCTTCGGCCAGCAGGGTCACGAAGAGGAGGGTGGCGTCGACGGTGCCGTAATAGAGCGGGGGCAGTGCGCTGCTGGCGTCACGGCGCAGTTCATGCATGATCTTTCCCGGCTGCTC
Source organism: Streptomyces sp. NPDC001450 (assembly GCF_053597295.1). Classification (NCBI taxonomy): domain Bacteria; kingdom Bacillati; phylum Actinomycetota; class Actinomycetes; order Kitasatosporales; family Streptomycetaceae; genus Streptomyces; species Streptomyces sp. NPDC001450. The sequence goes on from NZ_JBSFHY010000056.1 coordinate 20,882, forward strand.
CTCGGTCGCCGGGTCGTGCGCCGTGCCCTGCCGCCGGGCCAGGGCCCGCAGCGTACCGGCCGCGAGTTCCGTGCCCAGCGGCAGCATCATGCGGGCCGCCCACAGCGAGTCGCGGCCGAACAGGGTCAGGTACCAGGGCGCGCCCGCGGCGAGAAAGCGGTCCGAGGGGTCACGAGGGTCGGCGAGCAGCAGGGCCGACAGGTCGTCGAGGCTGCGGTTGAGAAGGCGGGACAGACGGGGGTCGGCGCAGGTGACCTCCGGCGAGGACCACGGAGGAGGTCCGGGCAACGGTGCGGCGACAGCGGGGGGCCGTGTCCTTGCGCTCGGTGCCGGAGCCTCGAGCGTCAGGGCCGCGGTCCATGACTGACCCGGCGCCAGTTCGACGTCCCAGGACAGGGCAGGGGAACGGCCGGGTTCGGCATGGTCCGGCGCGGGGGTCGCGGTCAGGGTGACCGCCTGCTGCCCGGCGGTCTTCCAGGTGAGTCCCGGGCCGGAGAGGGTCGCGGGCAGCGCTGCCCGCGGGCGACCCGCCTTCACCTCGGACATGTCGGACAGGTCGCAGGCGGCCTCCAGACGCAGGGGCAGGGTGATGTGATGCCGGCCGTGGTTGGTGACCGTGATCCGTTCGCAGTCCCGGCCGGCTGTGCGCACTCGTTCCACGAGGACGGTGGGATCGGGGGTGGGGTCCGCGTCGTGCCGGTGGACCGCCAGGAACCGTGTGTGCCGCGCGTCGCGGGTGTGGGCTGCCACCGGCTCGGGTTCCCTGCCGCCCACGGTGAGCTGCAGTCGGCTGAGCAGTCGGCTGTCGGATGCGTAGAAGCCTTCGGCCGCCTTGCCGAGCTGGCCGTCCGGAGAGGACAGCACGAGGATGGGAGCGTCCAGGTTGATGACCGCGTCGTGGATGAACGGCTGGGGCGTCCAGTTCTTCACTGTGACTCCTTCGAATACGGGGCTGGCTGTGCCGCCCCGCGGGTGATGTGACGGTGCCCCAGGTCGCGAGGCAAAGCCGGGGACGCCGGCGGAACGGGTGTGGCGGTGCGCGTAGTCGGGCGCGGAGCCGTGCTGCGGGGGGGGGGGGGACACGTGGTCAGGAACCGGTGCTTTCCAGGGCCCGCGCGGTGTCCTGCAGGTTTTTGAGCACGCCGTCCGGGTCACCGTTCTTCGCCACCGCCCAGCCGACGAGCGACTTCAGCTTCACCAGCACGGCTCCCCAGGACCGTTTGCCGACGGGGCAGAACCGGGCGCCCGGCAACTGGTCGAGGTAGACCTGCAGGGGTCTTCGGGCCCGGTCCGCGCTCATCGCTTCTGCCGCGCTGGTGGTCACCGGGAGGGTGTCGTAGCGGTCGGCGAACGCCTGCACGTTCGCGTCCCGGTATACGAAGTCGAGGAACACCCCGATCTGCCGGCGGTGTTTGTTTTGTTTGAATGCCATCATCCAGTCCGTGACACCGGTGACGGAGCTGGACGGTCCGGTGCGGCCCGGCACGGGTGCCACGGCAAATCGGATGCCGCTGCCTGCGGCGCGCCGCATCAGTGACCGATCGCCGTTGAGCATGCCTGTCTCGCCGCGAGTGAACGAGTCGTAGGCGTCCTGGCGGTCGGTGCCGACGGGATCGGGCCCGGTGAGCCCCGGACGCACGAGTTGGCGGGCGATCCAGTCGAGGGTACGGACGTTTTCCGGTGAGTCGAAGGCGTACCCGCCGGCGTCGTCGGTGTAGCCTCCGCCGCCGCTGAGCAGCCAGCTGAGCGTCTCTGTCTGGGACTCCTCGGCTCCGAGCGGCAGCCCGTAGGGGATCGGGACATCGGATCCCGGGGTGTTCGGCCCGGAACCGGGCGGCGATGCCCTCCCAGTAAAGGCGGGTGCCGTCCCCGGGCCGGTCCGCATAGTCCGTGGCGACCAGGCGGAGGGTGACCTCCGCGCCCCGGCCCCCCAGGGCGCTGCATCCCGGCAGCGTCGACGCGACCAGGGCGGCGGCCGTCACCGCGGCCGTCCTCGTGCGCCGCCGCCCTGTGCGTGCGGGGGTGCTGTTCTGCGTCATGGGAGTCCTCGTCCTTCCCTGGGCGGCCCGGGGGTTCGTGGTTGCCGACCCGGGGGCGGCGTGGTGTGTTCCGGACCGGTTGTGATCGGTGGCTCGTGCGGGGCGGACCGCGCCGTCGGCCCGCCCCGGAGCCCGGGTGGTGACCGTCAGGTGGTCACACCCGTCCGGCGGGCGTGCATCCGGCCCCTCCAGGGCCGGTACCGCCCTGTCCGTGAGTCCGCCACGGCTCGTACGACCACTGGCGGATCAGCCCTTGACCGCTCCGGCGGTCAGCCCGGCGACGATGCGGCGCTGCAGGACGAGTACGAGCACGATCAATGGGAGTGCCACGATCACGCCCGCAGCCATCTGTGTGCCGAAGGGCTGCTGGTACTGCGAACTGCCGGTGAATTTGGCTATCGCCACCGTCACCGGCTGGGAGGCGAGCGTGAGGGACATCGCGTTGGCGATGAGGTACTCGTTCCACACCGCGATGAACACCAGGAGTGCACTGGTGAAGACGCCGGGCGCGGCGAGCGGCAGCAGGATCTTGCGGAACGCCTGGGCCGGTGTGCAGCCGTCGATCATCGCGGACTCCTCCAGATCCCAGGGCAGTTCGCGCAGGAAACTGGTCAGGGTCCAGATCGCCAGGGGCAGTGCGAAGCTGATGTCGGGGACGATCATGGCCTGGTACTGGTCGATCCATCCCCAGTCGCTGAAGAGCTGGAAGACGGGGGTCAGCAGAGCGACACCCGGGAACATGGATGCCGCCAGGACGGTCGCCAGAGCCGCCCGCTTGGCGCGGAAGGCCAGTCGTACGAAGGCGTACGCGGACAGCAGACCGATCAGCATGACCAGGACTGTGGTGGTACCGGCCACGACGGCGCTGTTGCGCAGGGCGTAGAGGAAGTTGTTCCGTCCGCTGAAGACGGCCCGGTAGTTGGCCAGGGTCGGCGAGTTCGGCCACAGGTCGTTGTTGAAGATGTCGTTCGGCCCCTTCAGGCTGGAGACCAGCATCCAGTAGAAGGGTGCGAGGCAGAACAGGACGATGACGGCCACGCTGAGGGCCAGGCCGACCGTGCCGAGCCTGCGCCGGGCGGCGGGTGTCAGTCCCCGCCGGACCGGTGCGGGACGTGCGTGTCCCCGCCCGGGCGCCCGCCGGAGGTTTCCCAGGGCGGCTGTCGGCCCGGGGTGCGCGGTGGTGGACATCAGGACTCCTTGCCTTCCTCGGCCGGCAGCAGGCTGCTGCCGAGGAACCGTACGAACAGCAGCGCGACGACGAAGATCAGCAGGAAGGTCAGCGTGGACAGGGCGGATCCGTAGCCGAACTTGGTCTGTTCGACGGACGCCTGCACGACGAGCATCGACAGGGTGGTGGTGCCGTTCGACCCGCCGGTCAGGATCTGCGGCAGGTCGTAGATGCGCAGCACGTCAAGCAGGCGGAACAGCACGGCGACCATGAGCGCGGGCATCAGCAGAGGCAGGGTGATGCTGCGGAAGCGGCGCCAGGCGCCCGCGCCGTCCACGCGGGCGGCCTCGTGCAGTTCCTCGGGGATGAGCTGCAGCCCGGCGAGGACCAGCAGCGCGAGGAAGGGCGCCGTCTTCCACGTGTCGGCGATGACCACCGCCCAGCGGGCCGGCCACTGACTGCCCGTCCACAGCACGGTCTTGCCGAGCAGGCTGTTGACGATGCCGTCGGGCTGGAGCATCCACCGCCACAGCACGCTGGTGAGCGCGGTGGGAATGGCCCAGGGGACCAGGACGCTGGCGCGTACGAGTCCCCGACCGCGGAAGGCGCGGTGCATGACGAGGGCCATGGCGGTGCCGATGACGACTTCCAGCAGCAGCGTGAAGACCGAGAACTGGACGGTGACCTGGACGGCGGACCAGAAGTCCGCCGACGCGTCGCCCGTGAGCGCCCTGCGGTAGTTGCCGAGCCCGATGAACTCGGGCTTCCCGCCGATGGTGTCGCTGAACGCGGACAGGTAGACGGCCTTGACGAGGGGGTAGCCGATCACACCCGCGAGCAGGAGCATCGCGGGGGTGATCAGGCACCAGGCCAGTCGTGCCTCGCGGCGACGGCGGCGGCCCTGGTACGCCGGGGCCGACGGCGCCGGTTCGGCGAGTGAATGGACTGCGGTGGACACGGGTGCCTCCGGGAGTTGGTGCGCGGCCGGCCGGTCAGCTGCCGCTGCCGGCCTGCTTCAGTTCCTGGGCGAGATCGTGGAGTGCTTCCGCGGAGCTCTTGCTGCCCTGCAGTGCCTGGTAGATCTCGCGCTGGATGCGGAGGCTGGCGTCGTTGTAGGCGGGGACCTGCGGTCGGGGGCGGGCGTTGAGCAGGCTCTGGCGCAGTGCCGACAGGTAGGGGAAGCGCCGGGAGAGCTCCCTGTCCGTGTACAGCTCGGTCAGCACGGGCGCGTTGGAGAGGTCCTCGACCTCGACGCGCTGCACCTCGGGGCTCTCCATGAAGGCCATGAAGTCGAGCACGGACTTCGGGTGCTTGGAGTAGGTGCTGAGGGCGAGGTTGGCGCCGCCCAGCGTGGAGGCTCCGGGGCCGTCGGCGCCGGGCAGCGGCGCGACCCCGACCTTGCCCGCGATGGTCGTGTCGGAGCCCTTGGTGTTGGCAAGGCTGTAGACGTAAGGCCAGTTGCGCAGGAAGAGCAGGCCGCCCTTCTGGAAGGAGCGGCGGCCGTCCTCCTCCTTGTAGGTGATGGCCTTCTTGGGGATGTAGCCCTGGCGGAAACCGTCGACGAGGAAGTCGATGCCCTTCTTGGCCTGCGGGCTGTCGACCGTCACCGAGCCCTCGGGACCGTAGACGGAGCCTCCGGCCGAGTTGATCGCCTCGCTGGCGTTGACGGTCAGTCCTTCGTACTGGGCGAACTGGCCCGCGTAGCAGTCCATGTGGTGCCGCTTGGCGATGCCGCAGTCCCCGACGAGGTCCTTCCAGGTGGCCGGCGCCTTGCCGACCAGGTCCTTGCGGTAGAAGAGGAGCGCTCCGGCCGAGGCGATGGGCGCCCCGTAGAGGTCCTCCTGGTACTTGGCGGTCTGGACGGCTGCCGGGAGCATGTCCGCCACGGGAAGCGAGCCGGGTTGGAGCTTGCGCACCCATCCGCGGGCGGCGAACTCCGCCGTCCAGACGACGTCCATGGCCACCGCGTCGAACCGGTCGCTGCGGGCCTGGAAGTTCTGCACCAGGGTGGAGCGCTGCTCGTCGGCGGACTCCGGCAGCTCGATCAGGGTGACCTTCTCGTCGGGGTGCCGCTTGTTCCACACGTCGAGGATCTTCGACTGCAGCTTGCCCGTGGTGTCCTTGCCCATGGCGAGGGTGAAGGGTCCGCGGCCCTCGGCGTGCTTGCCCGCGGTCCCGTCCGGGGTCGTTCCGGCACAGGCGGTGGCCGCCAGCAGGGCGGTGCACGTGAAGGCGGCGGCTGCCGCGGCTCTGGCGTTTCTCATGACTGCTCCTTTGCGGTCGCGACCCGGTCGGCGACCGGGACGCAAGGGCCGAGGCCCGGTCGGGCTGCGGCGATATGAACGTTCAAATCCGTGGGCGTGAAGAGCCCTGACGGGCGTGAGGGGCTACATCGGTCGATGCCTCGGTGAGGTGCCGGGAGCGTCAGGTGCGCCCGGACGCCGGACAGGCGGGAGGGAGGGTGCCGACGGTCCTGTCACCGCGCCAGGCCGTCATGGGGCCGCGGCCGGCCGCGACTTACTCCCGGGCAGGGCCCGGAGCGGTCCCGGTGCGCGGCCGGACGGGATCCCGCTCGAGGAGCCACCAGGCGGCACTGTTGGCGGCCAGCTTTCCATCGTCGCAGGGCACGCTGGACAGTACCGGTCGGCCGGGCACGGGAGCGGCGACGGGTGAGTCCGAGAAGTTCACGGCGCACACGAAGCCGTCGCCGCGGGTGAAGACGATGCTCTCCGGCGGCCCGGCGAGCCAGCGCAGCTCGGGGTCGCGCAACGGGGCGAGGCCGCGGCGCAGTTGCAGGGCGTCGCGGTAGAGGTGCCAGCTCGACGCGCCGTCACGTCGCCTGCTCTCCACCGAGTACGCGGCGAACCAGTCCGGCTGGGGCAGCCATGTGCTGACCTCACCTGCTGCGGAGAAACCGAAGGGTGCCTGTGTCCCCGACCACGGCAGCGGCACCCGGCATCCGTCCCGGCCTCGTTCCGGGTCACCGGTGGCGGTCACGATCGGGTCCGTCAGGACGTGCGGCGGCAGGTCGGTGACCTCGGGCAGCCCGAGTTCCTCGCCCTGGTAGAGGTAGGCGCTGCCGGGCAGGGCCAGCATCATCAGCGTCGCCGCGCGGGCCCTGGCCGCCCCGCGCTCCAGGTCGGGCAGGTCGCCGAGGCCCCGGGATCGGCTGTACCGGGTGACGCTGCGCTGCTGGTCGTGGTTGTTCAGCACCCAGGTGACCGGGGCGCCGGTGGCGGCTATGTCCCGTAGCGCGGCGTCGATCCGCAGGCGGAAGGCGTCGGCGTCCCAGGGGGCGTGGAGCAGGTCGAAGTAGAACGCCTGATGAAGTTCGTCCGGGCGCAGGTAGAGAGCCTGGTCGGCCGGGGTCGGCACGGCCACCTCGCCCACGAGGACGCGCTCCCTGCCGTCCGCGGCGGCGTACGAGTCGCACAAGGCGCGCCAACCGCGCCACACGTCATGGACTTCCGGCTGGTTCCACGCCAGCGGGTTCACGGCGTCCCTTGCGACCTCGTCGGCGTCCGGGTCGGGCGAGTCCGGCAGTCCCGGGTGCTTGTACAGGCCGACGGCGACATCGATACGGAAGCCGTCGACACCCCGGTCCAGCCAGCACCGCAGGACGTCGTCGAAGTGTTCCGCCACTTCGGGGTTGCGCCAGTCGAGGTCGGGCTGGTGCGGGGTGAACATGTGCAGGTACCACTGTCCGGGTCGTCCGTCGGACTCTCGTACGCGTGTCCAGGCAGGTCCGCCGAACATGGCGCGCCAGTTGTTGGGCGGCAGCTCCCCGTCGCGCCCGCGGCCGTCCGCGAAGTGGAACCGGGCCCGGGCCGCGCTGCCCGGACCGGACCGCAGGGCCTCCTGGAACCAGGGGTGCTGGGAGGAGCAGTGGTTGGGCACGACGTCCAGGAGGACCTTCAGACCGAGGCGGTGCGCGTCGTCCACCAGTAGGCCGAACTCGTCGAGGTCGCCGAAGAGCGGGTCGATCGCACGGTAGTCGGCCACGTCGTAGCCGTGGTCGTACTGCGGGGAGGGGAAACAGGGGCCGAGCCACACGCCGTCGACGCCCAGGGCTGCCACATAGGGCAGGCCACTCCTGGCACCACGCAGATCACCTACGCCGTCGCCGTTCCCGTCACGGAAACTGCGCAGGTAGATCTGGTACATCACGGCATCACGCCACCACGGCAGGCGGGGAATCGCCATCGGACACTGACCTTTCGGGCAGCCGGCATCGACCGGCGGACATCGGGCCCCAAGGGCTCGGAAGCTCCGGCGGGGCGGCAGGCGTGAGCCGCTTTGAAGAGCCGGCTCGGTCGGGGGGAAGTCGGTTCATGTCGAACTGCGGGCACCTGTGCGTACCTGCGGACAGCCGCACCCGGACCGCGCGGCACCCGGAACCGGCCGGTGGGACGGCGGCGGGCAACAGCGGAAGACCTGGCGTGGCACGCAGGGCACCGCGCGGGGCTTCCATGCGCAGGATCAGCCGCCTCCGGTGGGAGGGGGCTGACCGGGGTAATTCAATTTGATCGTTCATATGAACGTTCAAATCGGGGTGGGCAAACCAAAGCACCGCGCTATCCGGCTGTCAACCCGTCCTGCGTGACGTTTGCCGGGACGCGCACGGCCGGCCGGCCCTTGCGCGGACCCTGGCTCCTGGAGAGCTCGGTGCCGCCACCCCCGGACCAGCGGCCGAGGCCGTGGCGTCATGATCCTGCTGGCGACGACCACAGCCCTCGCTCCGCCGCGTCCGCTCGGCCCGGCCATTGACTCACCCGGTCCGCTGTGTCACCGTTGAAGAGCCATGTTTGAACGATCAAATTCAGCGCCCATCGTCCGCGCACCGGCGCCGTGACCGCCCGTCGGCCCAACCCAGAGGCGCTCACGATCATCGAGGTGGCACGCGCCGCCAAGGTGTCCCGCCAGACGGTCTCGAACGCCCTGAACGCCCCTGAGCGGGTCCGTGCGGAGACCCTGCAGAGGGTCCTGGCCGTCATTGACGAACTGGGATACCGGCCGAACCGGATGGCCCGGTCACTGCGCACCCACCTCACCCGCCAGATCGGCTACCGCCTCGACCCGGACCGTTCGGACACCGCAAGCGTCCTGCAGGACCGCTTCCTGCACGCCCTCACCAGTGCGGCCGAGGCCGACGGCTACCTCCTGCTGCTGCTCAGCGCCGGCCGCACCAGCGACGAACTCAGCCGGTACAGCGACGTCCTGCGCACCGGCAGCGTGGACGCCTTCGTCCTGTCCGGCATCGACCCCGGGGATCCAAGGCCAGGCTGGCTCGCCGAGCGAGGCGCACCCTTCGTCTGCTTCGGCACTCCCGACGAGTCTCTCCCCGACCTGCTCACGGTGGACGTCGACGGGGCCCGTGGCACCGAGCTGGCCGTGGACCATCTCGTCGCCCGCGGCCACCGCGACATCGCCTTCCTCGGCTGGCCCCGCGCCTCCGGACCCAGCGAGGCCCGCAAGCACGGCTGGCAACGCGCCCTGCGCAAGCACGGCCTGGCGCCCGCCTGCTCCGCAGGAGCGCTCGACACCATTTCGGACAGCACCCGGGCCGCCCTCGCGCTGCTCGACCACAACCCCAGGCCGACGGCAGTGGTTGCCGCCAGCGACACCTTGGCCATGGGCTGCTACGCCGCCGCCCGGCAGCGAGGTCTGGAGATCGGTCGCGACCTCGCGGTCACCGGCTTCGACGACTCGCCCATCACCGCCATCGTCACCCCGTCGTTGACGAGCGTCCGCCAGCCGCTCGACGAGGTCGCCCACATCATCATGCGACTGCTCGTCAGCCGCCTCGAAGGGCGAATGCCCGACAACCCCCGGGTACTGCTGGAGCCCTCGCTCGTCCCACGCGACAGCACCTGACCCGTGCCCGGCACCGCGCCTGCGGACAAGGCCGCCCATGCCGATCGAGGCACCCCCGAAGGGTTCCGTCAACCACAGCCGCGCCACGCAACGCAGCGGCCGGCCTGCGTGAGGACGACCGTACCGACGGGGCGGAGTGCGATGCCTGTGGTGTCTCCCGCAGCCTGAGCAGGTCATGGACAGCCGGGCAGGTTCCAGGGTGCCCCGCGGTTCGGCGGAGAGGCTGACGAGGCGCGCGGCCGCTCGCACGCAGAGGCGGGTAGAGGACAGCCCGCTGACCGGCCGTCATCAACACCGACAGCGGCTTCTGCCCCTGCTCGACAGCGAGGTGGATCTTGATGCTCAGCCCGCCCCGGGAACGTCCGAGACCGTGGTCGGCCGGCTCGACGGCGAGACCGCCGGGCGGCCTTTTACAGGTCCCCTTTTCCGACGCCCCGGCGGCGTGCTGATGGGCCCGGCAGACAGTGGAATCGACGTTCACGGCCCAAGTGATCAGGCCCTTCGCGTCAGCCTCGGCCTGGAGCAGGGTGACGATCCTGGCCCAGGTGCCATCGCGCTGCCAGCGGCGGAACAGGGTCGTAGACCCGGTCCCAGGGCCCGTAGCGTTCGGGCACATCGCGCCAGGGCGCACCGGTCCGGGTCCGCCACCGTATGCCGTCGACCAACTGCCGACACGTCCACACCGGCGGACGCCCCGGCCTGACGCCCCGCGGCAACAACGGCTCCAGCCGGGCCACTGGCTGTTCGTCAGATCATCACGCCCCACAGGACGTGATCATTCACGACCGCAGGCGAGGAGAGCAGCGGTGGTGTCGGTGCCCGCGAGGAGGAGGGTCATGACCTCGTCGTGGATCTGCTGTTGGGGCAGGGGTTGGCCGGTGTGATCGTCTCGGGCGGCGAGCAGTACGGTCAGCAGGTCGGGGCTGGGGGTGGGGTCGTTCCGGCGGTCGTCGATGAGTTGCGCCACCAGGCGTGCAATCGGCGTACGGCTGGGATGTAGGCACGGTTTTCGCGGGTGGGCAGTGCGTGGAGCCAGGGGTTGGGCAGCGCAGCGCGCTTTCCGACGCCGGCAAGGGCGACGGGCAGGTGCATGGTGATCTCGTGGACGGCGTCGCCGGGCAGGCGTACCGGGTACAGGCAGCGGGTCAGGGCTGTGGCGGCGATTGGTAGCGGGTCGAGCGGTAGTGGAACCAGCGCACCGACGAGATCCAGTTGCGCATGTTGAACAAACACGACTGCACCGCCTCCCGTTCCAAGTCCGGGAGCCGCTCGGCCAACAGACACGCACCCTGCCCGGAGCCGCGTCTCGAAACTGCCGTACGAGTTCGATCCGGGCGACTACGAGCAGATCCTGCACGATGTGCGTCACGACATCGCGCCCCGGCTGGGCTGGCAGCCTGCCGCTGCGGAAACGGCGCCGGACTGAACCGTCCACGGCTGTGGCCGACGGGCCGGCGCGCCTCAACTGTTCGCCGGCTCTCCGAGCAGCTTCCCGGTGCGGCGTCGGTCGGCCTTCCCGCCCAGATCTGTCGCGGTGACACCACCTCCGTCGCCCCGGCCTCGCGATACCGCCCCACCTCGGCGGCGACGGTCTCCTCATCGCTGATCACCGCGAGGTCACCGACTCGGGAGCCGCCGGAGAGCCGCTGACTCGGACACAGCGAAGTTCCGCAGCCCGTGGTAGGCCGCATACTGCCTGCGCTGGACCCGGGTGACCTCCCCGCCAAGACCGAGCAGCACCTGGTCGGTGGCCTCCGCCAGCGCTCCGCCCTGCCCACGGACAGCCGGCCGCCCGGCCGCGCACAGGCGCAGCCCCTTGGCGGCAGCCGCATGCCCCGTGGCGGATGCCACGTGCTCAAGGCCGATGTGGTCGTTGCCGAAGAAGCGGCAGCGGACCAAGTCGATGCTGCGCCGGTGCTCGCGTACGGCGTGCACGTCGTAGCCGGTGAATTCGCCGGCAACACTGACCAGCCGAGGCCCGCTCCACAAGACCTGGGAGGCGGCCGGGCCCCCGAGCCGGTCGACGACCGGGCTCCGGAAGACGTCCTTGTGAGCCATCAGCCACGCCATGTGGTGGAGGCTCCGGTTGATCAGACCTGCGTCGGTGCCGCGCATGTCCTCGACGATCACGGGCGAGTTGTTCACGTCGCGCCCGAGCGAGTCGATCCACCCGCCGTCGACGCAGTCGATGACAGTGGTGATCTTGATACCGGACCGGCTGATCGCCTGGCAGGCGCATGAGGTGTGCCCGGTCGAGCCAAGCCGACCGCCCTGGCCGCCGCCCTCGCCCTCGCCGCGGGCTTGCCTGACGTGAGAGAGGGCGGGATCGGTGTGAGACTGGGCACGGAAGGGGTGATCCCCGTGTCGGACCTACCGCACACCGTGTCCTCCGGTCCCGACACCGCCGTCGACGAGCATCGGCTGGAAGAGCTGATCATCGAGGCGCAGCCGGCCCTGCCGGTCGAACTGCCCGCCCTGGCGAACCGGTGCGCCTCGGCCCTCGGCCTGGACACCGCGCTGATCTACCTCGTCGACCTGCAACAACGGCTGCTCATCCCACTCGACGAGGCCTTGGAGCCACTGCCGGTGGACCGCTCGTCGGCCGGCTGGGCGTACCGAACGGTGTCCCCGCGGGTGGCCGAGGCCGACGACGGCTTGATCGTCTGGATGCCTCTGGTCGACGGTGCGGAGCGGCTGGGCGTGCTCGAGGTGCGGACCGCATCTCTCGACGGGGTGCTAATGCGCCGCACCCGCATGCTGGCCCATCTGTTCGCCATGCTGATCACCTCCAAGCGCACCTACAGCGACTGGCTCGCCGCCCGCACCCGCACCGCGCCCATGCAATTGCCCGCCGAGATGCTGCGGGCCTTCCTGCCACCCCACACCATCGGCAGCAGCAGGTGCGTCTCGACCGCGGTCCTGGAACCGGCGTACGACATCGCCGGCGACGCCTTCGACCACTCGGTGGTCAAGAACATCCTGCACACCATGATCCTCGACGCCATGGGTCACGATCTGACCGCCGGCCTGACCACGTCGATCGCCATGGCTGCGGCGCGCAACGCCCGCCGCAGCGGTGGAGACCCGGCCGACGTCGTAGGCTCCGTGGACCAGGCGCTCGCCCGGTGGGTGCCCGACCACTTCTGCACCGGCGTAGTGTGTCGGCTCGACGCCGAGACCGGGTTGCTGCGCTGGGTCAATTGCGGTCACCCCCCACCGCTGCTGATCCGTGGCGAGCGGGTGCTCGACGGGGCGCTGGACACTCCCCCACAGCCGCCGATAGGCCTGGTCGGCCCCCTCGCCCTGGCGGCCCGGCAGGTCCACGAGACGACACTGCAACCGGGCGATTGCGTCCTGCTCTACACCGACGGTGTCGTGGAGGCGCGCGACGCGGACGGTGCGGAGTTCGGCCTCGACCGGTTCACCGACTTCATCATCCGCTCCAATGCCGAGGGCCAGCGCCCGGCCGAGGTGCTGCGGCTGCTCATCCACGCCATCCTCGATTACCAGCGCAACCAATTGCGGGACGACGTGACCATCCTGCTCTTCGAATGGCGCCCGTAGCACCGGTGACGCGGTAGTGCGCCAAGGCTCGCTGTGCTGGTACGCCGTATTCGACCGGGTCGGGAACTCGGCCGGCACCTCCTCCCCGGTGTCCGGTCTTGGAATCCGATTCCAAGTCAATGCGTAGCTGTGCGGCGGCCTCGGACGCGGAAGCGCTGTTGGCTGACAACATCACGTGAGATGGTGAGCCGTCCATGTCTCGTCCGACTTCGTCTCTGGACAGGTCAGGGCACCGTGCGGCGGCAGGATCGGATGAGACCGGATGAGAGGGGACAGCAGGCGCGGCCGCAGTAGACGGCGTCCCCGCGGCGGGAGCCGCCGACGAAGGTGATCATGCCGCAGAGCGGGCAGGTCAGCAGACGCCTGGTCGACGACTGGCACGTGCTTGAAGAACTCGGCGTCTCGCGGGGCGACAGCGAGATGGTGCCGGACCAGCTGGCTCGGGGCATGGAAGACCTCCGCACTCACCCCGAGCACCGCCAGACTACGAACGGATCACCCGCCCCGCACGCGCATCCGCATCAGCTGTGCCTCACGGACCACTCGCCGCGTGCGGACACCGCTTATCCGGCGGCTGGGTACGTACGCAAGTGTGACGTCGTTTCGACGCGAGATCGGGCGTCGCGCGCTTGCACGACTACCCGATGTGCGCGACTTCGAGAAGTCACCGGCCGGGTCGCGGGTCACGCCGATGCGGCGCATCACTGACTGGGAACGAAGGTTGTTGACGGTTGTCGACGCAACCACTTCCGGTAGTCCGAGGGCCTCGAAGCCGAAAGCCAGGCAGGCCAGGGCAGCCTCGGTGGCGTGACCGCGACCCCACGCCGAACGCGCCAGCCGCCAACCGATGTCCAACCCCGCGACCGGCGTGTCCTCGCCCACCTCGTCCAAGCCGACAGAGCCTGACAACCTGACCATGCCAGCCGAAGTGACACCCCGCGCCCGCCCACGGCGGGAGGCCCGGTCACTGCGCGCCGGACGAGACCCAGATCCTGATGGTGCCGCCGGGATCGATGCGGCTGGAGCTGCTCGGCTCCTGCCTGACGACCTCGCCGCTCGGCCAGACCTTGTCCGGAACGCGTTGCACCTCCAGCTTGAAGTGCCCGATGTCCGCGCAGATACGGGCGTTCGCCACGGTCATGTACTGGAGTGACGGCGCTTCGGGCTGTTCATCGGTCGCACTGTCGCAGCCGGAGAGCTCGCCGACGGCCCTGGGGTCACCTCCGGTGGAGATCCAGACCTTGACGGTGCCGCCGACGGCGATGTCCTCCGTTCCCGGCTCCTGTCGTGCTACCTGGCCGGCCGGTATGAGCCGGTCCTGGACCTTCCCGGCCTCCTCCAGCTTGAGATGGGCGATGTCCGCGCAGATCCGGGCGGCGGCCGGGGTCCTGCCCTTGAGCCAGGGAGTGGAGACCTTGCCGTGCTGCTCCTCGACCTCGCAGTCGGCAAGGTCGCCCTTGGCCCTGGGATCACCGCCCGTCGACACCCAGATGGTGATGGTGCTGCCCCGCTTGACCGACTGGGAGATCTCCGGTTCCTGCCGCGTGACGGTGTCCTTGTCGTACTTGGCCCCGGTGGTGGTCTTCTGGTCGATCTTCAGTCCGGCGATCTCCGCACAGGTCTGTGCCTCGGCGGGTGACATGCCCGTGAACGAGGGTGGGTTGAAACCGCCGCCCCAGGAGGCCGTCGGATCGCACGAGAGGTATGGTCCGGTCGCCCGCGGATCCGGGGTGTGGGCGAAGTCCGGGAACACGTACCGTGCGCCGAACACGCTCGCGGCCACCAGGGGCGCGCCGACGAAAACCGAGGTCCAGGCGACGATCCTGGCGTTGCGCAGAGCCCGCCGGTGAGCCTGCTGCCTGCTCGCGACGAAGCGGAAGGTCCCAGCGAGGGCGTCGGCCGCGCCGGCGTCCGCGGCACCGGTGCGGACCGTGAATGTCTCGGCTGCACCGGCGTCGTCGGTGACGTCCTCGGCCATGGACGTGGGGACGGAGTGGAGTGAGTGGGTGGGTGCTTCGCCTGCGGCGACCCGGCGGATGTCATCGGCCATGGCGCGGGCGCTCGGGTAGCGTCCGGCGGGATCCTTGCTGAGGGCGCGGGCTACGACGGCGTCGACGGCCGGTGGCAGCGACGGGTTGAGCGAGGACGGGACCGGCGGCGGCTGCTGGACATGCTGGTAGAGCACGCTCATCGTCGACTCGCCGTCGAACGGCGGTGTGCCGGTGACCAGTTCGAAGAGCATGCAGCCGACCGAGTAGAGGTCGGAGCGGGCATCGGCGGGCTTGCCCTGCGCCTGCTCGGGCGAGAGGTACTGGGGCGTGCCGAGCACGGTTCCGGTCCGGGTCATCGCGGTGGCGTCCGACTGCAGCGCACGGGCGATGCCGAAGTCCATCACCTTGACCGCGCCGTCGCCCGTCGTCATCACGTTGGCGGGCTTGATGTCCCGGTGGACCAGCCCCTGCCGGTGGCTGCACTCCAGGGCGTCCAGCACGGCCGAGGTCACAGCCAGGGCGCGGTCCAGCGGGACCGTGCCACCGACAGGGGCCGCGGCCCTCTCCCGGATGAGCTCGCGCACCGATCGGCCCTGTACGTACTCCATGACGATGTACGGCACGACGCCGTCGGGCCCGGCGTCCTCGCCGCTGTCGTGCACGGCCACGATATTGGTGTGGTTGAGCGCCGCGACCGCCTGGGCCTCACGGCGGAAACGCTCGCGGAAGGAGGGAGCACGGGCCAGGTCCGCGTGCAGCGTCTTCACCGCGACGGTGCGTCCCAGCACCGTGTCGTGGGCGCGGTACACGGACGCCATGCCGCCCTCGCCGAGGGGTGCCTGCAGGACGTAACGGCCTTGCCCGACCGAGCGGATCGGTCCCACCGCGTGCAAGTTCTCGGTCTCCTCGACGTCCATCGTCCCCGCCACTTCCCCCCAGCTGCCGCCTCGGTGCGAGGCCCCCACCGTGTGAACGTCGACTTCGGTGGCGCCCCGCCGGCCGAGTGCGGCGATCGCAGCCCCTGTTGACGAGCCTTCACCGACCGTCACCAGTGCTGCCCCAGCCGCGCGGCGGGCGTGGTGTGCATGACAAGCGACCGTAATGCGTCAGTGTAGCCGAGTCGAACCGATTGCCCTCTGCCGGCGTTCGCCTGAGTGCCCCGCGGCCGGTCGCCCGGTAGGTCATCAGGTGAAGCCTGAAGCCTTTCATGGCAACGCCGACGTTTCAGACTCGGTCGTTCTCCCGTGTCGAGCCCGGAACACGGGCCGTCGCCAAATTGCCAGGACAGTTCTCACGGCCCTGCGGGAGGAGCCTCTACTTCGTCCGCCCCGGGTGGACGGACCTCCCCGAAAGGCTCCAGAAGCTCTGGCAGGGCCAGGCGCCCGAGGCGGCCCCGCTCCCGCCCGCTCCGCCGGTCCCGCATCCACATCCGCACCCGGGCGAGGAGCAGGCGAGCGCGGTGTTCTGCGGCGACAGCCCCAACCCGCGTGACCCGGCCGTCTATCGCCTGGATGCGGCCGGTCATTCACCTGCACGGAGAACGGCCGCTCCCCCGCGGAGCCCCCTTCGACACGCACGGCCAGAGCGGCTACGGCATGCTACTCGGCTTGCGCTGGCGCTGGCGCTGGCGCTGGCCGCGGGAGGTCACCGAGGGTGCAGAGCTCACCGCCACAGCCGCGGTCGTCGGCTTCGGAGGGCTCGTGCCCGAGTCGTGCGTGCTTCTCTGTTGTTCGGCCATGAAGGAAAACGGGCCCCGTCCAGGACGCGAGTGACCGGGTTCGGCACTTGGCCGTTGGTTGGGTATGCGATGGCGCTGGATGGTGGCATGGTCGCTATGCGCCGTGGTTGCCGGCGGGTTGATGTTGGTGTGGACCCTGTGGAGTCCTGACCAAGTCTCTGCTGCTGCCTCGGTGCTCGGGACTGTGGTCGGCCTGCTCGGGGTCCTGGCGGTCTGGGCGTGGCGGGGCAAGCCTCACCACAAGAGTTCCGACACGGGGCAGATCGCGGAGACGGCACAGGCGCTCGCCCGTATGGTTCGACGCCAGTGGGAGGACGAGGCCGTCCTGCGGCAGCTCTTCGAGCCCACACCGTTGCCCGTGATCTGGGCTCCCTGCCGACGCGGGGAGCTTGTGGATCCCCGCATCCAGTCGGATACCGGGCTCGTGTGCCATGCGCATGAGTCCGACGAGCTGATTGACACCTTCCGGAGGGCTACGCGGCAGCGCATTGTGGTGCTGGGGCCTGCCGGTTCGGGAAAGACGACCTTCGCCGTCCTGCTTCTTCTCGCCCTGCTGCGAACGCGCGCATCCGATGACCCGGTACCGGTGCTGTGTCCGCTGGCCTCCTTCGACCCGTCACGCGAGAACGCTCGGGACTGGCTGCAGCGCCGGGTCACCGAGGACTACCCGGCGCTGGGGGATGCACAGCGGTACGGCACCAGCTCCGTCGTGGAGCTGCTCACAGAGCACCGTCTGGTGCCCGTACTCGACGGGCTCGATGAGGTACCCTCCGCGCGGCGGACAGTAGTTCTGGCAGCCCTCAACGACACCCTACCGACGAATGCGCCACTCGTACTCACCTGCCGCACCGACGACTATGCGCGCGCCGTAAGGGAAAGCACGCCTCTGGCGAATGCAACCGTGCTGGAGCCGGTGCCTCTACGCGTCGGCGATACGCTCGCCGCATTACGCCTCGCCGCTCCGCCGGAGCGCCGTCACGCGTGGGAAGCCTTGGCCGAGCTCCTGACCCAGAACCCGGATTCTCCGGTCGCTCAAGTCCTGACGAGCCCTCTGATGGCCACCCTGGCCCGGTCCGTGTACGCCAGCGGTGCCCGTAACCCCACCGAACTGACCGACCCCCGCCGCTTTCCTGACGTCTCCGCCCTCGAGCACCACTTGCTGGATGCGCTCATTCCAACTCTCTATGCGCGCTCACGGCAACAGAATCCCGCCAGACGCTGGGACTCGCAAAGAGCCCAGCACTACCTTTCGTTCCTCGCACAGGGGCTCAGCGGACAGGGCACCCTCGACCTGGCCTGGTGGAAACTCCACACATGGAGCTCGACCCTGACCAAGCCCTGGCGGCGCGCCACCACCTGGCTGGCGATTACTCTTGTCGGACACGCTGTCACCAATCCGCTCCTGGTGCTCTTCTTCGGGGCGCCGTTGCGGGACGTGCCACTGTGCATGCTGCAAGCGGCTGCGGTCGTGCCTATGTTCCTGCTCAGCAGCCGGGTGTCGGCGCCCTTGGCGAATACGGGACGTCGGACTGCCGTCTCTGCCCTCGTGGCCCTCAGCGGAGGCTTGGCCGCCACCCCCGCCACCGTGCCTTACATGCCCGGCACGAACGTTGCGCAGAAGTTTCTCGTAGCCACCGCATTCGTCGGCATCTGCCTGTGGCTGGTTCTTCTCGCCGCGGGCCTGCCGAGCCCACCAGACCTGCCGAGCCGTGGCCGCCCAAGCATGGCTCACTGGCGACGACGTCTGCCCCGCGCAGTGGTCAGCGTGGTATGTGTCGCCGCCTTCTTCGGGCTATTTTTCGCTAGTTACGCGGCATACGTGCACCGAGAGGGGCATCCGCGTTTCCTGGCCAGCCTGCGTGACGGCCTGGTCATCGGTGCCGTCCTGGGCGTTGGACTCGCCTTCTTCCGCTGGGTCCGCGCTGCCTCCGCTCACGATGATCAAGAGACTGTGGAGGGGACCCTGCGCGCCGATCGTTTGCTCGCAGTGCTCGGCGGAGGAGCCTGCGCAGTTCTTTTCGTGCTGCCCGACGCCGGCGTCAGGACGAGTATCTGGTTCACCAACACACTCACAGATCTCGCGATCGTTACCGCCTTCAGGCTCCTCGACGTCGGGGTCATCGGGTTCGTACTCGCACTGGCCACCTGCGCCTGGCCGTACTACATCGTTACCCGGATCCAGTTCGCTGTCCGCGGTCAACTCCCTTGGCGGCTCCAGGCATTCCTTGCAGACGCCCACCGTCTCGGCATCCTGCGCAGAGTAAACTCGACCTATCAGTTCCGCCATGCCCGACTACAAAACCGTCTTGCCGAAAGCACTCGCCTACCGGAGCCACGTCTACCTGCTGACCCACCAGGCGCACACACCGGGGCAACGACCTCACCGTGAGCGGTGCCGCCTGTCCAGGTGCTCAGTTCTTCCTGCGGGAAGGACACCGAAGTTGGACGAAACACGTGACATTGAGCCTCTTCCAACCTCACGTTGATGTGTGATGGAGGACGAGGACGGCCTTCACGATGTCGGTGATCCTGTTGGTGCTGCAGCGGAGCTTGCGGAGCAGGCGCCAGCCTTTCAGGACGGAATTTTTGAGTCGGCGACCCCGGAATGGGACGCGGACCGGGTGGCCGACGCCCTGGTACGCCTTGTCTGCCAGCATTTGAGTCCCGCGTCGCCGAGCGCGTCGATGATCCCGTGGTGCCTGGCGGCGGTGAGGTCGTGGGTCGAGCCGGGCAGGGCGGGCGAGGCCCACAGCAGACGGCCGAGTGGATCGGTCAGGACTTGGACGTTCATACCGCGGCGTTTGTGTTTACCGGAGTAGTACGGGGTGTCGGCGGCGATCCGGTCGATCGGCAGCAAGGTGCCGTCCAGGATCAGGTACGCCTTCATCCGGGCCGTCTTCATGGCCCAGGCCGTTGCAGCGATCGTCATCTGGCTCCGAGACATCGTCCAAGAGCCATCAGAAACGGCCTCGTTGGCAAGCCTTAGTCACGGGCTGTGATCTGCTTTCGTGGCTTTGTTCACGAGAGACGTGGGCAGAGTCCTCGTGACCGGTGAGGCATACAGCCGCCCAGCCACCACATAGTCGGCACAAAACCCCGCCGAACCGGATAGACGACAGGCTCACAGCAGACCGCTCGCCCGGAGAGTCTGCTGGTAAAGGACGCGGTGGCGGACACGGGTCCTGGTGACCAGTCCGGAACGATGCAGGATCCCCAAGTGGTACGAGACGCTGCTCGCGGCCAGGAAGTGGCGCTCGCACAGTTCAGTGGTTGTTCGTGGGATCTCGAGATCGGACAGGAGCTTCGCTCGGGTCACCCCTAACAGTGCTCCCGCGGGGGACGTCGTCGCGGGTTCGGCGCCGGGCCCGGGACAGGCGGGGTAGACCAGCATAAGGGGGCCAGACCCGCTGGGCCTCGCGCACGTACCACGTCTGCCCGGGCACCGAAAACTACTGGAACGGCTACCAGTAAACACAGCTGGGTATCGCATGGCTTGGCGCGCCGAGCTGCTCAACGAGTGCCCCCGCACCTGGGCCGTGGGCGCGCACGCCCAACTTCACAGCAGCCGCTGCATCGGCCCGGGGCGGCCGTGGCCGGCCTGTTCGGCCAGCTGCCAGCAGTTCTTCCGCTCGACGCCGGACAGTAGTCCGAGTACGGCGGTTCCCGTTCGCTCCGGGGGCGGAGTCAGCTCCAGCGGCCTGCGGCGGCGGCCTCGGCAACAAAGTCCTCGAACGACCTGGGCGGTCGGCCGAGCGCACGCTCCACGCCCTCGGAGACGCCCGCGCCCCGGCCGTCGCGGATGTCCACGAGCTGGCCGGTGAGCAGACGAGCGACGTCGGCCGGCACGCCCTCGGCGACCATGCGGTCCGCGAAGACGTCGGGGTCGACGTCGAGGTGACGGGCCGTCCGGCCGGTGGCAGCGACGATCAGGTCAGCCGCCTCGCCTAAGCCGATCGCCCGCGGGCCGGTCAGCTGGTAGATCTGTCCGCTGTGGCGGCCCTCGGTCAGCGCCGCGGCGGCGACCTCGGCGATGTCCTCGGCGTCGACGAACGGCGTGCGCCCGCCACCGGTAGGCAGGGCGAGGGTTCCGGCCAGGATGCCCGGCAACCAGAAGGACTCGCTGAAGTTCTGTGCGAACCAGTCGGGTTGCAGGATGGCACTGGCCAGAGTGGTGGTTGCGGGCGGTCTTGTCGGATCACATCGCGATCGAGCGCCACTGCTTCAGCTTGTTGAAGCACCGCTCTACGACGTTGCGGCCCCGGTACCGCTGACGCCGCTCATCGCCGAAGTCGATCGGCCGGCCCGGCCGCTTGCGGCGGTGAGCGATCTGGTCGTCGCGTTCTGGGATTGTCGTGGCGATGCCACGCTCGCGTAGCCAGGCCCGGTTCGCCTTGGACGGGTAGCCCTTGTCCGAG
Organism: Streptomyces sp. NPDC001450; assembly: GCF_053597295.1. Lineage (NCBI taxonomy): Bacteria > Bacillati > Actinomycetota > Actinomycetes > Kitasatosporales > Streptomycetaceae > Streptomyces > Streptomyces sp. NPDC001450. The sequence goes on from NZ_JBSFHY010000056.1 coordinate 41,671, forward strand.
AGCAGGCGGTCCGGGCGCTTGCGCGGACGCCCGGTCGCACCGGCGACGCGTATCTCGTCGAGCGTGTCGGGCAGCATGGTTGTGTCCGCGGCCTGGCCGCCGGTAAGGATGAACGCCAGTACCCGTCCCTTGCCGTCCGCGACGACTGGTCGTCAGCCCGCCGCGGGAGCGGCCGATCGCGTGATCAGCGGGTTCATCACCGAACTTCTTGTAGTTCGACACCGCCCCTGTGTCCCGTGGCAGGGTCGCGCCGTGCTGATGGACGCGCACGATCGTGGAGTCGATCGACGCGATCCACACGACGTCGCCGCCCTGGTGGGCCATCTCCTGGACCTGCTCGAGCACGCGCGCCCACACCCCAGCCTTCGACCACCGATCGAAGTTCTTGTAGATCGTGTTCCAGTTCCCGAACCGCTCCGGCAGATCCCGCCACGGCGCCCCGGTGCGGAACCGCCACGCCGTCGCCTCGACGACCGTGCGTCGATCGACAGGCGGGCGGCCCGTGGCCTTCACCCCCGGGAACAACGGCCCGAGCGCGGCCCGCGTCTCATCCGAGATCACGTCACGCGACACAAGCACAAGGCTGCGCCCGACGACTTCGAAGACCCTCTAGCAACACGCTCCAAGGCTGACCGAGACTCGTTGCCCGCGCGCACGACGAAGCGTCTACTGGTCAGAAGGGATCGGTGAACGAGATCGGCTTGCCGGTGGCGTGCGCGTATGCGATCTCCCTGCTCGTGGACTCGCCGACATACCCGCCTGGGTTGACGACCAGAACCCGGTCTGCCAGGTCGATCTTGCGCAGGTGGAGGGCGTCCAGCGCGGTCTTCTGCTCGTTGGTGATCAACTCGTCTGCTTCGTGATCCTCGGCGCGCAGGAAGACGCCTGGCGCGACGACGATGACACCTGCGAAGGTCAGATCACGGTTCGCCGCGCTCATCTCGTCCACGAACCGGGTAGAGCCGCAGATGCAGACAATCTCAGGTCGGTCGGGCACGGCTCAGTCCTTCGGGTCGAACGGGAAACCGTCAGTGTGCGTGCAGACATCACAGAAGGGAATACGAGCCAACAGTTTACGCAGCGAGATGGACACCAACGCGGCCGCATCGTCGCAGGCGGGAGGCGCGGCTCGTGCTGGGAACGACGCTGCTCGACGCCGAAGTCTGGGGTGCACCCGGCTCACCAGCTTCCTTTAGCAACACGGCCTAGCGGCGGTAGCAGATGCGGCCCGTCCTTGACGGTCGGACGGCAACCTAGGCCTTCGAGTCCGGCTTCCAGTCCTGGACGAGGAGCCCGAGCAGCACCTCGTCCAGGAACTCGCCCATGACCCAGGCCGAGGAGCGCAGCACGCCCTCGCGGACGAAGCCGTTGCGCTCGGCGGAGCGCAGCATCGCGGCGTTGTCCGACAGCGTCTCGATCTGCAGCCGCTGCAGGCCGCGCACGACGAAACCGTAGTGGCACAGCACCGCGACCACGTCGGTGCCGTACCCCTTGCCGCGGGAGGACGGCAGCAGCCCCAGCCCGATGTGCGCGGACCGGTTGTGGTTGTCGATGCCCCACAGCGCCGCGGTGCCGACCAAGGTGCCGCCCTCCAGCTCCGCCACGGAGAACTGGACGCGCCCCTGCTCCTTGTCGTCCACAACGAGCCGCGGATCCTTCGAGCCGGGCGTGATCGGCCGCCACGGCCCGCCCTCGGCCCGCGAGGAGTTGACCACGTCGTCGTAGAGCTCGGCCCGCAGGATCGGGATGTCGTCCTCGTGCCGGGCCCTGAGCCCGACCTTGCTGCCTCGTAGCATGCAAGCTTCCTATCCGGCCGGACTGGCCGGCGGCAAATGAATATGCGGTCGCCTCAGTTGTACAGCGGCGGTAGTGGCGCAGGTTGTCGAAGTCATTGCCCTTGTCCGCGTGCAGCTTGGCCGGGCGGCGACGCCAGCTTGAAGTGGGAAGGCAGGGCCTCGCGGTAGCTCGGGGGCGTCGAAGCCAGGCAGCACGGGAGGCCCTCTTGCCGCAGCCTTTCGCGCTTGCGCCCCTAAAGTCCAACGCGCCGTCTCCGTCATGTGACTGCCTCGCGCACAGGTTCGGCAACGCGGCGGACGAGCCGGACCTTGTGCGGTGTTGCGGCTCGGATCTGACGGATGCGGAGTGGCAGGTCATCCGGCCGTTGCTGCCTGGGATAAGGAGGGCCGCTCGGTGGACCCGACGGCCGCGATCGTGGACTCGCAGTCGCCGCGGGCGGCGGCAAACATCCAGCGCTCAACATCCGGCTGGGACCGGCGGGAAGAAGGTGGGCGGCCGCAAGCGGCACCTGGTGGTGGTTCTGGCTGTCGCGGTGACCGCTGCGAGCGTGCAGGACCGCGGCGCCGCCGTCCCCCTGCTCGCAAGACTGCGCGCACGTTCCGCCTCACCGAGCGCGGCCCGCACCCGCTCGGCCTTCTCCCGCAGCCGCGCGACCTCCAGCCGCACTTTCTTCTGCCTGGTTTCAGCAGACCGAGCACCCACTTCCACGAGCGACGCGAGCGAACGAACCGTCCCCATCTCCCCCGCCGCCAGCCGGAGTTCATGCCCAACCAGCCGGAACCAAACGATCAGGCGCGGCGCACGACCTCGACGTAGGCGGCCGAGCCGTGCCGGCACCAGGATGTTCGCGCAGCCCACCCCCATGGTGGCCGCCTCGCGGTCGGGCAGGACCGCGACGCGTCGGCCGGTCTAGGCATCCGTGATGATCGTGACGTAGCGGTGGCGGCGGCGCAGGGCGAAATCGTCCACGCCGATCACTCGCGGGACCGCCTGCTGCGGTAGGCGCCACAGGCGACGCAGCGCGGTGCTGCGGGAAACGGGCACGGCCAGGAAGCCGGCGAGGCGTGTGGCCGCCCGGCCGCATAACTCCCGTGCCGTCCGGGATATCCGCCAGGCAAGCCGCACCGTGCGGTACTGATGAGCGCTCCAGCAGTCCGCGAACCTGCTCGCGGAAGGTCTGCCGCCAGCAACCCAGGACCGGACAGACCAGCTGCCGTACGCGCAGGCGGACGACGACCTGGCGGCCGTCGACCGGCACGTCCGCCACTGTCCGCTGGTGATACCCGTGCACCATCGCCGTCGACGTCCCTCACACCGGGCACGGCATCGCCACATCCCGAGTGCGGGCCGTGACCACCCCCGCGCCACCGCCGTCCGCCACGTCCTCGACGACCAGCACCGGCAGCCCGTAAAACACCGTCACCATAGGTGAGTTGACATCCGCCACCAGGTCGTGGTCAAGGACGGCTACTCGGCGTCACCACCGACGGCTGAGGAAGGTGTCCCAGACGGATGGTCCCCGGCCGTCCTCGGCGACTGCGCGTTCGATCTGGTGGGCAGAGGTGGCCGCACCCCAGACGAAGCCGGGGCGGCAGGCGGTCAAGTCGACAGAGGCACAGCTGTCCTCACTTCGTGGGCGGGACGTGTTCGAGTGCAGTCGACGGTGGACAGACAGGGTCACTGCTCAGGTGCCGGCGCAGGCAGGCCGGTCGCGGCTCCCGTCGTCCGCTCGGTGGTCGTGGGGCTTGTGACGGTGCCGAGCCAGCCCAGGAGGAAGCCGACCGGGATGGAGACGATGCCCGGGTTCTGCAGGGGGAACCAGGCGAAGTGTGCCGCGGGCAGCAGCGAGGTCGGGGTGGAGGAGATGACGGGGCCGGAGGCGATGAGCAGGAAGGAGCAGCCAAGACCGCCGTAGAGGGCGAACAGCGCACCGCGGGCGGTGAAGCGGGGCCAGAACAGCGTGTAGACGAGGGTCGGCACGATGGAGGAGGCCGCGATGGCGAAGGCGAGGAAGGCGAGTGATGACGCGTTCCACTCCCGGGACATCAGGGCGAGCAGGATGCCCAGCGCACCGGCCACGGCCGCCGAGGCACGCGCGGCGGCCAGTTCCCGGCGGTCGTCCACCCCGCCCTTGCGGATCACGTGGACGTACACATCGTGGGCCAGCGACGAGGCCGCTGCCAGGGTGACTCCTGCCGCCACGGAGAGGACCGTGGCGAAGACGAGGCAGGAGAAGGCCGCCGTCAGGAGGTTCCCGCCTACCGACTGCGCGAGCAGGAGCACCGCTGCGTTACCACTGGGATCGGTGGCCTTGACGGTGCCGGTGCCGACGATCGCGGCCGCTCCGAGTCCCAGCACGCCGACCGCCAGGCACACGGCGCCCACCAGGCCGATTGTCCACAGCACCGCACCGCGCAACCGCCGTGTGCTGTCCGGAGACAGCAGACGCATGACGATGTGCGGGAGCCCCCCGACACCGAGGGCCATGGACAGCGCAAGACTGAAGAAGTCGACCCTGCTGGTGGTACTCGCTCCGAAGCGCAGGCCGGGCCGCAGGAACGCCTCCCCGTGGCCGCTGTTCGCGGCCGCCGTGCCGAGCAGGCGGTCGCCGCTCCACCCGAAGCGCGACAGCACCAGGACGGCGGCCACCGCCACCACGGCCACCAGCAGCACGGTCTTGGCGACCTGGATGAACGTCGTCCCGGGCATACCGCCGACCGCGACGTAGAAGACCACGAAGGTGCCGACCGTGATCGTGCAGAGGGCACGTGCCGTGCCCCCGGGCACCCCGGTGAACTGGGCCAGGAGCGCGACACTCGCCGTCAGTTGGGCCACCAGGTAGAAGAGGGACACGACGAGGGCGCAGAGCCCCACAGCGAGACGGACCGGCCGTTGCCGGGCGACCCGGACGCGCTGGGCGACGGTGTCGCCGAGCGTGAACCGGCCCGAGTTGCGCAGCGGTTCGGCGATCAGCAGCAGAACCACGATCCAGCCGACCGCGGTTCCCACCAGATACAGCAGGCCGTCGTAGCCGGTCAGACAGACCAGACCGGTGCTGCCCAGGAGGGTCGCCGCCGAGATGTAGTCGCCGCACATCGCCATGCCGTACCGCAAAGGTGACAGCCTGCGGTCGCCGATGTAGAACTCGCTGATCATGTCGTTGTACGGGCCGGCGACGACACCGGTGAACATGGTGACGACGAGGAAGACGAGGAACAGCACGAGCGGCAGAGCGAGGCCGCTGAGGGGGATGACCCCCGAGGAACTGGTCACTGTGCGCCCCTTTCGTCACGACGCGGATTGGCCTGGCGGGCGCGGATCTCGTCGGTGTGCGGGTCGACCCGTGTGCGCATGTGCCTGGCGTAGCGCCACGCGGTGAGGAAGAGGGTGGCGAACACCCCCAGGCCCAGGGCGAGTCCAAGGGTGAGGTGTCCGGCCAGCGCGAGGTCCACGACTCCGGGCGCGAAGCCGGACAGCAGTATGTACAGCAGGTATCCACCGATGACGAGGACCGCGGCCGGCACCGCGAAGGCGAGGCGGGAGCGGCGCAGTTCGCCGAGGTCCATCCCGCCGCTGGTCTCCTCCGGCGGCGGGGTGGCGTATGGTCCGTTCATCTCGTCACCGCCGCCAGGGCCGCGCTCATCCGCTCCGAGACCTCCGGCACGGTTCCGGATCCGTCGACGTGGACCAGGAGTTGCCGGTCGGCGTACAACCGCAGCAGCGGGACGGTCTGCGCGGAGTGGACCGCGAGGCGCCGCAGGACGGTCTCCTCGCTGTCGTCGGCGCGCCGGACGAGGCCGCCGCCGCAGGCGTCACACCGGTCCGCGACGCGGGGCGGGGAGAACACCAGGTGCACGGTCGTCCCGCAGGCCGGGCACATGCGCCGGCCTGTCAGCCGCCGTACGATCTCGTCGTCCGGCAGGTCGAGGGCGATCACGGCGTCGAGCGCTGTCCCGTGCTCGGCCAGGAACTCGTCCAGAAGTTCGGCCTGCCGCACGGTCCTCGGGAAGCCGTCGAGCAGGAAGCCGTCGGCCGCGTCCGGTTCACCCAGGCGCCGGGTGACGACGGTCGTGGTCAGCTCGTCGGGCACCAGCTCCCCGGCGTCCGTGTGGCGCCGCACCAGCCGGCCCAGTTCCGTACCCTGGCGGATCTCGGCGCGGAACAGGTTCCCGCTGGAGAGCTCCGGTACGGCCAGCAGGCAGGCGAGGACGCGGGCCTGTGTGCCCTTGCCCGCGCCCGGAGGGCCGATCAGAACGATTCGCATGCTCAATTCCTTCAGTTCCTGATCCCTGTAGTCCTGTTCGGTGGTCAGTCCTCGGCTGGGGCGGCGGGGAGTTTGGTCTGGATGAGGTCCATGACCGTGGAGTCGGTGAGTGTGGTGACGTCGCCCAGTTGGCGGTTCTCGGCCACGTCCCGCAGGAGGCG
>NZ_JBSFHY010000057.1:0-47238 GCF_053597295.1 Streptomyces sp. NPDC001450
GAGAGCCGGGCTGCGATTGGTCCTGAATGCCTGTCTACGCCCACCCGCGTTGATATGCAATACTTTTCCCGAGAAAATCACAGAAAATGTGATAAAGGCTGTGATTGCGTCCCGTGTACGGAGAGCCGTCGTGCTGTTTGCGCGCCGCCAACCGCTGGTCACCTGCTCCCGCTCGCCGAGTCGAGGCGGCCCCAGACGGGCCAGAGAGCCTCCTGAGCCTCCCGGTAGACCTGGTAGGCCTTCCCCCCAGCACCGCGACGCGGCCGGCGGCCGGCTCATGGTGCCTGATGACCCTGGCGCCGGCGCGCGGGTCCGTCGTGTCGCCGAGCAGTCCGACGGCACCGGCGGCGAGGAGCGCCGCCCCGCGGGCGGCGATCTCCTCGACGTCCTCAGACCGACAGCGAGCTCGGCCACGGCCGCGGCGTTGCGGCCTGACACCGGCACGACCTCCACTCCACGGGCGGTCGCCGCATCCACATCGACGTTCTCCAGCCCCGTGCGCGCCACACACACGCCCCGCAGCACCGGGGCGGCCACGAGCACCGCGCGGGACACCGGAGCGAAGTGCACCGCCAGCACCTCGGCCTCTCCCACCGCCTCCACGATCTCGTCCGGCACCGTCACGGCATCGGGGCCGTGCCACTCCATGGCCTGGTGCCCCGCCACTCCACGCTGCGGACCGGCCCGAAGCGCGGACCGCAAGCCTCGGCCAGGGCGTCGACGTAGAACCCGGCAGGAATGAAACGGTCACCGACGATCACAACACGCAACGAGGCCTCCAAGAGGTGCCCCTCTCCCGTCCTCCACAATCGTTCCACGCGTGCATGCGCGACGCCCGGCGTCGTCACCGACGACCGACCGCAAACCGGCGGCGTGCATCGCACGCTTCCGGGTCCTCGACCGGTCCGGTGATCTCCTTGGTCGCTGGAGCCGCGCCGCAGAGGGCATCTGCGCACGACTCCAGCCGACCGCCGAGACAGCTGCCTGTTGGCCTTCCCCCAAGGCGTAGCGCCACCGTCGATGGCGGCGTGCGCCCCGGGCCGCGTACCCCGAGTGCAGACGGTGATCTTGGTGCCGACCATCCCCGGTTTGCGACAACTAAAGACGGTGGTCGCACCGGTTCACCGCCGCACCCGCGGCATCCCCAGCCCGATCCACGAGATGATCTCGCGCTGGATCTCGTTGTTGCCGCCGCCGAAGGTGAAGATCACGGCGGAACGGTAGCCGCGCTCCAGTTCGCCGTGCAGGACCGCTCCTGCCGAGCCCTCTTTCAGCGGGCCGGCGGCTCCGACGACCTCCATGAGCCACGCGTACGCGTCCCGGCGGGCTTCGGAGCCGTAGACCTTGACGGCGGAGGCGTCCTGCGGGGTGAGGGTGCCTTCCTGAACTGCCGTCACCATCTGCCAGTTGAGGAGCTTCATCGCGTCGAGGCGGGTGTGGGTCCGGGCGAGCAGACGGCGCACCCAGGGCAGGTCGACGACCCGGCGGCCGTCGGCCAGCTTGGTGTCCATCGCCCAGCGCTGCACGTCGTGCAGGGCGCGGATCGCCATGGTGCCGTGGGCGGCGAGGGTGACGCGCTCGTGGTTGAGCTGGTTGGTGATCAGCCGCCAGCCCTGGTTCTCCTCGCCGACCCGGCGCGCGACGGGGACGCGGATGTGCTCGTAGTAGCTGGCCGTGGTGTCGTGCGAGGCGAGGGTGTTGATGACGGTGCAGGAGTAGCCCGGGTCGGAGGTCGGCACCAGGAGCATGGTGATGCCCTTGTGCGGCGGCGCCTCGGGGTCGGTGCGCACGGCCAGCCACACCCAGTCCGCGGTGTCGCCGTTGGTGGTCCAGATCTTCTGCCCGTTGACGATGTACTCGTCGCCGTCGCGTACGGCTCGTGTCCTCAGGGAAGCGAGGTCGGTGCCGGCCTCGGGCTCGCTGTAGCCGATGGCGAAGTCGATCTCGCCGGAGAGGATGCGGGGCAGGAAGTACGCCTTCTGCTCCTCGGTGCCGAACTGCATGATGGTCGGGCCGACCGTGTTCAGCGCCATCAGCGGCAGCGGTACGCCGGCCTGCGCAGCCTCGTCGAAGAAGATGAACTGCTCCATCGCGGTCATGCCGCGCCCGCCGTACTCCTCGGGCCAGCCCACGCCGAGCCAGCCGTCGGTGCCGAGCCGCCGGATCGCCTCGCGGTAGAACCGCTTCTGCGCGGCGGGATCCGCGTACCGGGCATAGGCATGGTCGGGCACCAGGTCGGCGAAGTAGGCACGCAGTTCGCTGCGCAGCCGCTGCTGCTCGGGCGTGTGGTCGAGGTGCACGGCGCCTCCAGGGTCCCCAAGGGCGGTCCTGACGGCGCACACCGTAGAACGTGTTTCAGAAATAAGGAATGGCGCGCCGGGGCTCAGTTCAGGACCGCGAGGAAGCCCGTGCACGCCTCGGCGCAGGACCGGCACACCCCCGCGGTCGATTCGGCACCGGGCTGCCCGGCGAAGGCGTCCGCACAGTCGAGGCAGACCGAGCGGCACCACTCCAGCTGGATCCTGATCCCTTCCTCGTCACGACGGTCCTGCTCGGCCAGTATCCGGCAGGTGGCGTCGCACACCTCGGCGCACATGATGCCCAGTCGGCGCACGCGGTCCTGGCGCGGGGACCCGGCCGGATCCAGGAGGCCCGCACGCACCGCACACGCCCTGGCGCACTCCGTGCACGCCTGGGCACACTCGAAACGGTCCTCCAGGAACCGGTAGAGCTGCTGTGGTGAAGTCGGCGGTGTCACACCGAGCGGGTAGCCGGGCGGAGGCGTCGCAAACCCGCCCGGCGGGACGAGGTGACGCCGCGACCGGGGGCCGTATCGCCGTCCGTGCAGGCGCGGTCACACAAGGTGTCCGGTTCGTCCCGTTCCGGGTGGGGTATTCCTGTCCTATGAGTACCGCACAGATGCAGCTGGCCGCGGCAAGCGGCCTGATGAGCCTCGTACTCTTCCTGGTGGCCCTGGGCCTCCTGGCGCTGCTCGCCGGCGGCTTCTGGATGAACTCCCGGGTCAAGTACCGGGAGTCCGATCGACCACGCCCCGAGGAGCAGCCGCACCTGCCACCCGAGGGCCCGGTGCACGAGGTCCGGGAGAACAGGGAGTCCCAGGAGGTTCCCCAGATCCCCAAGGGCGGCCGCCCGCTCACCCCGTACGAACTGACCAACATGGACACCAGGCCCAGCGCCTCGAAGGAGCGCCCGCGCTGGAGCAAGGGGTCGAGCGGCTCGTTCGGCGGCGGCGGACTGGGCGCCCACTGAATCCGACCGAACGCCGAACACCTGACACCACGCCGAACGCCGGACACCACACACGACACCGAGCGAACGACCGGTCCTGGCCCGCGCCAGGTCGCCGTACGCCGTTAGGAGACCTTCCTGGCGGCGTCGAGGCGGCCGACGCGGGCCACGTTCTGCACGTCCTCCGGGTCCTGGCTCGGCTCGGCCGCGAACCAGGCGTCGAGGATCTCCGTCAGCACCGGTGCGGAGGTGAGCCGCAGGCTGAGCGCCAGGACGTTGGCGTCGTTCCAGCGACGGGCGCCCTCGGCCGTACCTGCGTCCGTGCACAGGGCTGCGCGGACGCCCGGCACCTTGTTCGCGGCGATGGAGGCGCCGGTACCGGTCCAGCAGCACACGACCGCCTGGTCGGACGTGCCCTCGGCGACGTCACGGGCGGCCGCCTCGGAACAGACCGCCCACTGCGGATCGGCACCGGACCGCAGCGCGCCGTGCTCACGCACCTCGTGGCCGCGCCGGCGCAGCTCCTCCACGAGGAGACGGGCGACGGGTTCGTCCATGTCGGAGGAGACGGAGATCCGCATGCTCCGGAGCCTAGTGAAGTGGTCCCGCAACTGACCACCTCCCCGCCAGAGAGACCATTTCCCGGTCGAACTTGCATCGATCGTGCGCGTCAGGCCACCGCGACACCCGAGTCCTCCAGGCAGCGGCGAAGGTGGTCGAGGCCGCGCCGGGTGTGACTCTTGACCGTGCCGAGCGGCCAGCCGGTGATCCGGGCGATCTGCGCCTGCGTCAGGTCCTCGTAGTAGGCCAGGTGCAGCACCTGCCGCTGCGCGGAGCTGAGTTGACGCAGCGCGCGGCCCACGACCAGCCGGTCGAGCGCGTCCTCGGGCTCGCCGGCGGCCTCGCGGCCCTGCGCCGGGGGCAGTCCGGCGGCCGCGGCGGCGAGCCGGGCGCGACGCGCCCGGGCTGCCAGCGCGTCGGCCACCTTGCGCCGCGTGATCCCGACGAGCCAGGCGGCCGGTGTTCCACGCTCCGGCACGTATCCGTGCCGTCCGCGCCAGGCGTCGGTGAACACCTGCTGGGTCACGTCCTCCGCCTCCCGTGCGTCACCGAGCGCCTGCTGGGCGAGTCCGTGGACCAGCCCGCCCCACCGCCGGTGGAGCGCGGACCAGGCGGCGTCGTCGGCGGACAGCGCGATGCCGTCCACGACGTCCGGTGACGGATGGGCGAGACCGGGTTCGATGGTGGTGACGGAGCTCGGTGCGGCCGGAATACGGTCCATGACCACGTCTCTCCTCGTGAACCGGGCGGGCGTCGCCGGTCGGGCGCGGCACTCACCCGGTGAGCGGTGCGGCCTCGGCCCCACCGCGCCGTACGTGCCGTTGTCTTGTCCGTTCAGCGTGGGCCCCGGAGGAAGGCGCCTACAACTCGCATCGGTCTCGCATCGTTTAATCTGAAAGCAGGAACATGCGGACGGACGGGCTCACGAGTCCGACGAAGTGGCGGGAGGTGACCGTCATGAGTGACGCGACGGAGGCGGCCGGGCTGACCACGGGCGCGGTGGCCCGCCGCCTGGGCGTCTCCCCCACCACCCTGCGCTCCTGGGACCGCCGTTACGGCCTGGGGCCCGCCTCGCGGTCGCAGGGGCGTCACAGGCGTTGGAGTCCGCAGGACGTGGCGATGGTCGAGGAGATGTGCCGGCTGGCGGCGGCGGGCGCTCCCCCGGCCGAGGCGGCTCGGGTGGCCCGCCTCACGCACGGCGAGGGGGCTTCTTCCCTCCCTGCCCCGGCCGCTCCTTCTGGCAGCCCGCCGCCGGCACCGCCGTTCCGGGACGACGCCCGCCGCGGCGGTGCCGGCGGCGGGCTGCCGCTCGGCGACGTACGCCAGGAGTGCCGGGGGCTGGCCCGGGCCGCGGTGCGGCTGGACGCGCCCGAACTGGAGAGCCGGCTGCTGGACGCGGTCAGGGAGCACGGGCTGACCACGGCGTGGGAGGAGGTGATGGTGCCGACACTGCGCGCGGTGGGCCGCAAGTGGGAGTCCTCCGGCGACCGTTACGTGGAGGTGGAGCACCTGCTGTCCTGGCAGATCTCCACCGCCTTGCGCCGTGCGCCGCTGGTGCTGCCGCGGGCGGCGGAGCCCGTCGGCACCGAGCCTGTGGTGCTGGCCTGCGTACCCGGCGAGCAGCACTCGCTGCCGCTGGAGGCGCTCGACGCGGCGCTGGACGAACTCGGCGTGCCGACGCGGATGCTGGGCGCCGCCGTACCGGTGGAGGCGCTGCTGGCCTGTGTCCGGCGCACCGGCCCGGCCGCCGTCGTGTTGTGGGCACAGACCCGCTCGACAGCGTCGGCGCCGCTGGCCCGGCATGTCGCGGGCCTGCAGTGGGGACCTGCGGGCGCTCGCAGGGGGCCCTTCGTCCTGCCGGCGGGCCCGGGCTGGGACCGGCGGGGGGCCGACGGCTTTCCTCGGTGCGCGGGTCTGCGGGAGGCCGCCCGGACGCTGACCGGCCTGTACGGCACGGACGGCGCCGTACGCCGGCCGGCGGGGCGAGCCTGAACGCCGCACGCCGGCCATCGGGGCCGAGCCCGACCGCCCCACACCGGCCGGTCGGCCCGCGGTACGAGGCCGAACTCCGCGCGCCCGCCGCGGGCCGCGCAGTTCCGAACGCCACCTGCCGCGTCCGCGTCGGCCTCACCGCACCCCTGCGCCACACCGCCGACCCGGTGTACGGCTTTCCCAGGGCTGCCCCGCTGCACGTGGCGTACGGCGAAGAGGCAACCCCGGCGCGTCGGCTCAGCCCGGAAAGCGTCCCGCGGCACGCAAGACCGGCCGGGCCTGCGCCCGCTTGAGCGCGTCGGCGATCAGCGCCGGGCCGGGCCTCGCGCCAAGTGCGGCGCCGGCGCCGTCGGCTACTGGGGCATGCCGGTGACGCCGGCAGCATGACCCAGTCGTATCCGTCGACGAAGCAGCGGTGGAACCAGTCCGTGACCTCAGGTGGGTCCCAGCCGCGTTGCAGGTCGAAGCCGCCGAGCACCATCAGCCGCGGAATGTGGTGCGTCCAGCCCGTGTCGCGCAGTTGGCGTGGTCGTGGTTCCAGCGGCCGCGGGCCGGTTCGCCGCCGTCCATCAGCAGGTCCGGTTCGCGGCGCACCCAGCGGTAGAAGTCCTCCTGCCGCAGGCGCCCGCCGCGATGCTCGGCCGCCCAGGCGGTGGCCCAGCTCGGCGGCCGGGTGGTCATCGCGGTCGCCTGTATCACGTCTGCTTGCCGCGGGCCCGGCGGAAGCGGTCGAGTCCGTCGGAGAGTTCGACGATCGGGTCGGGATAGTCGACAGCGGCGCGGTCCAGGCCCGGCAGCTTCCACGGCTCGTGCACCGACGGGGCTTCGACGTCGGCGAGTTCGGGGACCCAACGGCGCACGTAGGTGCCGTCCGGGTCGTACTTCTTGGCCTGAGTGACCGGGTTGAGGACCCGGTTGGGGCGGGTGTCGGTGCCGGTGCCGGCCATCCACTGCCAGTTGAGCTGGTTGTTGGCCACGTCGCCGTCGACCAGCCAGTGCAGGAAGTGGGCGGCGCCGATCCGCCAGTCGACGTAGAGGGTCTTGGTGAGGAAGCTGGCGGTGAGCAGCCGCGCGCGGTTGTGCATCCAGCCCTCCTGGCGCAGCTGTCGCATGGCCGCGTCGATGACCGGGTAGCCGGTGCGGCCCTCGCGCCAGGCGTCGATGTCGGCACCGGCGGTGCGCTCCGTGCGCCAGCGGTCGCGCTTGGTGCGGTAGTCGGCACGGGCTGTCCAGGGGCGCGCGGCGAGCACCTGCCGGTGGAAGTCGCGCCAGGCGAGCTGCCGTACGAACGCCTCGGCACCGGCGCCGCCGCGCCGACGGGCGCGGTGCACGAGCTCCGCCGGGGACAGGGTGCCGAAGTGCAGGTGGGCGGAGAGGCGCGAGGTGGCGTCGGCGGCCAGGTCGTCGCGGGTGGTCTCGTAGGCGTCCAGGCCGCGGCGCCAGTAGGCGGTCGCCCGCTTGCGGGCCTCGCTCTCCCCGCCGGGCGGCAGATCCGGGGACGCCCCGGTGGTCTCGTCGCGCGCGGGGACCTGCTCGCCGCCTACCTCGTCGGGCACGGGCACCCGGCGCGGAGCGCCGACGACCGGCCGCAGCGGCGCCTGCGTCCACTGCCGGTAGTACGGGGTGAAGACGGCGAAGTGGTCGGCGGACGCGGGGGTCACCATGCCGGGCGGTACGGCGACGGTGACCGCGTCGTGCACGAACAGCCGGCAGCCCGTCTGCTCCAGAGCGGACCGCAGCCGTTGTTCCCGGCGCACGGCGAACCAGCTGTGCTCGGCCGACATGTGCACCTCGTCGGCGTCCGCCTCGGCCACCACCCGGCAGACCTCCTCCACCGGGTCGCCGGAGCGCACCACGAGCCGGCCGCCCCGCTCGCGCAGCGAGGCGTCCAGGTCCGCCAGACAGCCGTCGAGGAAGGCGCGGCGGTTGGGCGCGGCGAACCCGGCTGCCTCGACGGCCCGGTCCCGCACGAACAGCGGGACGACGGCGTCGGCCGCCTCCAGGGCCGCACGCAGCGGCGGATGGTCGTGCAGGCGCAGGTCGGCGGTGAACAGGACGACCGAGACGTGCATGAGCGTCAGCTTCTTCCGGGTGGGTGTCGGGAACCGGCACGGAGGTCTTCGGCCGTGGCAGGCTCGGTGGACGCAGTCGTCCCGTGCCCGTCCCGCTGGGATGCCAGGCGCTCGGCGGCGCGGACGATGTTGCGGGCCATGCCGCCGAAGACGAGGGCGTGGAAGGGCGAGACGCTCCACCAGTACAGGTGGCCGAGCAGCCCTCGCGGGTGGAACAAGGCCCGCTGCCAGTACCGGACGGGCCCGTGGCCGTCGCCGTCCACAGCCATCTCCAGCCAGGCCAGGCCGGGCAGCCGCATCTCGGCGCGCAGCCGCAGCAGGCGACCGCGTTCGATCTCCTCGACCCGCCAGAAGTCCAGCGAGTCGCCGACCCGCAGGCGCCGGGCGTCACGGCGTCCCCGGCGCAGGCCCACACCGCCGACGAGGCGGTCCAGACGGCCTCGTACCGCCCAGGCGAGCGGGAAGGAGTACCAGCCGTTCTCCCCGCCGATGCCCTCGATGACCTCCCACAGCACCTCGGGCGGGACGTCGGCGTCGCGTCGGCGCACGTCGGTGTAGAGACTGCCGCCCGCCCAGTCGGGGTCGGTGGGCAGCGGATCGCTGGGGGCGCCGGGCACGGAGGCCGACGACCAGCGGGTGGTGACCTTGGCGTCGCGGATGCGCTGCAGGGCGAGGGCGACGGCGCGGTCGAAGCCGATGGGGTGACCGGGCGGGCTGGGCACGTACCGTTCGATGTCGTTCTCGCGGCACACCACCTCGTGCCGCAGGGACTCCGTCAGGGGACGCGCGAGCGAGGCCGGGACCGGCGTCACCAGCCCGACCCAGTGGCTGGACAGGCCGGGGGTGAGGACGGGGACGGGCACGATCAGCCGCCGGTGCAGGCCGGCCACAGCGGCGTAGTGGCGCATCATGTCGAGGTACGTCAGCACGTCCGGGCCGCCGATGTCGAAGGTGCGGTTCACCTCGCGGGGCAGGCGTGCGCAGCCGATCAGGAGGCGCAGGACGTCCCGTACGGCGATCGGCTGGATCCTGGTGTGCACCCAGCGCGGGGTGACCATCACGGGCAGCCGCTCGGTGAGGTAGCGCAGCATCTCGAAGCTGACGGAGCCGGAGCCGATGATGACGGCGGCGCGGAGCACGGCCGTGGGCACGCCCGAGGCGAGCAGGACGCGGCCGACCTCGGCGCGGGAGCGCAGGTGCGGCGACAGTTCCCGCTCGGGTACCGCACCGGGGGTCAGCCCGCCCAGGTAGACGATGCGGCCGACGCCGGCCCGTCGGGCCTGCTCGCCGAAGACGTGGGCCGCCTCCCGGTCGGTGTCCTCGAATCCGCGCCCGGTGCCGAGGGCGTGCACGAGGTAGTAGGCCACGTCAACGCCGTCCATCGCCCGCGCCACCGACTCGGCGTCGGTCACGTCGCCCTGCACGATCTCCACCCGGCCGGCCCAGGGGTGGTCACGCAGTCTGCGCGGGGTGCGGACCAGGCAGCGCACCCGGTGGCCCGCGTCGAGCAGCTCCGGCACGAGCCGGCCGCCGATGTACCCGGTCGCACCGGTCACCAGGCACGT
The DNA here is from genome assembly GCF_053597295.1 of Streptomyces sp. NPDC001450. Classification (NCBI taxonomy): domain Bacteria; kingdom Bacillati; phylum Actinomycetota; class Actinomycetes; order Kitasatosporales; family Streptomycetaceae; genus Streptomyces; species Streptomyces sp. NPDC001450. The sequence goes on from NZ_JBSFHY010000057.1 coordinate 9,440, forward strand.
CAGGCCGCCGTCCGCCGGGTGCCCGGTCCGTGTGGTTTCGTGGTCGCTCATGGTCGCTTCCACCGCCCACCTGTTCGTCGCCCGCCGCTGTCGCGGCCCTCACCTGTCTCTACTCTCTACCGTGCGAGCCAGGCGGCCGGATGCGACAGTGCGGGCGGTCCGGGCGGGTGACGGGCCGTCGGGGACGTGCCGGGTGAGGCCGGGTGCATCCGAACGGGACGGGACAGCCGTAGGCAGGTTGGTGTTCCACGGGTACCGACTCCGTTCCCTGTAGTGCGCTGCTGATCCGATCCGTGCAGAGCGATGTCCGCTCGACGCCGTGCCCGCCGGCTCGTCCCCCTCGTGCTGCTCGTCGGCTGGCTCGGCGCGGGCGCCGCGTTCGGGCCGTTCGCGGGGCTGCTCGGGGAGGTGGCGCCCAATGACCAGGCGGCGTTCCTGCCGCACAGTGTGAGTCGACGCGGGTGCTGCGGGAGCAGGAGGCGTTCCGGCAGCGGGAGTCCCTCCCGGCGATCGTGGTGTGGACCGGTCGTGACGGCGGGTCCGTGGCCCAGGTACAGCCGCAGGCAGCGAGGGCGCTCACCTCGCTGGCCGACGACCCGGCGCCGGCGGGGCCGGCCGCATCGCCGCCGGTCGCCTCGGCGGACAAGCAGGCGCTGCAGGCTGTCGTGCCGCTGCGCCCGGACCTCGGGGACCGGCTGCCGGCCGTCCTGCAGCGGGTCCGGGACGCGGCCGGGCACGTGCCGGGCACCAGCGTGCAGCCGGCGGGACCGGCCGCGAGTCGGGCCGACCTGTCCGACGCCTTCGCGGGCATCGACGGGCTGCTGCCGGCGGTGGCACTGGTCACCGTGCTGGTCATCCTGCTGCTGGTGTACCGCAGCGTGCTGCTCACGCTGCTGATCATTCTCAGGGCTGTGTTCGCGCTGGGTGTCGCCTGTGCCGTGGTGCACGTGCCGGCCTCCGACGGTCTGGTCCGCGTCGACGGCCAGGTGCAGGGCATCCTGTCGATCCTCGTCATCGGCGCGGCCACCGGCTACGCCCTGCTGACCGCAGGTCACCGGGAGGAGCTGGAGGCCGGGAGGGACCGTTTCGGGGCCGTGCGGGCCGCCGTGCGCCGTTCGGCGGGCGCGGTGGTGGCCAGTGCGGCCACCGACGCCGCCGGTCTGCTCGCGCTGCTGCTGAGCGACCCCACCGACAACCGGGAACTCGGTCCGGTCGGCGCGATCGGCATCGGGTGCGCGGTGCTGTCCGCGCTGACCTTCCTGCCGGCGGTGCTGATGCTGCTCGGCCGGGCAGCGTACTGGCCGGCCGTGCCGGGACGGCGGGCGGGGCCGAGCGCGGGCGGCGGGCGGGGGCCGAGCGCGGGCGGCGGCTGTGGGAGCGCGTGGGGCCGGCCGGGTGGACCGCTCGCCCCGCGCGCGGAGGCGGTTGGAGTGCCGTCCCGGTGCGGCGGCAATACGAGAACGGGTCAGGTCCCCACCGTCACAGGGCGGGTCAGGCTCCCGCCGCCATGGGACGGGTCAGACAGGCTGCCTCCGCGACAGGGTGGGCCTGCCGGAGCGGCGTCGTGGTCGGGGGCAGCGACGTCCATCGGGGCCCTTGCCCCGCCGTCATGGCTTGCCCTGCTCCGGCGAGGCGGGCGCTGCGCTGCAGCCGGGTCATGGCGACCACGGCGAGGGCCGCGCGCAGCGTGCACAGGCCTCTCAGCCCGTCGGGGCGCTGCCCGGTGAGCAGGCCGATCCGCTGCAGGCGACGATCCAGCGTGTTGCGGTGAACGCCCAGGCGCTCACAGGCACGGTGGCGGACGCCGTCGGCGGCGATGAGGGCGACCAGGGTCTCCCAGAGCACCGGGTGCTCGTGCAGCGGCTCGACCATCTTGAGCAGCCGCTCGCAGACCTCCGGGGTCTCCGCGGCGCCGTACTCCACCAGGACGTCGTCCAGTTCGTACACGCCGGGCGGACAGTCGAGGGCGAGGAGCGTGGCACAGATGCCGTCGGCGACGGACACTCCGACAGAGTCCGGCACCTCCCGTACCGACGGTCTGCCACGGGACGGGTCCTGCCAGTGCACGGCGATCCAGACGTCACCCGGAAGGTCGCCGTGAGCTTTGCGGGCCAGGGCGACGGACTCCTCCTGGTCGGCCGCGGGGAGCAACACGTGAGCGCCTTCGTCGGAGGCCAGCACCATCGCTCCGGCATGGGTTCGGAAGACCCGGTCGATGTCGGCGAGCGTGCACGAGGGTGCTCGCACCGCCAGCACCGCGCGAGCCCCGGTGGAACACTCCGGGGCACGGTGTGCGGGGGGCGGTGGCGCCGGAGTGTTCTCGCCGTTGCCACCGACCTCGAAGAAACCGCAGTTCAGCTCCCGGCCCACCCGGCGGCCGGCGTCACCAAGCCTGAGCACCATGACCTCGTGAGCCAGAGCGTCCTGGTCCTGGCTACCGACCGTACAGCGGTTGATGAGCTGGCGCGTCATGCCGCGGACCATCGTGAGCAGTTCGTCGGCGGACCCGCCGCGTCGCGCCCATGCCCGGCCCTCGGCGCGGATGCGAGCCGCGCTCTGCTCGCTCCAGTCCCCCCGGCCGGACACCACCTCGGTCAGGGCCGAGAAGATCTCCCAGCTGACTCTGCGGCGCGCTTCGTCGACATCCTCGTTCCCCTCGGACGCGAACAGTGGGTGTGGGTCAGGTATCGCCCCCGCGTATGTGGTCATGTCTGGACAGCAAAGTCCACGAAGTTCAGAGGTACATCAAAGTCCACTCAGAGAGCGATTGGAATACGAAGCCAATGGATCACCCCTGTGCCATCATGACAACAACGGCATGTGATCCCCGTCTCCCCCGACCAGCAGCGGATTTCCAACGGCATTAGGTTCTGGCTGACTTCATGGTGTGCACCCGATGAACAAGAGCGACACGTCCTCGAAGACGACCGTGCTCGTCGTGGAGGACGAGGCCAGCATCGCCTCAATGCTCACCATGGCGCTGCAGTTCCTCGGCTTCGAGGTGGTCACCGCCGCCCGGGGCGCCGAGGCGCTCACCCGGGCCGCTCACCGCGCCCCGGATGTGATCCTGCTCGATGTCCTCCTGCCCGACATGGACGGCTTCGAGGTCTGCCGGCGTCTCCGGGACGCGGGCGTCATCGCTCCCGTCCTGTTCGTGACCGCTCGGGACGCCGTGGAGGACAAGGTACGCGGCCTGGAACTCGCCGACGACTACGTCACCAAGCCGTTCGACCTCAATGAGGTGGTGGCCCGGATACGGGCCGTCATGCGCCGCGGACGCGAGCTGACACAGTCCAACAGCCGCAGGCTCCGGGCAGGGTGGGTGGAACTGGACCAGGACACCCGCGAGGTCTGGCGGCACGGCCAGCCGGTGCAGTTGTCCTCCACGGAGTTCGCACTGCTGCGCTATCTGCTGGAGAACGCCGACCAGGTCATTTCCAAGGCACAGATGCTCGACAACGTCTGGAGTTACGGCTTCCGGGGTGAGTCGGGAATCGTCGAGACGTACATCTATTACCTGCGCCGCAAGCTCGGCGACACCGACCAGACCCTCATACACACCGTTCGTGGGGCAGGCTATCTGGTACGCACGACCCCTCCCGCACAGCTCGCGGAGGACTGAGGCGATGCCCACCTACGCGGGCGCCGCCCCGAGCCGCTGCTGCAGCAAGGAGCGGGCGGTCCGGTCCGGTTCGGTCCGGACCGGTTGTCAAGTCGCTTTGCCGCAGAATGACTTGAGGCTTCCTCATCATCACCGCGATCGGCGTGCTCGGTGCCGACATCTACTGTGCGCTCACGCTGTCGTACCACCTGCGGGAGCGCACCGACCAGCAGATCGTCCAGAGCCATCGCTTCCGGCTGCAGGCGCTGCGCGAAGGGCACGGCTTGTTTCCGACCAAGGACGGATCCGCGTCGGTGGTGACCGACGAGCGGGGTGCCGTGCGGCTGTCGACCGGGGTCACGTGCCTCATCGGAAGTCTGCCGACCTCGGCGGAGGAGTTGCGTGAGCGGGCCGGCGTCGGTCATTCCAGGGCGGTGACGAACGTGCCCGTGCGGGCCATGGTGGGCCGGCTGCCGGACGGCAGCTACCTGGTGACCGCCCGGTCGACGGCCACGGACGAGGCGACCGTGCGGACGCTGGTGAGAATCGAGATCGCCATCAGCGTTCCGCTGGTCCTCGTGCTGGTCCTCGGCGCCCTGTGGATCAGCCGGCGCGCCCTCGTCTCCCTGCGCGACATGGCCCACAGCGCCCGGCGGATCGCGGAAGGAAGTGACGAGCCGTCAGTGCGCGTGCCGGTTCGCACGCAACCGCTGAGGGAGTTGCAGTCCGCGGCAGACGCCTTCAACTACCTGCTACGACGTATCGAGGAGGGGTCGGTGCAGCGCAGACAGGAGGACAGCAGGCTGTGCGAACTCGTCGGCGCCGCCAGCCATGAGCTGCGCACTCCCCTCACCGCCATCACCGGGTACGCGCAACTGGCCCGGATAGGGGCACTGGACGACCCACGCCAACTGGATGAGGCGATGGAGCAGGTCCAGCGAGAGACCCTGCGCATGACCCGCCTGGTCGAGGATCTGCTGCTGCTGGCGCGTGCGGGGCACTGCGGAATACTCGAACAGCGACCGGTGGACCTGGCCGAACTGTGTGTCCGGGCGGTGGCCTTGGCGCAGCCTCCCGACGCCCGGCGCGCCCTGCGCTGCGTGCTGGACTCCTCCACCCATCTGGTGGAGGGCGACGGACGCCGGCTGCAGCAGGCGATCGGCAACCTCCTCTCCAACGTGCTCACCCATACACCCGAGGACACCTCGGCCGAGGTTCGACTGCGTCTGGACGGCGACCGTCATGTCATCGACGTCGTCGACGACGGTCCCGGTGTCCCGGAGACCGTGCGGGAGCGCATCTTCGAGCCCTTCTTCCGCGCGGGGACCGGGTCACCGCCGGGTCAGGAGACCTACCCGGGCAGCGGGCTGGGGCTGAGCGTGGCGGCGGCAGTGGTCACGGCACACGGCGGGTCGATAGGGCTCGAACCCTCCGAGCGGGGCGCATGGTTCCGAATCAGCCTGCCCACCCTCGAAGAGTGGCGCGGCGTCGACGCCGCGCCACCGACGGCGGTGCACTGACCCGAGCCCGGGAGGCCGCCCTCACCACATCGACCGGGACCGGCGCCACACCAACGGCGCAAAACCAGGGATTCACCTGAATTCCCGGTGCCCGGTCTCGTCGGACGCGGCCGTCGACGGGGCAGCCCGGCGGTGACGCGAAGACGCGTACGCATGACGACGCCTACGGAGGCCTGGGCCCCGCAGGACGGCCTTGAGCAGTGCGTTCGCCCGCACATCCATGCCCCGGCCGCGGCCGGGCGACCAGCAGGGCAGGACGCACGATCGATCAGACTCGTCCGGCGGCGAGTTGGGATCCCGGATCGCCGGCTGCCCTGCGAATCACGCAAACATCGCGTTCCACCGCTTCCCACCTGCCCTTACCAAAACTGTCAAGGTCGGTAGCGCTACGAAACACACCGGTCACCCATATAGCCCCGAACACGAACCGACCTTGGGTATCGTGCCGCCAAGCAAGGCGTCTCCTCGCCGCTCTCACGCCGCGACCCTGATCGGACGGTTAGGTGTACCACCAACGGACTCGCGGGCAGACCGCCGTGTCGGCGCCCCGTTCCCCGGACGCTGCACGGCCCCGGCTCAGACGTGTGGCGATCGGGGCACCGTCCCTGATGGCCGTCTTCTTCCTGCCGCCCACCTGGCCCGCACCGGGCGGCCTGTCGCCGACCGGCGGTTCGACCACCGCATACCCGACCCCCCTCCACACGGTCGCCATCGGCCACGGTGCCCACCGGGCGGCCGTGATCCGACAAGTCGACGACAGCAGGGGATCGTCGGACCCATACCGACCCTGCGAGCCCCCGGTCCACAGATGATCTTCAAGGTGATGCTGATCTTCCTGCCCCTGCTGACGGCTCTGGGGTTGGGCGCCCAGCTGTACAGGGAGCACGACAACCGCCGCAAGACCGAACGGCGGTTGCTGGAATTCCTGGCCACCGCGGGGCACGAGTTGCGCACTCCGCTCACCGCGATCTCCGGTTATGTACAGCTGGCCCGGCTGGGCGGCCTGGCCGATCTGGAGAAGTTCGACCTGGCGATGGCCCGCATGACGGACGAGACCCGTCGAATGGCGGCGCTCCTGGACGAGTTGGTGCTGCTGGCCAGGCTCGACCTCGGCCAGCCCTTGCGCCGTGAGCCGGTCAACCTGGCGCGGCTCTGCCGTGACGCGGTGGCCGACGCCCGGGCCTGTTCCCCGCACCATCCGATCCGGGTCACGATCCTGCCCGGCACCCACATGGTCACCGGTGACAGGGACCGCCTCTACCAGGCCGTCGCCAACCTGCTGGCCAATGTGCGGCATCACACGCCCGAGGGCACGCGCACCGCGCTGGGCCTGGGCACCGAGGACGGTTTCCGGGTGATCGAGGTGATCGACGACGGCCCGGGCATACCCGTCGAGTTGCGCGGCTCGGCCTTCGAGCGGTTCGTCCACGGCGGGCAGGCGGTGACCCGGGTTCCGAACGAGGACGCGGGCGGTGGAATCGGGCTGGGGCTGAGCGTCGTCGCGGCCATCGTCACCGCGCACGGCGGCACGGTGACCCTCGAACCCGGCAGCGGAACCTGGTTCCGCATCCGATTGCCGGCCTGAGCCGGGCCGGTGCTGACGAATCCGGCCGCAGCATTCCACGATTACGCCACGTCGCGCCACCGTCCGCCCGGCCCACTTCCTCATTCCCCTGACCCGGAATAGGCAGGTCACCCTGACCCGAAAGCGCTTCGCGGCGATACCGGCAATCCGTGGAAAATGCCTCAAGCCAAACGCCGTGCATGACTCGGTTGGATTCTAGGGGATTCACTAGTCTTCTTTGTTCACACCCCTTTCACACCCGCCCGGAGCGGCCTCAATCGCCACATCAGCAGGATGAAGCGGAGGAAACGGGCGCAATATGTGCGGCGCCAGACACATCCGGCCAGTCACCGACGCCACGGTGGCGCCTGCTTGACTATTCAAGTGACTACGCTCTTTCACATGACAGACACACTTGACAAGGCGAATCGGCTACAATCCCGGCGTTGTGTGTGCACCAGCACTGAACCGAGAACAAGACCCCGACAACCGCTTACAAAGCGGCAGAGGGGACGCGCCCTTCACCTACGGGCGCCTCCACGAGTTCTCGCCCTCACACATGCCGCTGTGAACACTGTGCGGCCACTCATTTTCCCCGCTGCCCCATCCCTCCCCGCACAGAGCCCATCAAGTGTCCGTCCCCACAGAACACCCGGTGGCACCGTGAATCTCGCCTTGGCCTTACCGGCTCCTTGCTCGCCGACCATGGGTGTGGACCCCTCCGAACCGCTGGTGGGCAGGACCGCCCCCCTCGCGGCACTGATCGGCCGCACCCCCCGCGCCGCCTCGGGACCGGCCCCGGCGGTGATGCTGACAGGCCCCGTCGGCATCGGCCGCAGCGCGCTGCTGCGGACCTTCTGCCGGACCGTGTCGCCCTGGGCGTCGGTACTGCTCGCCGGCCCGCTCGACGGTAGCTGGTACGACGCGGTCGGCCCCGCACGGGCCGACGCGCCTCATGCTCAATCACCGTCGGGCCACGGGCCTGTGACATCGCATCAGCTCCACGAGACGGTCATCGAGCTCGCCGGGAGCGGGCCCGTGGTCCTGGCCGTCGACGACGCGCACCTGGACCGGCCGAACTCCCTGCGCGGACTGGATTACGTACTGCGCAGATCCACTGGGTTACCCCTGCTGCTGGTGATCACGGTGCCCGCCGTGTCCGCCGTCGCCGAGCCCCCCGCCCTGACCTCGCTGCTCGCCCACCATGCCTGGACCACAATGGAGTTGAAGCCGCTGGCGGCCTGCGACGTCGCCGAACTGCTCACCCGGCGGCTGGGTCGACAACCCGACGCGGCCCTGCTGAGCCGGTGCCTGGAGCACTCCGAAGGCATACCCGCGGCCGTCCACGCATTCGCCGACCGGTACGCCGACGCGAGTGTCGCGGGCGACGAAGGAACGGGACCGGGCCGGACCACACCCACAGATCCAGGCCCGCTGCCCAGTTCGGCCTGCGCGGTTCTGTCCGCGGTGGCCGTACTGGGCTGTGCCGACCCGGAGCTGGTGAGCCAACTCATCCGGATGCCCGTGCCGACCGTACGACGCGCCATGGACCACCTCGCCGAACGCCGTGCCCTGCCCGCCGACGGCCCGCGAACCCGGTTCGACGGACCCGCCGGCGACATACTCCGCGGCATATCGGACGACGACCTCATTCCGCTGTACGCCCGCGCCGCGCGCCTGCTGGAGGACGCGGGGCGTCCGCCGACCCAGGTGGCGGACGCCCTCCTGCGGATCCGGTGCGGCGCCGCGCCCTGGATGCTGGAGGCTCTCCACAGCGCGGCCCTGGACGCCGACTCGCCCGGCTCCGCCGTGCGCTACCTCTCGCACGCGCTGGACATCGGCGCCGACCAGGACACCCGTACACTGCGCCGGATCCGGGCCCGGCTTGCCGAGATCCTCACCACCACCGAACCCGCCGTCGCCGTCCACCACCTGAGCACGCTGCTGGCGACCAGCACCGACGGAGGCGAACTCGCCCACATCGCACTGCGGTACGCCGACACCCTCGTCGTACTCGGTCGTGGTGACGAGGCGGCGCGACTGCTCGCCCGCATCCTGGACCGCCCGGCCGGCACCGGGGCGGTCACCGTCCCGGAGGACTGCCGACCCGTCCTGGAATCCGCCCTGCTGCTGAGCGGGTCGTTGCGGCCCGGAACCGTACGCTGGGTCAGAGAGCGCTCCCAGACGTTCGCCGAGCCCGCCGACAACGGTCCCGGCAACCGTCGCCTGCGGCTGGCCCGCGCCGCGCTGTCGGCACTCAGCGGCCGCCCCACTCCCCTGCCCGGCAACGCCGTCCCGATGGCCGTCGACACCCCCGGCACCCCGCTGGACGACCTGACGCTGATCGCCTCTGCCGTCGTCGCGCACCTCACCGACCACGACACCACCGCGCTCGACGCCCTCGACCGCCTTCTGCGCCGCCCCGTCCGCCAGGACCTCGACCCGAGCCGGGTCCAGGCCCTCATGGTCCGGGCGCTGGTGCTGTGCGGCACAGGCGACCTGCCCAAGGCCGAACGTGACGGCCGACGGGCCCTGGAAATCGAGCGCGGGCGTGGCGACGGCCCGGCCGTCGCTCCCGCCGTCGTCTTCGCCTACGTGCTCGCCCAGCGCGGCAGGATCGCCGCCGCCCAGGCCGTGCTCGGCGAGATCAGCGGCGCGGAACTGCAACCCCTGTTCTACGTCCACCCCATGTACTGGTGGACGACGGCAGCCGTCCGGCGAGCCCGCGGGGACCTGCGCGGCGCCCTGGTCGCACTGCGCTCCAGCGGCCGGGCGCTGGGCCCTGGAGCCGCGGAGCCACACATGGTGCTGCCGTGGTGGCTGGAGGCGGCCGACCTGCTGACGGAACTGGGCCGCCCGGCCGAGGCGCGGCAGATCGCCGCCCAGGGCAGCGGACTCGTCGCCGACTCGCGCACCCCGCGCGGCGCCGGGCTCGCGTTGCTGGCACGAGGTCTGGCCACGCCCGGCTGTGCCGGACACCTGCTCCTCGACGAGGCGTGCGCGCGACTCGCCGAATCCCCCGCGCGGCTGCTGCGGGCGCGCGCCGAATACGCCCTGGGCCGCGCCCTGCTCGACGCCGGCGACCCCTTGGCCGCCCGGCCCCGGCTGCGGACGGCGCTGGACCTGATGATCGGGTGCGGGGCCGGAAACGCCGCGCAGGACATTCGGCTGCGTCTCGCCGAGGCCGGCGGCCGGCCCCGCCAGCTCACCGGCCGCCCGGGCGACGCCCTGACGGAACGTGAGCGCAGAGTCGCCACCCTGGCGATGGAGGGCCGCTCCAACCGGGAGATCGCGGAGACGCTCTACATCACCCGGCGCACGGTCGAACTGCATCTCACCCACACCTACCAGAAACTCGGCGTGAGCCGCCGTGAGGAACTCGTTGACGTGTTACGGGAGGCGCCCGGGATCCGCTCGTCCGGACCGGGTGGGGGTGGTCAGCAGCGATGAGCACCACACCCGACCGACCGCCGACACCCTGCAGTCGTGCCCTGCTCGAACTGGCCGCCCAGGACGGCTTCGCACCCTTGTACGGACGGGACACCGAACAAGCGGCGCTGCTCCACATGATGAGCCGGCTCGCCGGCGGCACCCCCGGTGTGATGGTGATCCACGGCCTTCCGGGCAGCGGACGCAGCCGGCTGCTGCGGCGCGGCGTGGCCTTCGCCCGGGCGGCCGGTGTCCAGGTGCTGACCGCACTGGGCTCCCCCACGTTCTCGTACGCCCCCTACGCGTTGGTGGAGCAGTTGAGGCCGCCTCGGTCACCGGCGGCCGGCCCGGCCCGTGCCATGGAGCCGCCCGCGGAGGGCTCCGCGCAGGCATGGTGCCGCTCACTGCTGTGCGCGACCCACCGGCCGACGCTCCTCGCCCTGGACGACGTGCAATGGGCGGACCCCGAGTCGATCCAGGTGATCGCGGGGCTGCTGCGACGGCTCGGCTCGGCCCCGCTGGGGGTACTGCTGACCGTCACCAGCGCGCGCGGCGAGTTCCCCGACGCCTGCGCCGGGCTCCTGGACCAGGCGGCCGCCCTGCAGGACGGCAGGGGTCTGCTGCTGGAGCCCGGGCCGCTCGGCGCGCTGGAGGTCCACGCCATGTGGGCAGCGGCGGGACTGCCCGCCCCGGCGGCATCGGACGACATCTGGTGGGAGAGAGCCGCCCGGCTCAGCCGTGGCAGTCCCTGGCTGCTGCAGCGGGTCCTGGGCGAGCTGCGCCGGGAGCCGGGCGAGGTGTCCGCCACCGGGCTGAGGACGGCGTTCACCCATGGAATCGACACCGCGCGTGCGGACCTGGCAGCCGAGTCGGCCGCGAAGCTGTCCCCGGGCCCGCTCGCGCTGCTGCGCGGTCTGGCGGTCTGCCGGGGGCTGGTGCCGGTGGACCGGGTGGCTGCCCTCGTGGGCCTCGACGAGAGCGAACTGGCGGGCGCCCTGAGGGCGTTGCGGGTACAAGGGCTGATCGACTTCCGCGATCCACCGCGTCCGGGGCTGACGGACCGTACGGCCGCCGTGCTGGCCGGTATGAACGGCGACGAACGCAAGCGGCTGTACGCGGAGGCGGCCCGCTGGGCCCACCGCTGCGACGCCGACGAGGAGGCGCTGGCCGCGCTGCTGCTCAACACCGTGCCGCTGGGCGAGTCCTGGGTGCCATGGGTCCTGCGCCGCACCGCCCGCACCCTGCTGGCGCGCGGCCGGCACATCGAGGCGGCCGAACTGCTGGAGCGGGCGCTGCGCGAGCCACTGCCCGCTGCGGAGCGCGCCGAGGTGTTACTGGAGGCCGCCGAGGCCTACACGATGACCGCGCCCGAGGCGGCGGACCGCAGGATCACGGAACTGCTGTCCGGAGCGCAGGCCCGTGCGCATGTGCGCACGGCCGCGGCGGACCTGCTGCTCGCCCGCGGCGAACCCGGTTCGACGCTGAATATGCCGGCTGTGTGGTACGGGAACGACGGCGCGGAGTCCGCGGACGTCCCCCGGGCGGAGGCCCGGCGTCGGCCGATGGACCTCCTGCTCCGTACGGGGCCCACGGCACGGGACGCGGGGGCGGCTCCCCAGGATCCGCAGGACCCTGTCCGTCCGGCCGCACTCGCCGCGGAGGCCTGGCGGCAGATGGCCCGGGGCCACGATGCGTCCGCGGTACGCGAGATGTGCCGGGAGGTACTGCGGGCGCCGCTCGGCGGAGCGCTGTTCCCCCGGCTGACCGCCTGCTGCGTGCTGTCCGTCGCGGACGCGCACGGCACGGCGCGCAGCGCGCTGGACGCGACGCTCGCCGAGGCCGGGCATCGCCGCAGCCCCGCGCTGGTGGCAGTGGGACTGCTGCTGCGCGCCCACCTGAACCTGCGGGCCGGCGACCCGGACACCGCCGCCCACGACCTGGCCGCATGCCGCTCCCTGGGAGCGCCGGAGGTGTGGCATCCCACCCGGCTCACCACGTTGCGGGCGGTGCAGATCCGGCTGCTGGTCGCACGGGAGCGGTACGAGGAGGCCGACCGGCTGGCAGGTGAGGAGCTGCCGCCCGGTGCCGAGGAGAGCAGCCCCTGGATCCATCTGCTGTACGCCCGCGCGCAGTTGCTGCTCTGCCAGGGGCGCCCGCGGCAGGCGCTGGCCGAGGCGGAGGAGTGCGGTCGGCGGATGGCGGCCCGCGAGTGGGGCAATCCGGGGCTCCTGGCCTGGCGTTCGCTGGCGGCCCTGGCCCATCTCGGCTGCGGTGACGACGACCGGGCGGCGGAGCTGTTCGCCGAGGAGTCGCGGCTTGCCGAGCGTTGGGGCACCGACTCCGCGCTCGCCTGGACCGAGCTGCGCCGGGGCCTCGGCTCCCCGGCGCCGCAGGCGGCCCGTCTGACCGAACACGCACTGCGTCGGCTCGGCCGAACGCCCGCGTCCCGGCGTTTCGCGCAGGCCGTCGTGGCCCGCGAGGCGGCTGGATCGCGCCACGGGGCACGTGCGGACATCTCGGCACCCGGATCCGGACCTCAAGACGGCGGTACTCCCATGACTCCATGACCCGCCCCGTCCCACGGACCTCTCACTCCACCCCCCATGTTCAACAACACCGTGCAAGGAGGCCGCTGGCATGCTGCTTGAGCGGCAGAACGAACTGAAACTGGCGGCCGAGGCCCTCCGGCTCGCCGTACAGGGCAGCGGATCACTCGTCGTGATCAGCGGGCCGCCCGGAATCGGCAAGTCGGCGGTACTGACGGAGATCGGCGAACTGGCCGCGCGACTGGCCACCGGGTCGGTGACCGGGTCGGCGGCACCGCCGCGGCCTCTGGTGATGCGGGCCTACGCCGCCCCCGCGGAACGCGACTTCCCGCTCGGTGTCACCCGGCAGCTGCTGGAGCCGGTTCTCAAGTCCGGTGCATTCGTGGCCAGATGGTGCTCGGGGCCCGCGCGACCCGCGCTCGCCTTCCTCCAGGGCGACCCCGAGTCGCCCCGGCAGCACACCGCGACGACCGTGCGCGCGCTGCTGTCCATGGTGTTGAACATGAGCCACGACCGTGTGCCGGTACTGCTCGTCGACGATCTGCACTGGGCGGACGAGGGAACGCTGGACTGGCTCGACCAGCTGGTGCGCCAGGTGACACATCGGAGGATCCTCGTCGCGGTGACCGTGTGCGAGGGAGAACCCGCTGCGGAACCACCCGGCATCCGGCCCCTGGCCGCCGCCGAGCACACCCTGCTGCCGGCCCCGCTCGGCGCGGCATCGGTCGACGCCCTGGTTCTGGACCGTCTGGGCGCGTCGGCCGAGGCCGAGTTCACGGCCGCGTGCCACGACGCCACGCGCGGCAACCCGCTGCATCTCGTGTCGCTCCTGCAGGAGTGCCAGACCCGCGGTATCGCACCGGTGGCGGCCGAGGCGACCAAGGTGGCCACGCTGGTGCCTCCGGCGCTGCGGCGGCGGCTGCTGCTGTGTCTGCGTGAGCAGCCGCGGTCCGTCCTCGCCACGGCCCGTGCGTTGCTGGTCCTCGGGGACGACGCCGACCCGCAGGTGGTGGGCGAACTGGCCGGGCTGGACCCGGTGGACCGGGACGACAGTCTCTGGCGTCTGCGCCGGCTGGCCTTGCTCACCCGGCAGGACACCCTCCGGCTGGCCCATCGGGCGGTCCACGAGGTGGTCGAGGAAGCCACGCCACCGGGCGAACGCAACCGGCTGCACCTGGAGGCCGCCGCCCTGCTGCGCTACCGGGGCAGCACGCCCGAACGGGTGGCCGGCCATCTGCTGGTCACCACCGCACAGCTGGACGGCGACGCGGTGGCGGCTCTGCGGCGCGCCGCAGACGCGGCGGTGCGGCGCGGCGCCCCCGAGACGGCCGCCCGCTATCTGCGCCGGGCACTGCGCGACGTCCTGCCGCACAGTGAGGCGCGGGCCCGGCTGCTGGTGGAACTGGCGACCGTGGAGCGCGGCTTCGCCCCGTCGGTGGCCGCCCGGCACGTCGCCCAGGCCTTCCCGCTGCTGCCGAGCCCGCTGGCCCGCGCCGAGGCGCTGATGGCGCTCACCCCGGTCGCGCCCGGTGCCACGCTGCTGTCGCTGGGTGATCTGCTGCGGCAGACGGCTGACGAACTGGCGGCCCCAGGAGCACTGCCGGCTGAGCGGCGCCCGCTGGAGCTGCGTCTGGAGGCCCGGCTGCATTACCTCTGCGAAACCGATCCGGCGGTGGTCGCGTCGGCCGCGGACCGCCTGGCCGGGCTGGGCAAGTGGCCGGAGATGACGCGCGGCGGCCAGCGGGAGCTGCTCGTGGCGCTCCTGCACGCGGCGACCGTTGCCATGTCGCTGCCCGCCACGCGGGTCGGGGCGCTCGCACGCCGCGTCCTGGAACATGAGCCGGCCTCCGCGGCCCACGTGCACACCATGCTGCCGCTGGTGGTACCGGTCCTGGTCACCGCGGACTCGGTGGCGGGGCTGCTGCCCTGGCTGGACACGGCCCTGGCGGACGCGGTGCGGCGGGGCGCACGGCTGGAGGAGTCGGTGATCCTCAGCGAGCAGGCGCTCGTGCTGCTCGCCCAGGGCCGGCTGACGGCGGCGCGGGAGCGGGCGGTGAAGGCCTGCTCGGTGGTCGGTCCCGAGGAGGTGAGCACGCTGTCGGCGCTCGCGCTGGTCCTGGTGGCGCTGCGGGCCCGGGAGCCGGAGCTGGTCGGTTCGCTGCCGGAGCGCATCCGCGCACTGCACGAGAACTGCGAGCTGGCCGGGCTGCTCACCCTGGTCCGGGGACTGAAGGCGGAGCGACGCCACGAGCCGGGCATGGCGGTGGAGCACTTCCTCGACGCCGGGTACGCCCTGGAGCGGGCGGGATGGCGCAATCCGATGGTGGCACCGTCGGCGTACTGGGCGGCGCGGACGCTGCACCGGATGGGCGAAGCGGACCGGGCGGAACAGCTGTGCGCGCAGCACCTGGAGCGGGCGCGGGCCTGGGGTGCCCCGTCGGTTCTGGGCCGCGCACTGGCCCTCCAGGCCGCGGTGCTGGGCAAGGCCTCGGCGCCGAGGTTGCTGCGGGAGGCCGCCGAGGTCCTGGAGGAATCCGCCGATCTGCACGCGCGGGCTTCGGTGCTGCTGCGGCTCGGGGAGGCCGTGGCGCCGTGCCATGCCGCCGAGGCGGAGACGGCGCTGCGTATGTCGTACGAACTGGCTGTGGAGTGCGGGGCGTCCCAGGTCGCGGCCCGTGCGCAGGAGATGCTGGGGCCGGCGGCGGTCGGCGCGCCGGCGCGGGCACGACTGACGTCGGCGGAGCGGATGGTGGCCCGGATGGCCGTGCAGGGCCTGACCAACCAGGCCATCGCCGACACCCTCGGCGTCTCCCGGCGGGCCGTGGAGAAGCATCTGACGAGCTGCTACCGCAAGATGTCCACGTCCGGACGTTCGGGCCTCGCCACCGCTCTCGGGGAAGCGGGTCTGTTCGACCCGGCAGACGCGCCGCCTGTGCCCGCCGAGGAGATCCGCCCCCAGGGAGCGGCCTGACCAGGACGTACGGCTCGGCTCAAGCCGCCACCTGCCAGCTGACCGGCGACCGGTAGTGGGTAAGGCGTTCCAGACGGCTCCAGCGGGCGGTGCTGCGGGGGCGGTCCGGACCGTCCGGGGTGTGGCCGCGGGCCACGGCGCGGGCCACGAGGACCGCGGTCAGCGCGGCGAGTTCCTCCGCACTGGCCTCGCCGCGTACGACCCGTACCAGGGCGGTGTCGTCGGACATGCTCACGTCTGTCCTTCCTTGTCGTGGACGTGCTCACCGGGAGGACCGGTCAGGTGCCCTGCGGCGCGGTCTGTGCGGTGAAGTGCTCGTCGAGCAGTTTCAGCACGTCCGCGGCACGGCTGTTGAGGTAGAAGTGGCCGCCGGGCAGGATCCGCAGGTCGAATTCCGCCGTGGTGTGCTTCTCCCAGTCCTGGGCCTCGTCGACCGACGTCTTGGGGTCGCTGTCGCCTACCAGCGCGGTGACCGGGCAGCCCACCGTGGCGCCCGGCGCGCACCGGTAGGTCTCCACCGCCCGGTAGTCGCCGCGCAGGGCGGGCAGGATCATCCGGATCAGTTCCTCGTCACCCAGCAACCGGTCGTCGGTGCCGCTCATCGCCTTCACCTCGGCGATGATTCCGTCGTCGTCGCGCCGGTGGACGTTCTCGTCGCGGTAGCGGGAGGGGGCCCGCCGGCCCGAGGCGAACAGCCGTACCGGACCGCTGCCCTCCCGTTCGAACCGCCGGGCCACCTCGAAGGCGACGAGCGCGCCCATGCTGTGCCCGAAGAAGGTCAGCGGGCGGTCGTCCCAGCCGCGCAGCACCTCGTGCACCCGGTCCGCGAGCGTGCCGATGTCGTCGAGCAACGCTTCGTTACGCCGGTCCTGACGGCCCGGGTACTGCACGGCGACGACGTCGACGCGCGGGCTGAGGGCCGTGGAGACCGGCAGGTAGTAGCTGGCCGAGCCGCCCGCGTGGGGGAAGCAGACCAGGCGGTGGGCGGCGTCGGGAGCCGGGTTGAACCGCCTGCACCACAGGCCGTCGTCGACGGGGGAAACGCTCACGCTGCTCGTCCGTCCTCTGTTGGCGGGTTCCAGTGGTCTGGAGCACTGGCTTGCTCGTGCTTGCTCGTACGGATGTGCCGCCACTATCCAGCACCGTCGGGCCCGGACGGCCGTGTCGGGGCGGAAGTCTGGGCGTTTCCCCTGTACTTGGCCGGGCGGGGCGGCAGCACGTTGTGTCATCGGTCGGGACGGTGGCATAAAGCTGAGCGCCGGACGCGTATCCGAGGCGCCGGACGCACAGCGAGGAGTTCCCATGCCCACCACGGATCCGCGGCCCGGGACCGGCGAGGCACCGAAGCGGTGAGCGGTGTGCCGGGCGGCAGGCTCTTCGCGGTCAGTGACCTGCACGTCGCCTACGAGCAGAACCGCGCAGTCGTGCGGGACCTGCACCCCTCCGATCCCTCCGACTGGCTGATCGTCGCCGGTGACATCGGGGAGTTGACCGCGGATGTCGAGTGGGTGCTGCGGCTGCTCGCCGAGCGGTTCGCGACCGTGGTGTGGGTGCCGGGCAACCACGAACTGTGGACGCACCCCGACGACCCGGTGATCCTGCGCGGTGAGGCCCGCTATCGCAGCCTGGTCGAACTGTGCCGGTCGCTGGGCGTGCTGACCCCGCAGGACCCGTACGTTCAGTGGCCCGGCCCGGACGGGCCGGTGGTGATCGCGCCGCTGTTCCTGCTGTACGACTACTCGTTCCTGCCGCCGGGTGCCACCGGTACCGCCGACGCGCTCGCCCGTGCGGAGAAGGCCGGCGTCGTGGCCACCGACGAGTTCCTGCTGCACAGCGACCCCTACCCGGACCGCGCGGCCTGGTGCCGGGCGCGGCTGGCGTACACCCGCGAGCGGCTGGACGCCTGCCCGCCGGACCTGCCGACCGTACTCGTGAACCACTTCCCGCTGGTCCGCGAGCCCACCCGCATTCTGCGGTACCCGGAGTTCGCGCTGTGGTGCGGAACCACCGCCACGCACGACTGGCACCGGCGCTACCGGGCGGCCACCGTCGTGTACGGCCATCTGCACATCCCCCGTACGACGTGGCACGACGGGGTGCCGCACCGCGAGGTGTCGCTGGGCTACCCGCGCGAGTGGCAGCCGCGCGGGATGCCTTCCCCCTTGCTGCGCGAGATCCTTCCCCGGCGAGGTGCGCGATGACGCCACTGATGCGCCGGCTGCTGCCCGACCAGGTGGAAGTGACCGAGGTACGCGGCGAGTTGGTGGCTCCCCCGCTGTTTCCCGAGGAGGAGGCGGTGGTGGCGCAGGCGGTGGAGAAGCGCCGCCGGGAGTTCGCCACCGGCCGGCGGTGCGCCCGGCTGTCGCTGGCCGCGCTGGGGCTTCCGGCGGTGCCGCTGCTGCCCGGCCCGCGCGGTGAGCCCGGCTGGCCCGCGGGAGTGGTCGGTGCCATCTCCCACTGCGACGGCTACCGGGTGGCGGCGGTCGCCCGCGCCACCGAACTGGCGGCCCTCGGCATCGACGCCGAGACGGCCGCCCCGCTGCCGGACGGCGTCCTGGAGGCGGTGTCACTGCCCGACGAGCGCACAGAACTCGCCCCGCTGGGACGGTCGGTGCCGCAGGTGCCCTGGGACCGGCTGCTGTTCAGCGCGAAGGAGTCGGTGTACAAGGTGTGGTTCCCGCTGGCCCGCAGCCCGCTCGGGTTCGAGGACGCCCGGCTGCGCTTCACCCACGAGCCGGACGCCTCCGGCGGGACGCGGGGCACGTTCTCGGTCCGGGTGCTGGTGCCGGTGCCCCCCGCCTTCACCGGTCCGGTCGGCGGTGGTACCGAACTCACCGGGCGGTGGCTGGTCGACGAGGGCCTGGTGCTGACCGCGCTGGCACCCGCCGCGCAGGGTGCCGGCCCACGCGCCGGTGAGCCCGCGGAGCGGGCCGTGGCCCCTACGTCCGGGGCGTCGGTGCCGTCCGGCACCTCCTGCCCGCCGCAGTAGCCCCACGGTCCGCGGCGGGCGCCGTGGGCCGACGTCGATCCGATGGAGAGGCAGCGATGCCCCAGCTCAACGCGACCGGTCCCGAGTCCGACACCGATGCGGTCCTCGCCGCGCGGCTGGCCGTCTCCGCGACGGCCACGGGCGGCGAGGCGATGTCCGACGTCCAGTTCTTCGACTGGCTGGACGAGCGCCGCCGCAAGCACAGCCAGGAGGTACACCGCACCACCTTCGCCGAACTGTCCGGCTGGCACTTCGCCCCGGGCACCGGCGACCTGGAACATCGCAGCGGGCGGTTCTTCGCGGTGCGCGGGATGCGGGTGCGCACCGACTTCGGGCCGGTTCCCGAGTGGAGCCAGCCGATCATCAGGCAGCCGGAGATAGGCATCCTCGGGCTGGCGGTCCGTGAGATCAACGGGGTGCTGCACTGTCTGATGCAGGCGAAGTCCGAGCCGGGCAATGTCAACGGGGTGCAGCTGTCACCGACGGTGCAGGCCACCAAGAGCAACTACACCCGGGTGCACGGGGGTTCCTCGGTGCCGTACCTGGACTGCTTCCGCGAGCCGCAGGCCCGTGGCCATCGGGTACTGGCAGATGTGCTCCAGTCCGAGCAGGGCTCGTGGTTCTTCTGCAAGCGCAACCGCAACATGATCGTCGAGGTCGGCCCGGAGGTGGAGGCGGGCGAGGACTTCTGCTGGCTGACACTGCGGCAGGTCAATGCGCTGCTTCACTACGAGAATCTGATCAACATGGACGCGCGTACGGTGCTTTCCTGCCTGCCGGAATGGCACCACGGTTCCGGGCCGGCCACCGGCCTCCACTCGGGCGTGGCGGTCCGCAGCTGGATCACCGCACAGCAGAGCGAGCGGGAGGTCAGCGCCGCGCTGTTGCCGCTGCGCGAGGTCGAGGGGCACGGCTGGTACCGCACCGAGGACCGTATCTCCCACGAGCGGGGCCTGTTCTTCAGCATCGTGCCCGTGGACGTCGTCTCCAACCGGCGCGAGGTGGCGTCCTGGTCGCAACCGCTGCTCGAACCGCACGGCACCGGGACGGTGGCGATGCTGGTGCGCCGGATCGACGGCGTACCGCACTGTCTGGTCCACGCCAGGGTCGAGCCGGGGTACCTCGACGTCGTCGAACTCGGCCCCACCGTGCAGTGCACCCCGGAGAACTACGCCCATCTGCCCGCGGAGGGCCGCCCCCGCTTCCTCGGCCTGGTGGAGGAGGCGCGCCCGGAACAGGTGCTGTTCGACACGGTGCTGTCGGAGGAGGGCGGCCGGTTCCTGCACGCGCAGAACCGGTACCTGATCGTCGAGGCGGACGACGGCGGGCCCGCCGAAGTGCCCGGCGACTACAAGTGGGTGACGTTGCATCAGCTCGGTGAACTGCTGAAGTACAGCCACTACCTCAACGTACAGGCGCGGACCCTCGTCGCGGCCCTGCGTACCGTCGCGGGCATCGCACCCGGCCTGCCCGTGGCCGAAGTCCGGAGAGTCGGGAGCACCGCCGGGAGCGGGGGAGACGGTCGTGCGGATCATCGGTGACGGCTTCCTCGGCCGCAACCTGGCCGCCGCCTTCGGCGACCGCTTCCCCGATGTGACGGCGATCGCTTCCGGTGTGTCCAGCACATCCACCACGACCCTCGCCGAGTACGACCGTGAGGCACAGCTCCTCTACGACGTGCTGGAGGGCTGCGCGCGGGAGGGGCGTCGGCTGCTGTTCTTCTCCACGGCCTCCTTCTCCATGTACGGCTTCCCGGACGGCGAGGCGACGGAGACGGACCCGGTACGGCCGCCGAACGCCTACGGGCGGCACAAGCTGGCCCTGGAGAGCGTGGTGCGTTCGTCGGGTACCGAGCATCTGATCCTGCGGCTGAGCCATGTGGTGGGCCGTCACCAGCGGTCGCACCAGCTGCTGCCCACCCTCGTCCGGCATGTCGCGCAGGGAGAGGTGACGGTCCATCAGGGTGCGCACCGGGACCTGCTGGACGTACGGGACCTGCTGCACGCGGTCGGACGGCTCCTGGCGGACGGGATCACCGGCGAGGTGCTCAACGTGGCCTCGGGAATCCCACAACCGGTGGAGTCGATCGTGACGGCGATCGAGCAGCGCCTGGGCATCGCGGCCCGGCGCGTCATCCGCCCGGGCTCCCCCGCGATCACCCGTGCGTCCGTGGGACGGCTGCGCGGACTGGTACCGGACTTCCGCGCAGCCACCGCGGAAGGGGACTACCTGAGGGCGCTGTTGGACACCTATCTGCCCTACTACACCGCCATCGCACAGGACTTGGCGGCACTGCCCGGCCGGTGACCGCGCCGCCGGCTGCGAGAACCCCTAGACATTTGCCGCGGGAGCGGACCGGAAGTGGTTCCTCGGCCTAGCGTGGGCGGCGTGATCGACCTTGCGGGAGTGACCAAGCGGTACGGCGAGAAGGTGGTCGTCGACGACCTCACCTTCACGGTCCGGCCCGGCTGTGTCACCGGATTCCTCGGCCCCAACGGAGCGGGCAAGTCCACCACCATGCGGATGATGCTCGGTCTGGACCGCCCCACCTCGGGCCATGTACTCATCGACGGCAAACCCTACGCCCGGCTCAAGGACCCGCTGCGCCACGTGGGCGCGTTGCTGGACGCCAAGGCGATGCACGGCGGGCGCAGCGCGTACCAGAACCTCAGGTGCCTCGCGCTCAGCAACGGCATACCCCTGTCCCGGGTTGCCGAGGTGCTCGAAGACGTCGGACTGGCCTCGGTCGCCAAGAAGCGGCCCAAGGGCTTCTCACTGGGGATGGGGCAGCGGCTCGGCATCGCCGCGGCGCTGCTGGGCGATCCGGAGATCGTGCTGCTGGACGAGCCGGTCAACGGCCTCGATCCGGAGGGCATCCACTGGATCCGCACCCTGATGAAGGGGCTGGCGGCCCAGGGCCGCACGGTGTTCGTCTCCAGCCATCTGATGAGCGAGATGGCGCTGACCGCCGACCACCTGGTCGTCATCGGCCGGGGCAGGCTGCTCGCCGACACCGGCATGCAGGAGTTCATCGACCGCAACACCCGCTCGGGCGTGCGGATCCGCACGCCCGAACCGGAGAAGCTGCGGGACGCGCTCGCCGGGGCGGGCATCACCGCCACCGAGAACTCCTCCGGCGCTTTCGAGGTGACCGACGTCCCGGCGGAGCGGCTCGGCGAGCTGGCGCTGGAGCACCGCATCCTGCTGCACGAGCTGAGCCCGCAGCACGCCTCCCTGGAGGAGGCGTTCATCGCGCTGACCGGTGAGGCGGCCGAGTACCGCACCGGACCGCTCGCCGCCGGCGCCGTGTCGCACGGCGGTCGGACCGCACCGCAGACCACCGGAACGGAGTCCTGACCCATGTCCGCACCCACCGCGGCCCTCCGCTCCGAGTGGGCCAAGCTCACCACGGTCCGCTCCACCGGCTGGACCCTGTTCGCCGCCTTCGCCGTCACCGTGGCCTTCGGCACGCTGGTGAGCGCGCTGTCCAACGCCAAGTACGACGACCTGTCACAGCAGCAGAAGCTCACCTTCGACCCCGCCGGAACCAGCTTCACCGGCGGGGTCCTCGGCCAGCTGGCGATGATCGCGTTCGGCGTCATGGTGATCGGCGGCGAGTACAGCACCGGCATGATCCGCAACTCGCTGGCGGCGGTGCCACGGCGTGGCGTCTTCTACTTCAGCAAACTGGCGGTGGCGACCGGTGCCGCGCTGGCAGTCGGAATGGTCACCAGCTTCGTGACCTTCTTCGCCGGGCAGGCAGCACTCGGTTCGCACAGCACCACGATCGGCGCGCACAACGTGCTGCGGGCGACGCTGGGTGCCGGGCTCTACATGACGCTGATGGCCGTGTTCTCGATGGGCGTCGCCACCATGCTGCGCAGTTCCATGGTGTCCATGGGCATTCTGATGCCCTTCTTCTTCCTCGTCACGCAGATCCTGTCCTCGGTGCCCGGTGCCAAGAAGGTCGCGCACTACCTGCCCGACCAGGCCGGTGAGGCGATGGCCCGGGTGGTGCGCAATTCCGACGTGCCCTACGGGCCGGGCGGCGGCCTCGTCATCATGCTGCTGTGGGTGGCGGCCGTGGTGCTCGGCGGTTATCTGGTGCTGCGCGGCCGGGACGCCTGAACGGCGCCACGCGCCACGCCCTGCCCCGGGGCGCGCGGAAGTCTAGGAGATTGCTGGATTTCCGCGGGGCACACTGAGCAGCAATCCACGGCTCAGGGAGCAATCATGACCGACATCAGGTCAGTTCAGGTCGCTGACGGCGTTTCCGTCTTCGTGCCGCAGACGGAGGGCGCGCTGTTCTCCGAAGTCGACTTCATCTACAACGAGATATTCGTCGAACGCACCTACCTCAAGCACGGTATTCAGCTCTCCGATTCCTCACGGATCGTGGACGCAGGTGCGAACGTGGGCCTGTTCTCCCTCTTCGTCAAGCAGGAGTTCCCCGGCGCGAAGATCCTGGCGTTCGAGCCGATCCCGGCCATCCACCAGGCGCTGCTGGAGAACCTGGACAGCCATGGCGCGAAGGACGTGGAGGTGGTGCGTTCGGCGCTGGGCAGCCGGCACGAGGACCAGGTCCGCTTCACGTTCTACCCCGCCCTGCCCGGCAACTCGACGCGGTACCCGGAGCAGAAGAAGGTCGGGCAGGAACTGACGGTGGAGCAGATCGGCCAGGAGGCGCTGGACCGCATCATGGCCGGCGTCGAGGTCGAGGCCGAGGTGAACCGGCTCTCCGACGAGCTGCGCGGGTGGGCGCCGCAAGGCCCGATCGACCTGCTGAAGATCGACGTTGAGGGCGCGGAGCTGGAGGTCATGGAAGGGCTGGACGCGGCGGACTGGCAGCGCGTGCGCCAGACCGTGATCGAGGTGCAGGACCTCGACGGCCGCCTGGACGCGGTGCGGGACATCCTCGACGCGCAGGGCTTCGCCGTGACGGTGGAGAACGCGGCGAACCTGCCGGAGGTGTACCGCTACTCGATGGTGTACGCCAGGCGCGAGCGCTGACGGCTCCCGAGCCGCCGCCTGCGACGCCCCAGTAGCGCGCCCTTCAGCGAGCCGACCCGGCACCTCTGCCTGGTGCCGGGTCTTTGCGTTGTCGGAATGTTCCGTTGTCGGGCACGTGCGTGGTGGACGCCGGTGAGGCGCCCGGGTTCAGGAGACCGGGTTCTCCCGGGCCCAGGCCGGGAGCTCGAGGACGGTCAGGACGGCCGAGGTGGACACCCAGCCGGACGCGGACGTCGTCATCAGGATGTGGTCGCCGGGGGACACCAGGCCGTTGCGGAGCAGGTGGTCGAGGGAGACCGCCATGTCGCAGGCGCCCATGTGGCCGTACTCCTTGCCGAAGTCCCAGGTGGAACGGGACATCGGCAGGCCCAGTGGCTGCATCTTCATCTGGTCGATCATGCGGGAGTCGCTGTTGGCGGCCACCACCCACCGCAGGTCCGACGCGTTCAGGCCCGCGTCCACCAGCGACCGGTGCACGATGTCGAGCTCGAAGTCGCGGATCAGCTCCATGCACTTGTCGACCGGCACCACGTGCTGGTTGAAGTAGGACAACAGTTCCATCGTGCCGGACGCCTTGCGCTGTTCCCCCCGGAACGGCAGCAGTGACTCCTCGCCGCGGTGCCACTGCTCCAGCTCCGGGAGCGTCCCGGAGTTCACGGCGCGCAGCGCGGCGAACCCGCCCTCACCGCTGAGCAGGACGGCGGCGCCGCCGTCACTTGCGGTGAAACCGGTACCGAAGCCCTTCCACCGGTCGATCAGCGGGCTGGTGAAGTTCTCCGCCGCCGTCACCAGCGCGGTCTCGGCCCCGGCGGCCCCCGTCAGCTGCCCCACGGCGACCTCGATGCCGGCCAGCAGACCGTTGGAGTGCTGGCGCACATCCGTGCTGGGCACCCCGCTCGCGCCCAGCTCGCGCAGTACGTAGCCGGGCGGGTAGAAACCCTCGGGGCCGTGCTGCACGGCGGTGCAGTGGACGTGGAAGTCGAGGTCCTCCACGTCGTTGCCGGACCGGCGGAACGCCTGCCGGGCGGCGAACACCGCCATGTCCAGTGCGGGCAGGTCGCCCGCGATGTAGGCGGCGGTGAGCCCGGTGCCGTACTGGACGGAGTACTCGTCGTAGAGCCCCTCCTCGACCGCCTGCTCGACGCTCACCCACCGGTCCGGGATGTACGTCCCGACCGTGTCGACATAGACGCCGTCCGTCTTCATCTGTGGCTGTTCTCCTTGGGTGTCGTGGAACTGCTGGGATGTGGTGCGGTTGCCGGTGTCACGGGCGCAGGAGCTCTTCCTTGAGGTGCTTCGCCAGCCGCCCGGGGGTGTCGACCTCGAACAGCAGGGCGGCGGGCAGCCTCAGTCCCGTGGTCTCCCGCAGCCGGTTGCGCAGGGCGAAGGCGGTGAGCGAGTTGAGGCCGATGTCCCGAAAGGCGCGGGTGGCGTCGACGGCTTCGGGCGACGGGTATTCCAGCACCGCCGCCACGTCGGCACGGACGAGGTCCACGAGGACGGTGTCGCGTTCGGCGTCGGCCAGACCGGCGAGACGGCGGCGCAGCGTGCTGAGGACTCCCGCGCTTCCCCGCTGTCCCGCACGGCGCCGGGGCGAAGGTCCGGCCAGGCCCCGCAGGGGCGCCGGAAGGCTCTCGTCCCCGGACCTGCCGGCCAGGGCGGGTACGTCCGGGCGGAGCAGGACGACGGTGGGGGCGTCGAGGGCGCAGGCGGCGTCGAACAGGTCCAGGGCCGCGGTCCGGGGCAGCCGCACGACACCCGCGGGTGCGCCGCCCGCCGCCCCGTCCTCGAGGTCCCAGGGCCCCCACGCCACCGATGTCACCGGCAGCCCTGCGGCGCGGCGGCGGCGGGCGAGGGCGTCGAGGAAGGCGCCGAGGGCGGCCTCGCCGCCTCGTCCGGCGGCCCCCAGCGTGCCGGCGGCGGTCGTGAGGAGGATCAGCGGGACCGCGGTAGCGGGGTCCTCACGTCCCGTCAGCTCGCTGAGGTTCAGGGCCGCCCGCAGCTCCGCCTCCAGAAGCTCCTCCTCCGCCTCGGCCGCACCGGGCTCGGGTACCTCCGCCGCGTGCACGACGGCGGTCAGCGGGTGCGCGGCCGGTACCGACTCCAGCAGCGTGGTCAGCGCCTGCCGGTCGGTGGGGTCGCATGCGGTTGCGGTCACCTCGGCGCCCAGTGCGGTCAGGTCCTCCTCGAGCCGGGCGGCCGCGTCGCCGTCCGCGGGGGCCGCGGCGAGCAGCAGGCGACGTACGCCCCGCTCGGCCACCAGGTGCCGCGCCACTGCGGCGGCGGCCGGCCGGTGGGCGCCGGTGACCAGGACGGTGCCCGCCGTATCGGCCCACAGGCCCGCGCCTCCCGCCGGTGCGGCCTGCACGGCGGCGAGCCGTGGCATGTGCACCGCGCCCCGGACGAGGGCCAGTTGCGGCTCGGACGTGGACAGCGCGGCCGCCAGGGCGCGCCAGGAGGCGCGTTTGCCGTCCAGGTCGGCAAGGACCAGTCGGCCGGGGTCGACCAGCTGTGCGGAGCGGATCAGTCCCCAGACGGCGGCGGCCGCCGGGTCCGGGGTGCCGCCGCCGTCGGCCTGGGCTAGCGAACCGTGGGTGAGGAACACCAGCCTGGCGTCGGCGAACCGCTCGTCGGACAGCCATTCACCGGCCAGTTCGGCCGCGTACCGGATGGCACCGGCGGCGGTCGTGTCCGTGGGCCCGGGCACCACGCCGGCCAGCACCGCCCCGGGCGCGGCCGCGCCGGAATCCACCGCCTTGGCGAGGGCACCCAGGGTGTCGTACGCCTCGGTGTAGACACCCGCCTTCATCAGGGCCGCACGTGCGCCGAGCGGATCGGGGCCGACGAGCGCCCAGCGGGGTTTGGCGCCGGGTGTCTCGCACGCGGTCTCGGGCCAGTCCAGGCGCAGCAGCGGGCCGTGCTGGGCGGTGCGGGCGCCGGTGAGCCGTGCGGGGTCGGCGGGGCTGAGCCGGACCGCGCCGATCGACGCCACGGGCAGCCCGGTGTCGTCGGCCGCCTCCACGGCGACGGTGTCGGTGCCGGTACGGGTCAGCCGCACCCGGAGCGCCGAGGCGCCCTCGGCGTGCAGCGCCACCTGGTGCCAGGAGTCGGGCACGGATGCCGTGTCCTGCTCGCGGGGCTCGTCCCGTGCGAGGGCGAGGGTGCGCAGAGCGGTGTCCAGCAGCGCCGGGTGCAGGCCGTAGCGGCCGCCCGCCTGCCGGTGCTCGGCGGTCAGGGCAACCTCGGCGAACAGGTCGTCGCCGTGCCGCCACAGGCCGAGCAGGCCGTCGGTGGCCGATGTGGGCAGGCCGGTGAGGTCGACCGGCTCCGCCTCGGCCGGCGGCCAGAGTTCCAGATCGAAGGAGGCCGGGCCGCCGGCGGGGCACAGCACCGCGCTGGCGTTGCGGGTCCAGGGGGTGCCGGGCAGGGCGCCGGCGGGCCGGGAGTACACGCGCAGCGGCCGTTCACCCGACGCACCGGGCTCGCCGACGGTCACCCGCAGCCGGACCTCGTCCCGCTCGGGCAGGACCAGGGGGGCCTCCGTGGTCAGTTCGGCGATGCGGTCGCAGCCGGCCCGGTCGCCGGCCCTGACGGCGAGTTCGACGAGGACCGACCCGGGCACCGCGACCGTGCCGGCCACCTCCTGTGCGGCCCACCACGGCTGGGTGGCCCGGGACAGCCCGCCGGCCAGCAACAGCCCGCCCGGCTCGGGAAGTTCGACGACCGAGTCCAGCAGTGGGTGCCCGTCCGCCGTCCGGTCCGTTCCGGCGGACGGTGTGTCGCCTGCGGGTCGCGGGGCGGGGGTCATCCAGTAGTGGTGGCGGCGGAAGGCGTACGTGGGCAGCGGCACCCGGCGGGCCCCAGTGGGCGCGAAGACGGCGTCCCAGTCGATCTCGACGCCGCGTACGTGCAGCCGTGCGAGGAGGGCCGTCAGGTCGGGCCCGTCCGGCCCGGTGAGCGGCAGCAGGTCCGCGCCGTCGGCCGTCACGGCGCCGGGCCGTTCCGTGACCTGCGCTGCCTCCTCCGATGCCCCCTCGCCGCCGGGCAGTTCCGGACCGAGGACGACGATCGTGCGGTGCCCGCTGTCCAGCAGCGTCCGCAGCGCCTGCTCGGTCCGGGCGGGGGCCCTGGCCAGGTCGGCGGCCCACTGCGCGGGGCCGGTCTCCTCCCCCGCGTCCAGCCAGCCACCGGTCGCGGCAGAGCAGAACGGCACCTCGGCGGGGCCGAACCGGACCGGCGGCGCGCTCTCGACCGTCGTACGGCTGTGGTGCACGGCGAGCCGGGCGCCGGTCTCCAGCGGGAGCAGCCCGGCGGCGCACGCCGCCGCGATCTCGCCGTGTCCCTGACCGGTGACCGCCGCGGGCTCGACGCCGTAGGAGCGCAGCAGCGCGGTCACCGCGACGGCCACCGCCCAGCCGAGCGGTCCGGCGATCTCGGGCCGTCGCTGCCAGTCGGGGGCGGTACGCCCGGCCAGGACGTCGGCGGGGGTCCAGTCGACCAGTGCGGACAGGGCCCGTCCGCAGGCCGTGAGCGTCTCGGCGAACACCGGTGCGGAGTCGGCGAGAGGCGCGGTGCTCGCCGTCCACCGGGCGTCGGCCGTGGGGAAGGCGAGGACGACGGGCGGCTGTGCGGAGCCGGTGCGGGCGGTGCCGCTGATGACGGGGCTGTCCGGCTCGGTGCCGTCCGCCAGTGCCTTCAGGGTGGTCAGCGCCGTGCCGTGGTCGGAGACGGTGAGCACCGCGCGGTGTTCCAGGGCGGACCGGGTGGTGGCCAGCGACAGGGCCACGTCGTGCAGCCGGGCCACCGGCTCGTCCGTCAGGAAGGCGTGCAGCCGGGCCGCCTGTCCGCGCAGCGCCTCCGCGCTGCGCGCCGACAGCGGGAGCGGGACGCGGCCGGGCACCGCAGGAGCCCTGGTCCGTATGCCGTCGGCGGTCTGGGCATCGACAGAGGTGTCGGTGGCGCCGACGACGCCTTCCCCGTCCCGGGGCGGCTCTTCGATGATCACATGGGCGTTGGTGCCGCTGATACCGAAGGACGACACTCCGGCTCGGCGCGGACGGTCGCCGCTCGGCCAGTCCACGTCCTCGTGCAGCAGCTCCACCGCGCCCGCGGACCAGTCGACGTGCGAGGACGGCCGGTCCATGTGCGGGGTGCGGGGCAGGACGCCATGCCGCATCGCCATGATCATCTTGATCACGCCGCCGGCTCCCGAGGCCGCCTGGGTGTGACCGATGTTGGCCTTCATCGAGCCCAGCCACAGGGGTCGTTCGCGGTCCTGGCCGTACGTGGCGACGAGTGCCTGGGCCTCGATCGGGTCGCCGAGCGGGGTACCCGTGCCGTGGGCCTCGACGGCGTCCACGTCGGCGGCGGTGAGCCCGGCGGAGGCCAGCACCTGGCGGATCAGCCGCTGTTGGGCCGGCCCGCTCGGGGCGGTCAGTCCGTTGGAGGCGCCGTCCTGGTTGATGCCGCTGCCCGCGATCCGGGCGAGGACGGTGTGGCCTCGCCGCCGGGCGTCGGAGAGGCGTTCGAGGAGCAACAGGCCCACGCCCTCGGCCCAGTTGGTGCCGTCCGCGTCGGCCGAGAACGGCTTGCACCGGCCGTCGGCGGCCAGGGTGCGCTCCCGGCTGAACGCCACATAGGGGTCCGGCTGCGACATGACCGCCACACCGCCGGCCAGCGCCAGGTCGCACTCCCCGGCGCGCAGGGCCTGCGCCGCGAGGTGCAGGGCGACCAGGGAGGACGAGCAGGCGGTGTCCACCGCCACCGAGGGGCCTTCGAGACCGAAGGCGTACGACACCCGGCCCGCGGCCACATTGCCCGCCGTGCCCATCTGCATCCCGGAGGCGTAGTCGTGATAGGTCACGCCCGCGAACACGCCGGTACGGCTGCCCTTGAGGGAGCCGGGGGCGACCCCGGCCCGTTCGAACACCTCCCAGGCGGTCTCCAGCAGAAGGCGCTGCTGCGGGTCCATGGCCAGTGCCTCGCGGGGCGAGATGCCGAACAGCTCGGCGTCGAACTCCCCGGAGTCGTAGAGGAATCCGGCCTCGCGGACATAGGTGGTGCCGGGGCGGTCGGAGTCCGGGTCGTACAGCGCGTCGAGGTCCCAGCCGCGGTCGGCGGGGAACGGACCGAGCCCCTCGGCACCCGCGGCGACCAGACGCCACAGGGCTTCGGGTGAGTCGGCCCCGCCGGGGTAGCGGCAGCCCATGCCGACGATCACCACCGGGTCGTCGTCGGGTACGGCGGCACCGGGGCGGGTGGGGGCGTCGTCGCCGTCGCCCTGGTCCCCGTCCAGGCCCAGTTCCGTGACCAGGTGGCGGATCAGGGCCCCGGAGGTGGGGTGGTCGTAGACGAGGGTGGCGGGCAGACGCAGTCCGGTCTCCTGGCCGAGCCGGTTGCGCAGGTTGACGGCGGCGAGCGAGTCGAAGCCCAGCTCCTTGAACGGCTTGTCGGAGCCCACGAGGTCGGCGCTGTCGTAGCCGAGGAGTGCGGCGACCTGGCCGGTGACCAGTTCGGCCACCGCGCGGTGCCGGCGGGCGCGGGGCAGCGAGGCGAGCCGCCGCGCGAATCCGCCGCCCTGTCCGGCCGCGCCGGTCGCGCCGCGGCGGACGGTGACCCGTAGCAGTCCGCGCAGCAGCGAGGGCAGTTCACCGTTTTCGGCGCGGGAGCGCAGTGCCCCTGTGTCGAGGCGCATCGCCAGCAGCAGCGCCCGGTCGGCGGCGGTGCCGGCGTCGAACAGGGACAGTCCGTGCTCGACGGAGAGCGCAATGACACCCTGGGCGGCCGTTCTGGCCGTATGTGCGCGGTCCAGGCCGGCCGTCATGCCACCGAACCGCTCCCACGGCCCCCACGCCAGTGAGGTCATCGTCAGTCCGGCGGCGCGGCGGTGCTGGGCGAGGGCGTCGAGGAACGTGTTGGCGGCCGCGTAGTTGGCCTGACCAGGGTTGCCGAGCAGACCCGCGGCCGAGGAGAACACCACGAACGCGGAGATGTTTTGATCCTTCGTCAGCTCGTGCAGGTGCGCGGCGGCTGCCACCTTGGCCTGGAAGACGGTGGACAGGCGCTCCGGGGTGAGGGAGGTGACCAGGCCGTCGTCGAGGACACCCGCGGTGTGCACGACCCCGGTGACCGGGTGCTCGGCCGGCACTCCGCCCAGGAGGGCGGCCAGCGCGACGCGGTCGGAGACGTCGCACGCCTCGACCGTCACCTCGGCGCCGAGCGCGATCAGCTCGTCGCGCAGTTCGGCCGCGCCCACTGCCTCGGGCCCGGACCGGCTGACCAGCAGCAGCCGCCGTACGCCGTGCCCGGTCACCAGGTGCCGGGCGACAAGGGCGCCCAGACCGCCGGTGCCGCCCGTGACCACCACCGTGCCGTCCGGCCCGAACACGACCGGAGTCTCCCCGGCGGGGCGCGGTGCGCGGACCACCCGGGGTGCCAGCAACGCTTCCCCGCGCACGGCGAGTTGGGGTTCCTCTCCCCGTACGGCGGACGGGGGCAGGGCGTCGGCCGTGTCGCGGTCGACGAGCAGGAAGCGGCCGGGGTGCTCCGACTGGGCCGTGCGCACCAGCCCCCAGACCGGGGCGTGCGCGAGGCCGGGTACGCGGTCGCCGGGGGCGGCCGCCACGGCGTGGTGGGTGAGCACCGCCAGCCGGGAGGCGTCGAGGCGCTCGTCGGCCAGCCACTCCTGGAGGGTGGTGAGGACCGCGGCGGTGGCGTCCCGGGCCTCGGCCGCGAGGCCCGCGCTGTCGGTGGGACGGTCCGTGGAGCCGACCGGCAGCAGCACCGTCACGGGTGGTGTCGCGCCTTCGTCGAGGGCGGCCCGCAGGGCGGCCAGGTCCTGGTGTTCACGGACGGGGACGCCTCGTTCGGTGAGGTGGGCGGCGAGGGCCGCGCCGTCCGGGCCCAGTACCGCCCAGTCGCCGTGCGGGTGCCCGGCGAGTCCACTGTCGGCGGGCCGGCCGGTCACCGGCGTCCAGTCCAGTGCGTACAGCCCGTCGACCGGCCCGTCCGCCGCGAGGTCGGCGACGGGCAGGGAGGTCAGGGAGAGGGAGTCGACGGTGGCCAGCGGCCGCCCTTCGGTGTCCGCCAGGGTGAGCGAGACCCGGTCCGTGCCCGCGCCGGTGACCCGCAGCCGGGCGGCGTCCGCTCCGGTCGCGTGCACGGTCACCCCCTGCCAGCCGAGCGGCAGCGCGATGCGGCCCTCGCCCGCCTCGGGTGCGGCCGACAGGACCGCCTGCACCGCGGCGTCGAGCAGCACGGGGTGGAGGCCGAAGGCTCCGGCGTCGCGGTCGCCCAGTCCGTCCGGGACGGCGAGGTCGGCGAACAGATCACTGCCGTGGCGCCACACCGCGCGCACGCCGCGGAAGGCGGGGCCGTAGGAGTGGCCCTGCAGCGACAGCAGGTCGTACAGGCCGTCCACGTCGACCGGTTCGGCCCGGTCGGGCGGCCGGACACTGGTGTCCGGGGCGTCCCCGGCAGGCCGTGCGGCGGCGGTCAGGGTGCCCTCGGCGTGGCAGCGCCAGGGCTGGTCGCCCTCGTCGTCGTCCGGCCGGGAGTGCACGGTCACCGTGCGCCGTCCAGTCTCGTCGGCCGCGCCGACCAGGATCTGCATCCGCACCGCGCCCCGTCGGGGCAGCGGCAGCGGATCGCGGAGGGACAGCGCTTCGAGGACGGTGCAGCCGGCCTCGTCGCCGGCGCGGACGGCCAGTTCGACGAGGACCGACGCGGGCAGCAGGGTGCAGCCCGCCGTCTCACGGTCGGCCAGCCAGGGCTGGGACCGCGCGGACAGCCGGCCCGTGAGCAGGATGCCGCCGGCGTCGGCGAGTTCGACGGCGGCGCCGAGCAACGGGTGCCGGGCGGCGCCGAGGCCCGCGGCGCGGACTCCGGCGGCGCCGGACGCCACGGCGGGCAGCCAGGCGCGGCGCCGCTGGAAGGCGTAGGTCGGCAGCGGCTCCGGCGGGGCGGGCGGGGTGGCTGTGCCCGTGTCTGTACCTGTGCCTGTGCCTGTGCCTGTGCCTGTACTCGTGCCCGTGCCTGTACTCGTGCCCATGAGGAGGCTGGTCCAGTCGACGGGGGCGCCGCGTGTGTACAGGGCGGCAAGGGCTGTCTCGAAGGCCCGCGGTCCGGGCTGGTCCTTGACCTGGGCCGGGACGGCGAGCACCTCGTCCTGCGGCGGCAGACTCTGCGCCGCCAGGGCGGACAGGGTGCCGTCGGGGCCGAGTTCCAGGCAGCGGGTGACGCCGAGGCCGGTCAGGGCGCGGACGCCGTCGGCGAAGCGGACGGCGTGCCGGACGTGCCGGACCCAGTACTCGGGGTCGGTCAGGTCGTCGGGGTCGGCCGGGCGGCCCGTGAGGTCGGATACGACGGTCAGGCGCGGCGGGTGGAACTCCAGCGACTCGGCGACACGCCGGAAGTCGCGCAGCATCGGTTCCATCAGCGGCGAGTGGAAGGCGTGGCTCACGCGGAGCGCGGTGGCCCTGTGGCCCTGTGCCCTCGCCCGTTCCGCGATCTCCCCGATGTCGGCGGCGACCCCGGCGATCACCGTGGCGCGGGGCCCGTTGACCGCGGCGATCCCGACCCGGTCGGTACGGCCCTCCAGCAGGGGCGGCACCTCGTCCTCGGAGAGCTGGAGGGAGACCATGGCGCCGCCCTCGGGGAGCTCCTGCATCAGCCGGCCGCGCGCCACCACCAGCCGGCAGACGTCGGCCAGGGACCACACACCGGCCACGTGGGCGGCGGCCAGCTCGCCGATCGAGTGGCCGAGCAGTACGTCCGGGCGTACGCCGAAGAACTCGGCGAGCCGGAACAGGGCGACTTCCAGGGCGAACAGGGCCGGCTGCGCGTACTCGGTGCGGTTCAGCAGGTCGGCGTCGGTGCCGAACACCACGTCCTGCAACGGGCGTTCGAGGGTGGTGTCGACCTGGGCGCACACCTCGTCGAAGGCTTCCGCGAACACCTCGTACGTCTCGTACAGCTCACGCCCCATACCGAGGCGCTGGGAGCCCTGTCCGGCGAAGAGGAAGGCGGTCCGGCCGGTTCCGGAGGCGGAGCCGTTGATCAGTCCGGGCCGGGCGTGGCCGGCGGCCAGGGCGTCCAGGCCGCGCAGCAGTTCCTCGCGATCGGTGCCCAGCACCACGGCCCGCTGTTCGAAGACGGACCGGGTGGCGAGCAGTGCGGCGCCGGTGTGCGCCGGGTCCGTCGCGGGGCGGGACCGCAGGAAGCCGGCGAGCCGCCGGGCCTGGTCGCGCAGGGCGGCGGGGGTGCGGCCGGTGACGACCCAGGGCACCGCCGCGGACGGCAGGCGCAGGGCCGGCGGCGCGGGAGCGGGGATTTCCGGGTCGGCGGCCGGTTCGTCGGGGGCCTGTTCGAGGACGACGTGGGCGTTGGTGCCGGACACGCCGAAGGCGGAGACGCCCGCCCGCCGCGGACGGTCCTCGTCCCGCGGCCAGTCGGTGTTCTCGTGGAGCAGCCTGACAGCGCCGGCCGTCCAGTCCACCCGGGAGGTGGGTTCGTCGGCGTGCAGGGTGCGCGGCAGCGTGCCGTGCCGCAGGGCGAGCACCATCTTGATGACGCCGGCGACACCGGCGGCTGCCTGGGTGTGTCCGATGTTCGACTTCACCGAGCCCAGCCAGAGCGGCCGTTCGCGGTCCTGGCCGTAGGTGGCGATCAGCGCCTGCGCCTCGATCGGGTCACCCAGTGCCGTACCCGTGCCGTGCGCCTCGACGGCGTCGACATCGGCCGGCGTGAGTCCACTGCCCGCCAGCGCGGCGCGGATCACCCGCTGCTGGGAGGGGCCGTTGGGGGCGGTGAGGCCGTTGGAGGCCCCGTCCTGGTTGACCGCCGTACCGCGGACCACGGCGAGCACCCGGTGCCCGTTGCGCCGGGCGTCGGACAGCCGCTCCACCACGAGCACGCCGACGCCCTCGCCCCAACCCGTGCCGTCGGCGCCCTCGGCGAACGCCTTGCACCGGCCGTCGGCCGCCAGGCCCCGCTGCCGCGAGAACTCCACGAAGGCACCCGGCGTCGACATCACGGTGACACCACCGGCCAGGGCCAGATCGCACTCGCCGCCTCGCAGCGCCTGGACCGCCAGGTGCAGGGCGACCAGCGACGACGAGCACGCGGTGTCGACGGTGACCGCGGGCCCCTCCAGGCCGAGCACGTACGACACCCGGCCCGACAGCACGGACGCGGTGATGCCCGTGGTCAGATGGCCGTCGGCCTCCTCGGGCCGGCCGAGCATCAGCGCGAGGTAGTCCTGGCCGTTGGTGCCCGTGAACACGCCGGTCCGGCTGCCGCGCAGCGACCCCGGTTCGATGCCCGACCGTTCCAGCGCCTCCCAGGAGGTCTCCAGCAGCAGCCGCTGCTGGGGGTCCATGGTCATGGCCTCGCGGGGCGATATGTCGAAGAATGCCGAGTCGAACAGCGGGGCGTCGTAGAGGAAGGCTCCCTGGCGGGCGTACGTGGTACCGGTGCCGCCCGCCGGGTCGAGGACGCCGTCGAGGTCCCAGCCCCGGTCGGCGGGGAAGTCGGCCACGGTGTCGCGGCCCTCCGCGAGCAGCCGCCAGAACTCCTCGGGGGTGTCCGCGCCTCCGGGGAAGCGGCAGCCGAGGCCGACGATCGCGACGGGCTCCTGACGGCTCGTCTCGGCGTCATGAAGGCGCTTGCGGGTCTGGCGGAGGTCCGCCGTCACCCTTTTCAGGTAGTCCCGAAGCTTCTCTTCATTGCTCGCCATCGTGCTCCACTTCCTCGCAAAAGCCGTGAACGGTCCTGTCGCCCGAGCCGGGTGGTCAGATTCCGAGTTCCTTGTCGATGAGGTCGAACATCTCGTCGTCCGTCGCCCCGTCCAGTTCCGCGACCGCGTCGTCCGTCTCACCGGTGTCGGCGCCGGTCCACATCGCCAGCAGCCCCCGCAGCTTCGTCGTGATCTCCAGGTGGCTCTCGCCGCCGGCGCCGGCCTCGGCCGCGAGAGCCTCGGCCAGTCGGTCGATCTCGGCGACGACCCCGGTCTCTGCGGCCGGGTCGCCGCCGGGGCCGAGGAGTTCGGCGTCCAGGTACCGGGCGATGTCCACCGGCGCCGGGTAGTCGAACACCAGGGTCGCCGGCAGCCGCAGTCCGGTGGCCGCGCCCAGCCGGTTGCGCAGTTCCACCGCGGTCAGCGAGTCGAATCCGGCCTCCCGGAAGGCACGGGCCGGGTCCACCGCGTCGGACCTGGCGTGTCCCAGGACCACGGCCGCCTGTTCCCGTACCAACTCGACCAGCGCGGAGGACCGTTCGTCTGCGCCCAGTCCGGCCAGCCGCTGCCGCAGCGCGTCGGCGTCCGCCCCGGACGCGGCGTCCTTCAGCGCGGCGTCCGCCTCCGGGATCTCCCCCAGCAGGGTGGTGCCCCGTCCGGCGGTGAACGCGGGAGCGAAGCGCGTCCAGTCGACCCGTGCCACGACGGCGACCGGATCGCCGCCACCCGCCAGCCGCTCCATCGCCACCAGCGCCGGCTCGGGGGCGAGTCCCGTCAGGCCCCGGCGGCGCAGGTACTCCTCCACGCTGCCGTCGGCGGCCATGCCGTCCTCCGCCCACGGCCCCCACGCCACGGACGTGGCCGGAAGCCCGGCCGCTCTGCGTCGCTCGGCGAGGGTGTCCAAGTAGGCGTTGGCCGCTGCGTAGTTGCCCTGCCCCGGAGAGCCGATGGCGCCCGCGAACGACGAGAACAGCACGAACGCCGACAGCTCCCGGTCCCGGGTCAGCTCGTCGAGGTTGCGTCCGGCGACGGCCTTGGCGCGCAGGACGGCCGCGAAGCGCTCCGGGGTGAGCGCCTGCACGAGCCCGTCGTCGAGGACACCGGCCGTGTGCACCACCGCGTCCACCGGATGCTCGGCCAGCAGCGCCGCGAGTGCCTCACGGTCCGCCGCGTCACATGCGGCCACCGTCACCTGTACGCCCGAGGCGGCGAGGTCGTCGCGCAGCCGCGGAGCGCCGGGCGCGTCGAGGCCGCGCCGGCTGATCAGGACGAGACGCTCGGCGCCCTGCGCGGCGGCCCAGTGGGCCACCCGGGCGCCGAGCGCGCCCGTACCGCCCGTGATGAGCACGGTGCCCGAGGGACGCCAGCCCGCGCCGAGGGCTCCGGGCGCCATCCGGCCGAGTCGCCGCCCGAACACGCCGGTCGCCCGGATCGCCACCTGGTCCTCTCCCGAACGGCCCGTGAGCACGCCGGTCAAACGGCCCATCGTGCGCCGGTCCACGACCTGGGGCAGGTCGACCAGACCGCCCCAGCCGTCCGGATGCTCCAGCGCCGCGACCCGGCCCAGCCCCCATACGGCACCCTGCGCCGGGTCGGGTGCCTGGTCGGACCGGTTGACCGAGACAGCGCCCCTGGTCAACGCCCACAGCGGAGCGGCGATACCGGTGTCGCCGAGCGCCTGTACGAGTACGGCGGTGGCGGCGGGGCCTGCCGGTACGCCGTCACCGGCACCGTCGGCCCCTGTGGCGTTCTCGCCGTCCGGCTCGGGCAGCGCCAGGAAGGAAAGGACCCCGGCGACCGGCTCGTCCCCCGCCGCCGTGGCCAGCCGCGCGGCCACGGCGGCCCGGTCGGCGTCGGGCTCGTACTCGACCGGGACCGGCTCGGCCCCGCTCGTCACGAGACCGTCCAGCACGGCGCCACTCCACGTGTCGTCCCGCAGCCCGGCGGGCAGGACCGCCAGCCAGCGGCCCGGCAGCGCGCCACCGGAAACCGCGCCGAGCGGCTTCCAGCTCGTGCCGTACAGCCAGTCGTCCACCCGGGACTGCTCCTGCCTGCCACGCCACCACGACGACAGCGCGGGCAACAGCCCGTCCAGCGCGTCCGTCGTCACACCGAGCGAGTCGGCCAGCGTCCGGGCGTCGCCGCGCTCGACAGCCGTCCAGAACCCTGAGTCCGCGCGGTCGGTGGAGTCCACCGCCGGCCGGCCGCCCAGTCTGGCTCCCTCGGGCCAGAAGCGCTCGCGCTCGAAGGCGTAGGTCGGCAGGTCCACCACCGTGGCCCCTGTCGGGGCGAACACGGCGCGCCAGTCCACCTGCCCGCCGTGCAGATACAGCCCCGCGACCGCCGAGAGAATCGAGTCGGCCTCGGCGCGGTCCTTGCGCAGGCTCGGGGTGAACAAACGGCCCTGCACTTCGCCGTCGATACCGCCCTGGGCG
>NZ_JBSFHY010000058.1:0-46888 GCF_053597295.1 Streptomyces sp. NPDC001450
GGGTGCCTCCCGTTCTCGTGAACACCGCCCCAGGACTGATCCGGCCGCCTCCCGAGACGGTGAACAACCGCTGTCGCAACTCGTGCACATAGCCACTCATGGCCCTGATCTGCGCGGGGTCCATGATCTGCTCGCGCTGCTCGCTATGTTCGGAACGCCGAAGGATCAAGCTGAGGCTTCTGCCACGTTCTCAATGGGCGCCTAGGAGCATCCCGATGAGGGCTCCGCCAAGGAGGAACGGAGCGAAGGGGATGCTGGTCGTGCGTCCGGCGCGGCGGGCGAGGATGAGGCCGACACCGTAAAACGCGCCGAGCAAGAACCCAGCGAAGGTGCCGGCGAGGACGATGGCCCAGCCGTACCAGCCCAGGACGGCGCCCAGGCAAAGGGCGAGCTTCACGTCGCCGAAGCCGACGCCTTTGGGGCTGATCAGGAACAGGATGAAGTAGCCGGCTGCGAGGACGAGGGAACCGAGCAGAGCGGTCGTCCAGCGGCCCTTGGCGCCGGGCAGCAGCGTGGTCACGGCGAGCAGCATGAGCGTGGCCGTGGCGAGCGGCAGCGTCAGCACGTCCGGCAGACGGTGTACCGCGAGGTCGACGGCCGCGAGCAGGACGCCGACGGGGGCGAGTAGCAGCCAGACGCCGAGTTCGGGCCGAACACCGGCGGCACCGGCGAGGGTGGCGCAGGCAAGTGCGGTGATCGCGGCAACGAGCGCGGTGTTCGGGCCGTACTGGCATCCGTCGGCGCACCGGGCTCGCCCGACCCATCCCCGTCCCAGGCCGGTGATCGGGTGCCCGGCCGGACACGCTGTCCGCCACGACTCGTCCGGAGCGACGGAGAACCGGTACGCCGCTCTGGAGATGAGCAGGCCTGTACCGCCGCCCCACAGGGCAGCGGCCACGATGATCAGCAACTGTTCCACCGAGCGGACCCTAGTACCCCCGTCATCACCCGCGTCCGCCGTCCTCTCCCCGGGGCCCGGCGGGGGCCGTCACAGGTGTCTGTCCCTCCCCCGCCGGGACTGCTCAGTGTGGCTGCCAACCTTCGCGCCGGGGATGCGCGCCAGCACGGCGGTGAACCGGACTGCGTGCAGCGCCAGGGTCGCGTGCGGGCCGACCGAGTCGTCCTCCTGTCGCAGGACGGTCGAGGCGCACGGCGAGGCCGAGCAGCTCGTCGTGCGCCTCGTCGTAGTGCGCGGTTACTTGCGGCGCGTTGCAGGTCAGCTGGCGCTGCGGCTCATGATCGAGTCGAAGAGGCGTTCCGTTTCGGGCTCCATGCTGACGTCGAGGCGCTTGTTGATGCTGAGGAGTGTGTTGTAGGCGCTGTTGACTCCGTCGCGGTTACCGGCCTGGTCTTCGATCAGCATCCAGTCCTGGTAGAGGAGTTCGGCGCTGTCGTCGATGTCGAGGCCGATACGGACGGCGCGGCGGGCGGCGTCGAGGTCGGGCCGGGAGGCGCTGCGGTGCCAGGTGGCCAGGGTGTGCGCGACGTCAGTGATGCGGACGAGCATCTCCTGGATGCGGGCGGCCGCCCACATGGGTTCGGTGTCGGCGAAGGGGCGTCCGCGGACCATGGCGAGGGCCGCTTCCAAGTCGGTGATGCCAGCGGCGGGGCCTTTGGCGAGGCCGCGCTCGGCGCGCTGCTGAAAGGTGGTCCAGTCGCAGCGGACCTTGGGCGACAGGCGGTAGCTGCCGCTGCGGTCGCGCGGGAGATAGAGGGTGCCGTCGGCGTCGTTGCCGAGGCGGTTGCGCAGCTCGCTGATGCGGGCCTGGAGGGTGTTCTTCGTCCAGGGCTTGCGCGGGTCCATGGCCTCGCGTGCGGTGTCGCTGCTGA
Organism: Streptomyces sp. NPDC001450; assembly: GCF_053597295.1. Lineage (NCBI taxonomy): Bacteria > Bacillati > Actinomycetota > Actinomycetes > Kitasatosporales > Streptomycetaceae > Streptomyces > Streptomyces sp. NPDC001450. The sequence goes on from NZ_JBSFHY010000058.1 coordinate 1,831, forward strand.
TTGCGGGTTTGAAGTACAGCAGGGCGGCGAGCAGGGCGAGTTTGAAGCCGTGGCCGGAGGCCTCGATGCCGGTGACGGTGACCGGTCCGAGGACCTGGATCTCAGGTGCGTGTAGGTCGACCGGTTCGGCGGGTTCCTCGTCAGCGGCAGCCGTGGAGGGCTCCGCTGGGGCCGTTGCGGTGGTGTCCGGGGCGTCGTCGCCGTCGGTGCGCTGTGGGGGCACGGGGGTCAGGACGCGGACCAAGTCGTTGTTCGGGTGCGCCGCGGCGGCTCCGGCCAGCGCCGCGAAGGGTGTGTCGGGTACGGCGGCCGGCCCGGCGAAGGCGGCTGCGGGCGTGCTCGTCTCGGCGGGCTTGTCCAGCGAGACGGGCGGCACGAGGGTCCACGGGCCCTCGGCGGGGCGCGCCGGTTCCTGCGCGGTGTGAAGCACGCCGAGGAACTCGCGGTACTCCTCTTCGGTCAGGGACTGCACGATGACGTCGCTGTCCAGGACGTCGAGGTGCTGAGGTGTGTCGGTGCCGACGGTCAGGCGTACGGCGTCGGGGAACGCGTCGCCGGCGTCCTTAGCCGGGAGCACCAGGGCGACGGGAAGGTCGTGGGCCGTGGCGAGCGCGCCGGCGAGCTGCCGGGTGTCGGCTTCAGCAGCGTCGGCGGAGCAGATCAGCAGCCAGGGCAGTGGGGTCAGGTCCTCGTCGGCGTCGTCGCGCTGGTGGTATTCGAGCAGGAGCTCGCCGAGGTCGCTCTGGGCGGCGCGCAGGTGCGGGACGACACGCAGGCGGCCTTGGGGCAGCAGGGCGGGCAGCTCGTCGCCCAGGCCGACGGTGAGGATCTCCGCGTGGTCGCTCCAGGTGCTGGTGGCGGCCTCGAGGGCGATGACGCGGGCGGTGTCGCGTACGGCGTCGTCGTCTCCGTCGAGCATCAGGACGCGCGCGGACGGCAGGTTGAGCAGCAGGTGGTTGCCGTCGAGGTCGGTGCCGAGGGTGACCAGCCCGGGGTAGGGGGCCGGCAGGCTGCGGATTGTCTCGTCGTCGGTGAAGTCGCTGGCGGTGAGTGTCCAGCGCCCGGCGCCGGCTGCGGTGAAGGGGGCGAGGGGTTCGCCGGCGGTGTCGGTGTCGAGGAGGAGTTCGACGGTGCGGGAGGTGACGCGGGCACCGCGGACGGCGGGCAGGGGGCGTCCCTCCTGCTCGGCTTCCTTGCCCAGGGATCGCAGGGCCCGGTCGAGCAGGTCGACGCTGGCCGGTTCGGCGCTGGCCTGAAGCGTCTTCTCAACGCTGGTGGGTTCGTCGGCGATGGTGATCGTCTCCCCGGGGCGCCGACGGCGGCGCTGCAGCATCCGCTTGACGCTGACGGTGACGAGCAGGCAGCCCGCCAGCAGCATCCCGATCCCGGCCCCTTCCCGTACGCCGATGCCCGAGGTGTCGCTGTCCTCGTCGGCCGGTTCGGCGGTGTGCGAGGCTTGGCTGGTCTTCGACGGCGCCGGGGAGGAGGCGGTCGGAGCCGGCTCCTGTTGCTGGGCTGAGGCCGACGGCGCGGAGGCCGAGGGGGATGCTGAAGGGGCCGTGGGCTTGGCCGTGTGCTCGGTAGAGGCCGAAGGGGCAGGTGCTGCCGGGGCGGTGGCGTCCTGGTCCTGCTCGGGCTTGGCGGTGTGCGGGGCGGGGGTGGCCGGTTCTTCGTCGTGGTCGGCGTGGCCGGAGGCGTGCTCGTCGTCCTGGCCGCCGCTGCTGGACGGCGGCTTGGAGCCGTTGTGGTCCGGGTGTGCGGGCGCTGGGGCGGTCGCGTGTGGGATGTCGAGTTTCAGGCCCGGGCGGATCTCGTCCGGGTCGGTGAGGGTGGTGCCGCCGGGCTGCGGGGCGCCGCGGTTCTCCTCGAAGATCTTCATGTACTTGGTGCCGTCGCCCAGCTGGTCCTCGGCGATGTTCCACAGGTTGTCGCCGGTGTGCACGGTGTACGACGTCGTGCTGGCGGCGTCGGCCGGCTTTGTGTGGTCGGTCTGCGTGGCAAGGCCGGTGGTCGGTTCGTCGGGCAGCTGCAGGATCCATCCCGGCTGGATCGGGGCGGTCGCGTGGAAGACGCTGCCGTCGACCATGGTGCGGCCTTCGTTCGCGTCGGCGATCTTCGTGTAGAGCTCGCCGTGGCCGTAGAGCTTTTCGGCGATGCTCCACAGGCTCTCGGCCGGGCGGGTGTTGCGCACGGTGTAGGTCTGCTGGGTCTGCGTGCGGCTGGTGGTCTGCTCGGCCGGGGCTGTCTGCTGCGTCGGCGTGTGGTCGGTGACCTGCGTGGTCGGGCCGGGATGGTGGTCGGCCGAGGCGGTGACGGTGGCGGAGGCGGGAGCGGCGGAGGCGAGGGTGCCAGTGGTGAACAGCAGCATGATGCCGCCGACGAGGGTGGCTGCGGCACGCTGGCTGACGCCCAGGCCGGGCAGGCGCGGGGCGCTGCGGCCGCGCAGTTGCGCGGGGATTTCCAGCAGGAGGGACAGCACGAAGCTGGCCCAGCTGATCCACCCGACGACGCAGAGGGCCAGCATGAACGCGGCGCCGGTGTCGGGGCGGGTGAGCAGGTGGGCGAAGGCATCGCTGCCCGAGTCCCAGATCGCCGTGGTGGCCTGCCACAGCAGCCAGGGCAGGCCGGCCAGCACGGCGCACAGGACGATCACGGATGCCAGGGCGCGCAGCAGGCGCAGCGGCCGGCGCCCGGCGGGCGCGGTGGGGCGGGATCGGGTCTTGGGCATCCGATTCAGTCCTTCTCGGGTTGGGTGATCCCGTGCAGCAGCGAGGCGGAGCTGGTGGCGTGGACGGTCCACGTTTTGGGGGCGAACTTGCCGGTGTAGGTGTCGGTGACGGTCACCGTGATCCGGTGGCCGTCACCGCTGACGGTCACGGTGCCGGTGACGCCGGCCTTGCTGAGGTAGGCGCGGGCGGCCGCGGCCGCGTCTTGGGGGTTGGCGACGATCGCCTTGCCGGTGATGGCCTGGGTCGGGTCGATGGCCTGGGCGGCGGCGCGGGCGGCTTCGGTGGCGACGGCGTCGGCGCGTTCGTGGGCGCGGGTGACGCCGAAGGCGTCGACGGCGAACAGGCCGCCGAGGAACAGCAGCGGGACGGCGATGATGGCGATGAAGACGGAGACGCCTCCGCGGTCGTCGTTCCAGGTCCACCGTGAGGGGCGGCGCTGTGTGCGGGTCATCCGCGCTCCCGGTAGGCGTCAACGATCGAGGTGAAGGAACTGGTCACGGTGCGGACGCCGGGGCCGCCGCCGAGGAAGAACAAGTCGCCGAGGGGGACGGTGCACGAGACGGTCACGGTGACCTGGGAGACCTGTCCGACCGGTGCGGCAAGTCCGCTGGTGTTCGCCCGCACGCTGGTGGTGGAGCAGCCCTGTTGCTGCGAGGTGAGGGAGTCCTCGGCCGCCTGACGGGCGGCGGCCTGGCCGGCGCCCGGGGTGCGTTCCAGCGAGGCAGCGCGGGCCGCGGCCTGGGCGGCGGCATCGGTCTTCTGTCCGGCGATGGACAACCGTGCGCCGGCGATGAACACCAGGGCGAGGGCCAGCAGCAGGGGCACCACGATGACCGCTTCGATCGCGACGTCGCCGCGGTCTTTGTCGCGGCCGGTGAGGAACTGGCGCATCATCCGCCTCCCTGTGCCGTGGTCCACCGCTCGATGGGCCCGGACACGGTGGCGCTGACGGTCCATCCGCCCACGCCGGGCACCAGGGAGATGGCCTGTCCCTGGACCCGGATACGAATGCGCTCCTGAGTGCTGCCGGCGGTGGAAACCTGAGGCTCGGTGAGGATGTTGCCGCCCAGCGAAGCCGCCGCGTCCTGCGCCTTGGCAGCCCCGTCCGCCGGTCCGGCCTCGTACATCCGGCCAGCCGAAACGCCTTCCCGGGCGGCGGTGTAGGCGACGTTGCGGGCGTAGGCCCACAGGAAGCCCTGCACCGCGGCCAGCGTCAGCAGGATGACGAAGGGGAAGATGATGGCCACCTGGATCGGGGAGGAGCCCCGGTCGCGTTCGTGGAGCGACAGCACTCTGTTCATGGTCGTGTGCGTCAGCCGAGGTCGATGCTGCCCAGCTTGCCATTGGCCTTGGCGTAGAGGGCGGCCAGGCCTCCGGCGATGAGCAGGGCGCCCACGATCATGGCGACGATGATGATGACGGTGGAGACCGGGCTGTCGCCGCGGTCGCCGCGGGCCTTGATCTCTTCCTGGGCCTGGTCGAGGCGGGTACGGAGCGCTGAGGCCTGCCGGGCCACGGCGATCTGTGCCTTCAGCAGCGGCTTGTCCACGAGAGGTCCCCTTGTTCTTTCTGGTCGCACCGGTGGGTGGGTGCGTGATGGTCAGATGGAAAAGACGTTCAGCACGGCGGGGAACGCGACGGCGATCATGACGATCACGGCGAGCAGCGCTGCCGGAACGTGCAACTTCTCGCTGTCGGCGTTGGCCCGGGCAGCTTCCGCCGTGAGCAGTTCGTTGGTCAGGGCCTTGGCCCGGTTGCGGAGTGTGTCGTAGACGCTGGCGCCGTCGTCGGAGGACAGGCGCATGATGTCGGCAACGTCGTTCAGCACGGTCAGGTTGAGCTGGGTGCCGAGGTCGTCCAGGGCCTGCCACGGTGAGGACTTCTCCGTGCGCGCACGCAGCAGGGCTTCTTGGATACGCAGGAAGGCCCAGCCGCGGCCGATGCGTGCGGCGTCCTCCAGAGCCTGGTCGGCCGCGACGTTGGAGGCCATGCGCGTGGCGACCAGGTCCATCCAGGCAGCGGCCGCATAGGCGAACTCGGTGCGGGCCTTTTCGGCTTCGCTGGCCACGCCCCAGTCGGGCACGAACCACAGCAACGCGGCAAGCAGTACGCCGACGCCGGCGGGGATGAGCAGCGAGACCGACAGGCCCATCAGGGTCCAGCCCACCACCAGGACGACCGGCGCGAGCAGGCCGAGCAGGGCGAGGGCGACCTTGTTGACCAGGAACTGCTCGGGCGTCTGGCCCAGCAGGTCCAGGTCGGTGCGCGGTAGCGTGCCAGGCATCCGCTCCGCCCAGCGGCCGGCCCAGGCGGTAGAGGGGTTGGCGCGGCGGGCCCGGTCGCCGGGGCGGGTGGCGGGCGGGTCGAGGCGGCGCAGGGTGGGGCCGAGCTTGGGCGCGGAGGGCACCAGCTCGCGCACCAGCAGCGCCACGCCGGCCCCGACGAGGACGCCGCAGACAACCAGGGCGGTCATCAGGCTTCCTCCGTGGATAGCCCCGCCGTCAGGCGGGGGAGGAAACGGAGCCCCAGCGGGGCAGGGCAGGGATAGCCGGATCGCCTCCCAGGCGATCCGGCGTCCGGCCGCGTCTTCCTGCACGTCACCGGCGCTGGGGTCCTTTCGGTCGTGGTGGTGTAGGCGTAGCCGTCAGCTCGCTGGAGGATCCGTACGTACTTGTGCCGGATGCCCTGGACGGTGCCGGTGGCGGTGGCGATGTTGAAGCTGCCGCTGGCCCGGATAGCCACGCGCCCGGTGTGCGTTCCGGCCTTCTTCCCCGAGGGGACTACGGCTCGGACAAAGTCGCCGGTCTGGAATCCGTGGAATGTCTTTTGCCGGGGCAGGCGCAGTCTCGGGAGGCCGTGTTTGTCGGTGCGGGTCCGGCAGTGCGTGCCCCGCCCGGTACATCCGGCAACGAGGACTGTGGTGATGGTCTCCGTCACAACGACGAGCTTGCCCACGCACAGCGCGTCCAAGGTGTGGGTCTTTGGCAGGTGACTGCGGGTGCGGTTGTATTTCGTGCGCCCCCCAGAGCCGACATGGGTGGGGAGTCGCTGGTCGAGTTCCCACCACAGGACCCGGCGCACCGCTTGGACAGCGGCGGCGTCCTTGAGGGGCGTCTTGGCCTGCGCGAGGAGCTTGGCCAGGAGCTTCGGTTTCCCGGCGAGGAAGTCGTCCACCGGGCGGTTGGACTTGGCCTGGTTGCAGGGCACGCACGCCACGCACAGGTTGGACACGCGGTCCGTCCCGCCGCGTGAGCGGGGATGGATGTGGTCGATGTTCAGCGGCACGCCGGTCGCGCCGCAGTAAGCGCACGTGCGGCCCCACTTGGCAAGGAGGTACTCGCGCAGCTCGTAGCCGTGCAGGGTGCCCTGCTGATACTCAGTTCCTTCAAGGTTTTGGCCAGCAGACAGAGCATTCGTGTCGAAGGCGACTCGTTCCACGTGCGCGGCGCGGACCGGCGCCCAGCTGGAGATGCGGTCCACCCAGGACACGGTAGTGATCACACGGTGGCGGAGGGACGGGGGTAGCCAGCCGTCGGGGCGCCGGCGGTTGAGGAACCTCGGGGTCCGGTAGCGCAGGTTCCGGGACCGCCGTGCGCGCCGGTAGGCGGCGCGTTGTTCCAGCTTCTTCTTGATCTGCTGGCCGCGGTGGTCGAGTTGGACGGTGTACCGCCCCCGGCGTTCCCCGGCCTGGGCGGTGAACACGGCGAGACCGGTGTGCTTGCTGCCGGGGTCAATTCCTATCTCGACACCGTCCACCTCGCTGTTCTGCACAGTGCGGTCTTTGAGGCGGATGACGAACGGCGTGTGCCGATGGACAACAGCACGTCCGTTCCTGAGCAACTGGCGGGCCCGTGCCGGTGGGCAGGGCTGGAGCGGGTGGCCGTGCTTGTCAAGGACGAACACGTAGGGATGGGACTCACGTCCCTGCTCCCCGGCCTCGGAAGGCGCGGGGGTGACGCGTGCAGCGGCAGGTGAACCGCCGCACGTCTCCTCTCGACCGTGTCCCGTGCTCGGGTCCGCTGTGGTGGCGGCTTCGAGCCCCGTTTCGTCCCTGATCCCAAGGTTGTCTGCTGACTCGAATTCCAGAGCAAGCTGCTGAGGAAGCACAGCTTGGTGGATCTTCTGTCCTGCACGGAACGTAGCCAACTCGTTCACCTCCTTGATGTGTTGGCTGGTCTGGTAACACGCGGGCCTCAGCCCAACGGGCTGAATGCCCCCGCCTTCAGGCGAGGGATCCGGTTACGCTCATGCGGCCAACTCCTCGACGGTGGGCTCCGGTTGCTTGACCCGGCTGCGCGGGTCGGTGATCAGGAAGCGGGGCACCGGGTCGTGGCTGGCCAGGCGGCGGGTCCACCACAGCACGACGGCGAACGCGGCGCCCAGCAGGGCCAGGACCAGCTGGCCGAGCAGGGAGCTGTAGGGGGCGGTGTAGGGAACGAGGAATCCGCCCAGGACCAGGCAGAGGCTGATGATCGTCATCGTGCGCACGGCGCTGCGGGATTTGGCCCGGTCCGACTCGATCTTGCGGCGCTGGGCGACTTCTTCCCGGATCGAGGCGGAGACGTCCTCGAGGACCTGGGCCAGGCCCGGGCCCGGGTCGACCGCGCACAGCATCAGCCCGGCGCACACCTTGTCGGCGGTGACGTCATCGAGCCGGTCCGCGAAGTCCTTGAGCGCGTCCACCGGTAGCCAGCCGGCCTTCAGCTTGTCGGCGAGTTCGCTGACCTCGTCCTCGATCGCCGCGGGCGGGTTCTTCCGGCTGGTGATCAGCGCCTGCTCCAGGGCGAAGCCGAGGCGCAGGATCTCCGACAGGCGCTGGGTCCAGTCGGCGAGCGCCTCCAGCTTGGCGATCCGGCCCTTGACCGAGGCGGCCGGGGACAGCAGCCACGGCACCCCGATCACGGCCGCGCCGAGCAGGACCGCGGCCACGAACACTCCGCTGAACAGCCACACCAGGGCCGTGGTGACGGCCGCGGCGGCGGCGAACGTCCGGCGGCGGGCGATGCGTTGCTTCCCGTCCGGTCCGCCCGACCATTGCGCCTGCCAGCGGGCGAGGCGTCCCTGTCCCGGGGGCGCGGTGGTGCCGACGGTGGCCACCACGGCCGCGACCAGGCCGCCGGCCAGCAGCGCCCCGCAGAGCATCCACCACAGTGCCGTCGTCATGCGCCCACCCCCTGGTAGGCGGCGGCTTGGTCGAGCAAGTGGCTGGAGAAGCCGGCCAGTTCCAGGCGGCGCCGAGAGCGTGGTGAGAGGGGCGCCGCGGGGACCGCGCGCAGGTCCCACTCGTTGGCCGGGCGGCAGATCTCGTTGTAGGCGGGCCGGCCGTTCTCGCCGATGCCGGTGATCTCCCAGACGTGGCTGACCAGTCGGCGCGGGACGGGGCTGGACTCGTCGACCGACATGAAGACGATGAAGTGCAAGCCGTTGGCGATCTGCCGGTAGGCGAGCTGCTCGGAGAAGTTGCCGCGGGCCAGCAGGTACAGCTCGGCGATGCGGTCGAACACCACGTGCGGCTCGGAGGCGTGCATCGTGCACATGCTGCCGGGCCGGTCGCTGGTCAGGGCCTGCATCATCGCGGTGACCTCCGGGCCGCGGACCTCACCGACCACGACCCGCTTCAGCGACATGCGCTTCGCCCGGTACATCAGGTCGAGCAGGGTGATCTCACCGACCGCGCGGCCGTCGATTCGTTCGCCGTTGGACTCGCGCCCTTCCATCGGCACCACCTGGGTGTGGTAGCCGTTCTTGTGGGCCCACAGCTCGAACTCGGTCTCGATGGTGCCGAACCGCTCGTGCTGGGGGATCTCCTTCATCAGCGCGCGCAGCAGGGTGGTCTTCCCGCTCGACTGCTCGCCCACGACCATGACGTTGCGGCGGGCGCGGACGCACGCGCCCAGCAGGGATGCGATGGTGGCGTCCATGGTGCCCCGGTGGACGAGGTCCTGGAGGGTGGCGTCCTGCAGTCGGTGGCGGCGGATCGTCACGAACGTACGGTCGCCGGTGATCTCCGGGTGGAGGGCCTGCAGGCGCGAGCCGTCCGGCAGGCGCAGCGCCACGTCGGGGCTGGCCGTGGAGAACGTGCGGCCGCTCTGACCGCTGTTGCGGATCAGGTCGCGCACGAGGTCCTGGAGTTCTTCTTCGGACTCGGCTACCGGGTCGGCCGGGACGGGCTCGGTGTCGTCGCTGAACTTCAGGTGCACCTGGTCGTGGCCGTTGATCCAGATGTCCTCGACCCGGTCGTCGTCGAGGTAGCGCTGCAGACGGCCGGCCCGGAACAGCATGTCGAAGACCAGCGCGGCCATCTGGTGTTCGTCCGCCGCGGTGACCTCGCGGGAGACGCGGGCCGCATCTCCCCACACGGCGACCTGCTCATTGATCAGCGCGCGGCCGCGCTGCTCGCGGGCCGGCCCGACGAGGTTGGGGTTGGACTTGGCCTCGGCGAGCAGCTGGTTGTTGACGCGACGCTTGATCTCGCCGGCCGCCTGGGCGTCGATGTGCACGCGGGGTACGGCGCGGTCGTTGACCATCGCAGGGGATGCGGCCTGCCCGGCGGCGCGGCGCGGATCGTGCCCCGCTGCCGGCGTGGGTACGGCGGCGTACGGCTGGGGAACGGGCGCGGGGTAGATGTTCTCAGCGCGCACCGGTCACTCCCTTCATCAGCCTCTGGTGCAGCGGGGAGGCGAGCCGGGCCCGGCGCGAGGCCACGCGCTGCCTGATCGGCGTGGTCGCATCCCGTGCGGCGCTCATCAGCTTGCCGTTCAGGAAGCCGCGCCCCTCAGGCGCACCGTCGGAGAGCACCTCGGCCTCCTCCGGCCGGTACGGCAGGGTCGCTACGACGGGAGCGGCGAGCTCGTCCTCCACCTCGCGGGCGCCGTAGGGGCCCTGCTTGATCAGGAGGATGCCCAGGGAGCCCGATCCGCGGCCGTTCTCCCCGTCCAGCAGCGCCCGCAGCTGGCTGATGCGTGAGTGGGCGTTGTGCAGGCTGCGCACCGTGCCGCGCATGACCATCAGCACTGCATCCGCCCTGAGCGCCAGCACACCGGACGGGCCGAACGCGCCGCCGCGGCCGAGGTCGACCAGGACGTCGTGCCCGTGGTTGTCGATGCCGGCGAACAGGTCGGCGAGCTGGCTCCACACCGGGGTCAGGCTCGCCGCCTGGGACATCGCGGTCAGGCCGGGCAGCAGCAGCCGGTTGCGCTCCGAGCGGCGCTCGTCATTCTCCAGGGCGATCAGCTGCGGCCAGAACGCGGCGACCAATTCCTGCGTACGGGAGGAGACGGTCAGGTTCCGCAGGCCGCGGTCGGCCGCAACCCGGCCCTGCAGCGCTCCCGGCAGCACCGCGCCGCCGTCGGGGTCGCACTCGGCCAGCACCATGCGCCGGCCATCATCCAGCGGCCAGGCGCGCAGCAGCGCCAGCGCGGTGCTGGTCACCCCGGGCGCGCCCGGCAGCCCGACCAGAGTGATCACTGCCATCAGGAGCCTCCGGGAGCGTCCACCACGAGCGCGACGTCACCGGTTGCGGCCTGCGCGGCGAGCGCGGGACCGTCCTGTTCGGGCACGGCGACGTCGACCACCTGCTCGTTGGTGTTCTGCTGCCTCTCCCCCACCCGCACGACGCGTGCCTGAATCGACTTCGGGGAGGAGCTGTTCTTGTCGTTGCCGGTCGTGCTCTGGGATCCATCGGAGGGTGTGGAGACCACCAGCACCTTGTCACCGGGCGAGAGCCGGGTGGCCGGCATCTGCGTCTGCTTCAGCCCGATGCCCACCAGCCGCTCCCCCGGCTTGACCAGCGTGCGGGTGGTGACCTGTCCCTTGGACAGCAGGGCACCGGGCACCAGGGCCACCGCGGCGCGCTTGCCGACCACCTGGCCACGCTGCGAGGCAGGGATCGGCTTGAGCGCCGGGTCCAGCGACACCGACGCCTCGACCAGATCGGAATCCTTGATCACGTCGCCAGCCTGAACCTCGTGGGCAACGGCCAGGACCGGCGAGCGCTCTCCCGTCGCCTGGTAGGCGAGAAGACCGCCTCCGCCGCCCGCGGCGATCAGCGCGACCGCCAGGGCGTACATGCCCGGCCGTCGTCGGCGCGCCCGGAACCCGACCGCCGCGCTCGGCACCTGACTGGGCGTCGCCGCGGGCACCTGGCCTGCTGGGGTGGCCGGAGCCGCCGTGTTGCTCACGATGCTTGCCTTTCTGAAACAGACGTCATGTCAGCTGCTCAGCTGCCTACGGCCTGCAGCTCACCGACGACCACCTGGACCTGGGACTGGCGGACCTCGGTCAACTGTCCACCCGCGCCGCCCCCGGCGACCTCCCAGTCAATCGACCAGGTCGACGTGGCAGTCAGCTTGAACTTGCCGCCCGCATCAGCAGAGGTCTTGGAGTAGGTGTGGCCGCAGGTCGGCGACTCGGCCATGCCCTTGGACGCGGTGTAGGGCGTGCCCGGACCATTGCACGTGACCGTGGAACCGTCTCCCATGTTCCACACGATTTTCGTGACTTTGGCGGTGGCGGTGACAGTCACACCGCCAGCGGTCGCGCTCGCTTCGTTGGGTCCGTAAGTGGTGGGGCTCTGATGGACCCACATCCACAGAGGGATGCCGACGGTGTACTTTCCGGCTGCTCGCGGGCTAGCAATGTCAGGACCGACGAGCTTCATCTTGCCGACGGCCATCTGCGCCACCGCCTTAGGGTCAACGGCAGGTGGCTTTTGACCGTCCGCGACCCAGACCAGTTGCTCATCAGGCATAGTGCCGCCCTGTTTGCTGGTCAGAGTGCAGTGACGGATGTAGATGGCGCCCTTTTCATCTGCGCCGTGCCCGAGGCGGTACTCGCTGCCAGCCGGGGGCTGGGGTTCCATCTTCTTGTAAGTGCACACCGGTGGCTTGCTACTGCCCTTCCCGTTGCCGGAGGGCTCGGCATGATGCCCCGGTGAGGCGGTGTCATCGTCGGCCTTGCAGATGATCCACTGGCCTGCTCCGTCGCAGGAGCCGCCGTCGGAGGGATTCGCGAAGGCGGTCGCTGGCAGTACCAGAGTGGCGAGTAGCGCAGCTGGAAGGGCCAGGCCGACGGACTTCAGCAGGCGGTCTGCTGCTGATCGACGTTCAGTACCTTCCACTGCTTCCCCCACTTCTCCGCATCGATCTTCGTCACGTAACGAACAAGCCGGTCCTTCGGCATTTCCACCGGCTTGCCGGAGTCGCGGTACAGGAACTTCCAGGTGGACGTGTCCAGGCAGTCCGTGAGCTTCGCCTGGGGGACCTTCTCATTCGGCTTGAAGCTGGTGACCTCAACGTCATGCTTGGGCGCACCGGTTGTGACGATGCCCTTCGCCCGCAGGTCCTTGAGGTCATCCTCGGTCTTCGAGAGAGCAAGCGCCCCGCTGTACACGCTCAGTTGGGTGCCCTTCGCGTCACCCTTTGCGTACGCCTTGACCTGCTCTTCCCAGTAGCGCTTGTAGGCCTCCTTGACGGCATCCTCGGGGTCGGCAGTCGGAGACGTGGACGGTGATGCCGTCGGTGCTGGCGTCGAGGCTGCTGGTGTCTTGGCGTCGTCGCTGCTGTGACCGCATCCGGTCACGGTGGCGAGGGATCCCAACGCGATCGCGATGACGCCCAGCCGTACGTGCGAGGGTCGGCGACGGCGCAAGTGTGGTGCGGTGGTCAAGTCGTCCTCCCCGTATGGCCCTTGCGGGCCGAGTAGCCACTGTGTTCTTCTGCATGAATCAGCACGTTGGCGCCATCTGCCCCAATTGCGGCGATCACCCTCTGCTTCTACAGCGCACCTGTCACGGTACATAAACGCTGCGTCAAGAGCCCAGCCGGTTCCGGTAGTCCTTTGTCGCAACCCGATACACACAGGACCACAAATTCTCGCAGGTCGACGGATTGTGGTCATCACCGAATCGGGTGCCAGGCCGAGTTGTGTCGAATGAAGACGACCTGGGCCAGTCGTCCGTCCTCTTCATCGCCAGCGGGGTCAACTCCCGCCCACACGAGGCGGACTCGGGCGCGGTCGGGGCTGCTGCCGACGGTGCGAGCAATACCTGCCTGGATCCGTACATCGCGGTACGGGGCGCGCAGCGGCTCGTCGCCGAAGTAGTCCGGCCACTTCTCCCTGCCGATACCCGTGGCCTCAGCTCGCCAGATGCGTGAGGCGAGGTCGACGAGCTTCACCTCCTGAGCGTGCGGCAGGTCAGGGGGTGATGAGCGGTCCAGGAGCTCCTGGACCGCGTAGTCGCCAGCAGGCCCGTCGCCGGGAATGGGAACCGGACCGGGGTCTCCACTAACCCTCGCGGATGCCGACGTGGACGGGATGGCGGACACCGTGCGACTCGGCGCGGTGCGCAAGACCGTGGGGGACGCAGTGGGCGGAGCGGGCTGTGCCTGGATAACGCCGTGGTCGACGCGGCTGCCTCCGGGCGCGCCGGGCCGGAGCAGTGCGAAGCCGAGCACGAAGCACAGGGCGCCTCCCAGCAGAGGGAGGAGGACGGACGGCATGCGCCTTGTACGAGTGTTGGCGGTCACAGCAGTCGTGCACCCCCCGCGTACCCGTGATCCCAGACCGCTTCGGTCCGCACCTTGGTCCCTGGCCGGGCGGCGTTGACCATCTGACCGTCCCCCAGGTAAATCCCGACGTGATAGATGGTGCTGGGACTGGACGCGTCCACAGCGAAGAAGACCAGGTCACCCGGCTTCAGTGCGCCTACGCCCCGGCTGGCGGGTATGCGCTGGCCGACGTTGGCTTGCTGCGCGGCGGTGCGCGGCAGGTTGATGCGCACCTGGGCGTAGGCGTAGGTGGTCAGTCCGGAGCAGTCGTAGCCGGTGGTGTTCGTGCCGGACTTGCCGCTCGGGGAGCAGCAGGTGCCCTTGGTGGGACCTTTGGCGTTTCCACCGCCCCAGGAGTACGGGGTGCCGATCTCCGCGAGGGCGGCGTTGATGACGGTGCGGGCGTCGCCGGTGGCTTTGGAGCCGATGCGGATGGTGCCGTCGCCGAGCTGGCTGTAGCGGTCGATCCAGGACAGAACATCGGCGACGTATGCGTCGGAGTGGTTGTACTGAAGGATGGCGGCCTTGAGTTGGGATCGGTCGGTCAGGTCGCGGCCGTTCCCGCAGAGGTAGACGGCAGCCCCGAGGGCGGCGTCGTCGGCGTTGTGTGGGTTCTTCGTGCCGTCGCTGTTGCCGTCGCGTCCCGTGCTCTCCCAGGTCGATGGGAGGAATTGAAAGGGGCCGACGGCGCGTTCGGCTGTGGCGGTTCCGTCCCAGCGGCCGTTGTCTGTGTCGGGGAAGGCTGTCGTGTTGCCACCCGTGCCGGAGCCGTCGAGGACTGGTCCCAGGATGTGCGGCGTGATGTCGCCGTTGGGGGCGATCTTCCGTCCTGTGGCGTGATTGCTTTCGATCTTGGCGATGCCGGCCAGGATCGCCCAGGTCATGCCCTTGCATTTGGGTGCTTGGTCTGGCAGTTGGGCGGCCGCTGATTGGTAGGCGTCCAGCATCCGTGCCGGAATTCCGGAGACTTTGCCGACGGTCTCCATGTCGGGGGCGTCCTGTTCTCGGGCGGCGGCGAAGAGTACGAGGAACACAGGGGTGAGCAGCAGCAGGCCGAGGGCGAGGCCGGCGCAGCCGAGTTTCTTCACCGATCCGCCTCCGGGTCGCCATCCCAGGCGTGACCGTCCCAGGGGTCGGGCTCCCAGGGGTGGCGCCGAATCCAGACGTGGTCCGGTACGTGGCCGTCGTCGGTGGGCGGGCCACCGTAGTAGTGGGGGCGGCCGTTCTCGTCGAGCCAGGTCTGCTGCCAGTTACGCAGCCGGTTGGCTCGTTGGATGGGTTCGGTGACGGCTTCGTAGCTGCGGCGGACTGGGGTGGTGAGGTCGCGTGCGCCGTCGCGGGTGTCGGCTGTCCACTGGTCTGCGACGTGCCGGTAGTGGTTGTTCTGGCGGCCGAGTTCCCGATGGAGTTCGCCGGTGATCTCGCTCGCGCCGCGGCGCACGCGGGTCCACGTGGCGGGCAGCCCCACCGTGGAGTGGTAGGCGAGCTTGCCGCTGCGGACCAGGACACGGCCGGCCCGGGTGCGGCGCAGGCCCGCTTCAAGTCGGGCACCCACGGGGATGACGCCGTCGGCGCTGTTGTCGATGATGCGGCCGGTCTTCCCGTCGATGAGCGTGGGCAGGGGTTGTCCGTCCGGGCCCACGGGAGTGAGCTGCTGCTTCGGACGCCTGGGGCCGATCAGGGCGGCGTGAGCGGTGCGCATGCCCAGGGCGAGGGGGGCGAGCGCTCGGCGGCCCTCGGCGAGGCCCTCGGCGAGGAAGGCTCCGGGATGTCCGGGCAGGCCGGTGGAGTCGCTCAGGGCACGCAGACCCGAGACCAGGCCGGCGTGGCGGTTCAGGAAGGAGGCGTGGGCGCCGGAGCCGCCGATTCCCGCCTGCCCTCCGTAGGTGACGGAGGAGAGGGCTGCGGCGGTGGCAGCGGCTTGAGGGTCCATGGTGGTGCTGCCGCCGATGCGGGCGTAGCGCATGCGCTCGGCGATGCGGTGCCCGAGGCTGTGTCCCTTGCGGAGCATGATGCGGTGCATGACCAGGGCAGTGATGGCGAGGCCGATGAGACTGAGAAGCCGTTCCATCAAGGGCGTCTCGTTGTTCGCCAGGAGAACCCTGGCGGCGATGCCGAAGGCGGGGATGAAGACGGAGACGCCGAACAGGATGACCGCGGCGGAGGCGTAGTAGCCCACCCACCGCCACAGCACGCCTCGGTTCGGGCCGGGCAGCATGGCCCAGGCGAAGACGAAGACTGCGCAGACGGCAGCGATCACACAACCGAACTGGGCGGCGAACAGGGCCATGACCATGGCCATGATGACGATGGCGATGACGAGGACGGCGACCAGGACCAGCAGCGCGCCGATGGTGCGCTCCCAGGTGACCTTCTTCATGGTCGACGCTGCGAGTTTGCCCTCGTCCCCCAGCTTCTCGAACTTCCCTTCGGCTGCCTTGACGCCGTGATCGCGCTGGCAATACTCCTTGAGGGGGCCGACGATGTACTTGCAGGGGCCGTCTTCGGGCTTGGGAGGGTCGACGATTTCCTTGTGGACCTTGTAGAGGGGGCTGTCCTTCTCGATCGTCTGGCCGTACTCCAGCAGCATGTAGGGCTGCACGACCAGGGTGTCGGTGAGCGTGCGGGTGATCGGCTTGGACACTTCGGCGGCGTTGAGAGCGGGCTCGCCGCTGACGCAGGCGTCGTGGGCCGGCCCGGCAATCAGGTCACAGTTCTTCTCGCGTTGCCTGGCCCGCTCCTTGGCCTCCCTGGCCTCTGTGTCCTTGGCCGCGTCGAGGCAGGCCTTTCGGGCGGGGCCCGCGATCAGACTGCAGGAGCCGTCGTTGTCGCTGTCACTGCTGCCAGCGTTGGCGGTGATCGTGGCCGCTTCCAGCGCGGCACGCTGGACCTGCTGAATGGGCCCGTTGTAGCCGAGCAGCATGGCGGGGCGTACGACGCTGGTCGCGGCGAGCGCGCCGATGAGGAGGGTGAGCGTGATCTCGCCGATGCCGCGGGCTACTCGTCCGCGCATGATCAGGACCAGTCCGAAGACGAAGGCCCAGGACAGGAACAGCCCGGCCAGTCCGAGCGGGCCGATGATCTTGACCTGGTAGGTGTCGGACAGCTGCTGGGCGGGGCCGTTGAGTTTGTTCAGAACGGGGAATTTGTAGGCCCAGTTGATCAGCCAGCAGCTGAAGCCGACGGTGGTGCGGCTGAGGGCGAAGATCCCGGACAGGCAGAACTTCAGCACGGTGTCGATCGGGCCGTCCTCGTCGGCGGTCAGCTCGTAGCGGTCGATCGGCAAGCCCTCAGGGGTGTTGACGTTCAGCGGGTCGAGCAGACCACCCGAGGAGCTGTCTGCGGCGAAGGAGGGAGTGCTGCTGATCGCCGTCAGCAGCACGGTCAGGGCGACGACGGTTCCCGTCGCCCGCCAGCAGGTGCGGGTTGTCGGTTTCACGCCTGCCTCCGGTGCAGGCTCAGCAGGAACACGATGCCGATGACGACGGGAATCAGGAGCAGGAGTCCGGTCGGGCTGATGCCGTGATGTGCGAGGTCCGCCGGGTGGGACGGGTCGGTCTTCTGGCAGTAGGCACGCGCGGGCCCAGCGATCAGATCGCAGGCGTTGTGCTGCGCTGTCGTGCCGCGCGGGGTGAAGGCGTGCCCGGTGTGGGGCCACCAGGCGTCGGGGACGCCGTGGGCGAGCAGCAGCGCGGTCACGATGCCGGCCACGGCCAGGAGGACGAGCGCCAGGACGAGGGCGGCACGGCCGCTGCGGCGGCGCGCGAAGGCGTCGTTCGCGGCCCGCTCCGGCCCGCCCGTGGCGGTCGCGTCGACAGCGTGCGCGGCCTGGTGCGGGACTGTGATCGTGACGGTCTGATGGTGGGGACCGGAGTCGATCGCCCAGGCGCCGGGAGAGCATTGGGGCAGGAGGCGGGCGGACATGGAGGCTCCTCGGAAGTGGAGGGGTGGGTTGGTGATCCCAGGGTTCGCCGCGGCGCTTACCGCCCCGCTTGCCACCAGGGGCGCCGGGGCGTCACAGGGCCATAACTCCCGGCCAGGCCAGGCGTGGTAAGTGCGGCCGGCGCGGTTGGTAAGCGCCTCAGGGGCGGGCCGGGCGGCGGTCGGCCGGGGTCGGCCGCCGGTTCACCGGGCAGGTCCGGCAAGGGCGGAGGGACCGGGGGTGTCCTGGGCGGGTGCGGTGTCGTCGGGGGTGGTGAAGATCTCGGCCATCAGCCGGTCGACGGCGGGCACGAGGGCCTTGAAGCGGCCTATCTGCATGCGCGGGTCGCGGGCGAGGAATTCGCCGGCCCGCTCGGCCTGGCCGAACGGCGACAGGTCGGTGGTGACCATGCGCAGCAGGGCCTCGTCGTCGCCGGGCAGGCCGAGCCATTCCAGGCCGCGCGCGGCCAGGACGGGATCGGCGGTGCGGGAAAGGAACCGGTAGGCGAGCAGGCCGCGCGCGGTCGACGTGCCGAGTTCGAGGACGTCGTGGCAGCCCAGGCCCACTCCCGCGCCGTGCTTGCGGCCGTCGAAGACGATCTCGTCGACCAGGGCCTGGCCCTCGGCGGAGGAGGTGAGCCAGTACGCCTCGTCCAGGGGGATCAGGCAGAACCTCGAGTCGGCGAAGGCCACTTCGCGGGCGATCGCCGCGATCAGGTACAGCACGGCCCGGCCGATGAGGGCCTCCAGTGGCTGGGTGCGCATCAGCTCCGGCTTGGTGACCGCTTCCCTGGGCGGCAGGCTCAGTCCGCTGGTGGTGATCACCACGAAGTCGCTGTTGACGTCGGAGACGAGGTCGAGTGGCGGCAGTTCGGGGTCGAAGACGGCGGCGGCGAGCGGTTCGTCGGATGCGACCTGCAGCCACTCGACGAGGGAGGCGGCGCGCTCGGCGCGGGGCCCCTCGCCCTCGGCCATCTCCTCCAGTGCGACAAGCACTTGGGCCATGCAGGGGAAGGAGTGGTTCGCGGCCTGCTTGACGGCCTTCTTCAGGAGGGCGCCGTGCTCGGTCATCGGTCCCACGCCGAGCTGCACGGTCAGGTAGCTCAGGGCGTAGCGGGCGCCGACGGCCGGGTCGTCGAACACGCGCAGCGGGTCGATGGACAGTTCGGCTTTCGCGGCGTCGACGACCTGACAACGGCCGGCGGCGGCCGCGGAGGCGAAGCGGGCCCATTCCCGGCGCTTGGTGCGGTCGATGGCGATGACGCGGCCGCCGCGGTCGACGACGGAGGAGGAGATCATTTTGAGCAGGACGCTCTTGCCGCCGCCGAGGTCGCCGGCGATTCCGAACGACGCCGAGGCGTTGTGGACGGGGGCGTTGGCGATGTCGAGCAGGGTGGGGGTGACGGTGCCGACGTCCTGGGAGAACCCGATCATGGCGCCCGTGGGGTCGCCGAAGGCGTGCCCGGTCAGGGCGGCGTGCATGGCCCAGTCCTCGCCCAGCTCGTATTGGGTGTACTGGCGGGTGGCTGCGGGGCTGGTGGTGGCCGGCAGGGTGAGGGTGAACAGCTCCTCCTGGCCGCCGCGTGGCCGCTGCAGCCGGAAGTTGGAGCCGCGCAGACGGGCGTGCAGGCGTCCGGCGCGCTCGTCGCATTCGGCGGCGGTGGTGCCCCAGACGGTCAACACGGTGACGGACTGGACCTCGGCCTCGACGCTGTTGCGCCCAGCCCGCGCCCCGAGGTCGCCGAGGTCCTCGGCGGCGTCGTGCATGTCCTCGGGCAGCCCGGTCTCGCGCTGCGCCGCGTACTGGTCGGCTTGGTCGACCAGATCCCGCTTCTTCTTGCGGACCTCCTCCGCGACCTTCTCGGTCGGCACGAGCTTCATGTCGACCACCCAGTCGACGGGGAAGGGGAAGCGGTCCAGCCAGGCGAAGAAGTCCCCGCTGTGGGCGGTGAACTTGCGCGGTATCTCCGCCAGCGCCAGGTGGGCCTGGTAGGAGCAGCCGGCCTCGGACTCCACCTGCAGCCACCGCCGCCCTGTCATGCTGCTGTGGCCCTTGCCACGGCTGCAGCCGGCGGGCTTCTTCGACACCCTGCGGCCGGCCGCGGTCTCCGGCTCGTCGTCGAAGCCGCCTTCCAGTAGCCGCACTTCGCCGAGGTCGGCGTGCGAGGGCGCCCGCAGGGCACCGCTGACCAGGCGGCTGCCCCGCATCGCGGAGCGCTCGGCCTCGGCCAGCAGCGGCTCCTCCAGGCCGCGCGCGACGGCGTGCTGGTGCATCCACACGATCTCCGCGGGGCGGGCCGGGATCAGTCCGAGGCCGCCGCCGAGCTCGGCGGCCATCTGGCGGGCGCGCTGCTGGACGTCGGCGACCTCGTCGGCCGACACGGGCGCTGGGGGAAGGCCCAGCATGCTGGCGAGCTCCGCCCATGCCGTGGCGAAGGCCGCGGACAGCTCCGCGCGGGCGCTGGGCTTCTCCAGCGGCACGGCCAGCCACAGGGTGCGCCGGTGCATCTCCACCGGCGTGGCAAGGTCCTCCCCCGCCAGCAGCCGCAGCTGGGCGTCGGCGACCTCGGCCCAGTGCGGGTGCCGGCGGTAGTCGACTCCCTCGACGGTGCGGGCGATGACCTCGCCGGGGTCGACGCGGGCGCACAGCCCGTACAGGCGGGCGCCGCCGGGCAGGGAGCGCACCAGGGAGGTGACGCGGTACTGCAGTTCCTCGCGGGCCCGCTCGTCCATGTACCTCGAGCCCTGCGGGGTCAGCGACCAGATCGCCCACACCGTGCCGGAGGTGGACCACACCAGGTTGTCGACGATGTGACGGATGGCCAGCTTCACCGTCCGACCTCCTGTCGGGCACGCAGCATCTGCTGCAGGGGCGTGGGAGCCGGCCGGACGGCCGGGCTCGAGGGGCGTGGAGCCGCCGTGCGGCGCCGACCGGAGCGGCGCCGTACGGGCCGGACCGAGGCAGCTGCCGAGGGGCGCGGGCCACGGGTGCGGGTGCGGGTCTTCGCGGCCGCGGTCGCCTGCGCTCCGGGAGTATCGAGGCCCGGGTCGGGCGTGGTGTCCTCGATGAGGAGGGTGCCGTGCAGGACGCGGGTGCGTCGCTCGCGGGCGGGGCGGCCGCCGATGCGGCCGTTCTTGGGCTGCAGGACGTACTGCACCCACCCGTAGGCGATCCACAGCGGGGAGCGGCCGCCGATGCGGGTGGCGCGGGCCATCCACACCGCGACGCCGAGACCGACGACGGGTGCCGGCCCCAGGAACGACCACCAGGCAAAGGTCTTGATCAGCACGAAGATTCCGACAGCGGCGATGACCAGCTGGGTGGGGGTGTAGGGTCCGAGCGGCAGCACCCAGTCGCCCACCTTGCCCAGAACCCAAGGGTGGCGGCGGGCGCGGGTGTAGCTGCGGCCGACGCGAGGCGCCGCGGCAGTGGAACTCATGCGTCAGCCTCCGCGCGCTGGGCGATCTCCTCGGGCAGCAGCCACGCCTCGCCCCATGGGCTCGGCTCCGGCACGGTACGGCCGTGGGCGATGTCGCGCAGCCGCTCGCGGCGGCGCTCCTGGACGTAGCCGCGGCACTGCCTCGCGTCGTGGTCGCTGGTGGGCCAGCCGGACGCGGTCGCGCACCAGCCGCAGTGCGGGGTGCGGGTCAGCCGCCGGTGCACGGCGAGGGCAAGCAGGGTGGCGACGGCGCCGAGCAGGGCGCCAAGGGCCAATAGGGAACTCATGCGCGCTCACCAGCCGCCGATGTCCGCTGGGCGGGTGTGCCGGGGCCGGGGACCAGAGGTGCGTGCACGGCTGGAGCGCCCTTGACGTGGGTCACCTCGTCTGTGACCGCGTCGGAGATGTCGGTGCGGGCGCCGTAGATGCCGTTGGCGATGACCAGGCCGATCAGGGTACCGATGCCAGCCTTGATCGAGAGCTTCTTGATCACCGTGCCGACGACGATGGTCAGCAGAGCGAGCTTGAGCGACTTCTCGGCCCAGCCGTTGCCCACTGTGAGGAGGTGGTTGCCGATGTCGTCGAGCTCGGCCGCGAGGATCAGATGCGTCATCGGGTGACCTCCCAATCGGTGACACGGGCGCCCGCGTGCGCGTTGGTGCCGCGCAGTACGACGGGCTGCGGCGTGGTAGTCGACAGTGCGGTCGCACTGGCGCGGGTGCCGCTGGTCTTGGTGCCACCGGCGGTTTCCAGACCGGACTGCAAGGCGACGACCTCCCACCGCCCGTCGCGGGCCTTGAGCTCCAAGGCGTAGGCCAGCGGCCACTGCCCGCCGTCGGTGTCCTTAGCGGTGATCTGTGCCTGCACCCGCACGGTGGTGCCGTCCTCGCCGACCGTGCCGTCTGTACGACCGGCGGCCTGCAACCCGTCGACCGACACGGCGGTGAACGCTGCGGACGACAGCGCGGGCAGCGTGGTGCCCGGGGCCAGGTAGCGCTCGGCGCCTTCCTCGGCTCCCAGGTAGGCGCTCAGGAACTCCCCCACGGTGGACGCCAGAGCCGACCCGGCTGGCACCTGCGTGCCATACGGGTCGTCCGGCTCGTCCAGCACGGTGGGACCGGCCACCTCGGCCGGGGCGTCGGTGACGGCGAAGGCCTGCTTCGAGCCGGGCGCGCTGCCCACGTCCGTGGCGACGAGGGGCAGCGCGAAGTACCGCACGATGCCCTGCTCGGCGGTCCCCGCGGCGGAGTCCTTGAACTCGACAGCGACGGTCACCGACCATGCGCCGTCCGCCTGCTTGGCAGTGCGCACCGCGGCCAGGCGCTCGACGGCTGGGGCATGCTCGCCCCACGTCGGGGGCTGCACGGACGGCGCCAAGGCGCGCAGCTGCCGCGCGGCTGCGGAGTCCTCGCCGACTCCGCTGCGCAGCCACAGGCTGAGGACCAGCTCCGCGTACCCGGCCGGGTCGGCTGCGGCCTCGCTGCGATCGGCGGCCCGGGTCACCGGCGCGGGCTGGGCGTGCACCGGCGGGTCGTCGTGCGCGCAGCTGGCGATCAGCGCGAGCGGGCCGGCGGCCACGGCGGCCCAGACCGCCGCGCGCACCAGCCGGGTGCGGCGTACGGGCAGCGTCCGTGTGCGGCGCACCGTCGGGCTCGTGGCGGCCGGCTCGCGGCGCGACCGGCCGCTTCGGTCGCGAGGTGGGAGGGAGGCGGGCATGGACTGCTCCTCACAGTGCAGAGGGGTTGGTCTGTGCCCACACCTTTCGTCCCGGCTCTTACCGTCCCGCTTGCCACCAGGGACCCAGTGGCGTCACAGGGTCATAACTTCCGTGCTGACCAGTCGTGGTAAGTGGCCTCTGACCTCGTGGTAAGCGGCGTGGTAAGTGGGTTGCGGCCGTGGTAAGTGAGCCTTGCTTCACTCACCACCGCAGGTCGGCGGGCGGTTCAGGGCTCTCGGGCGGGTTGTGTTCGCTGACGGCCGCCTGCCGCCAGCCGTCATCTCCTGCAGGCCGTCGACGCGACCAATGACGCGGTCGACAGGGGGCGCACGAGATTCCACACTTTCAACGCCACGCTGAGGGACGTTGCCGACGGGGTCGGTCACGCGGCAGGCAGGGGCGCACGAGATTCCACACCTTCGACACGGCGCCGACCGCTGGGAGCGACCACGGCTGGGGTGGCCGGGCGCCGTTGGAATCGGCGGCGGAGAAGCCCAACGTGACGCCCACGCACATCCGGCGGCATTCCAGCCCGGGCCAGGCTGTCCGTTCCAACAACCCTGCGGCCTGTGCTGCTCGGGGCACTGCACCGGCATTCCACAGGACCCGCGCCGCCGACTGCGCAGCCGCTGGCCTGCCCGGTCTGCGCGCCGCGAACTGGTGCCTACACCGGGCACCTTCCTGTCGCCCTCCCGCTGGAAAAGTTGGAAAATTGCAGGTCAGCGAGTTTTCCAAGAGGAGTGCCGGGGTCAGGGTGCACCGTCACGTCCACGCGCGTGCCACGGCTGTGGCAGGATCGTCGACCGCGGGTGACGGCGGCTGGACCCCCCGCACGAGGCGCACGCAGGGGCGCCCAAGCGGCCTGTGGCCGGAGCGGATCAAAGGCGTTCCGGCCCGGGGCGGCAGCGGATTCCAACGGCCCGGCAGCGCGTTGGAATCGTTGGAATTCACGCCTCTGCGGCCTGCGCGGCGCGGGCCTCGGCCTTGCGGATGTCCCCGATGTACTTGCGGACCGTGTTCTGCTTGTAGCCGGTCATCTCAACCAGCTGAGGGGCGAGTTCGTTCGCCGACAACCTCCGCTGGTCCTCGGGCAGCTGACGGTAGTGCCATGCCACCAGCTCGACGC
This sequence comes from Streptomyces sp. NPDC001450, assembly GCF_053597295.1. Lineage (NCBI taxonomy): Bacteria > Bacillati > Actinomycetota > Actinomycetes > Kitasatosporales > Streptomycetaceae > Streptomyces > Streptomyces sp. NPDC001450. The sequence goes on from NZ_JBSFHY010000058.1 coordinate 25,311, forward strand.
CCTTGAGACCGTCCGGAGCCGGCGGAGCCGCCGCCGCCTCCTGCGGCTGGTCGCCGTCCGCAGCCGGCTCTTCCTCAACCTCGTCGGAGGGCGTCTCCGGCGTCGCAGGCTCCGGCTCGTTCGGCTCGTCGGGGATCCGCATCTGCACGACGAGCCGGCTGGGACCGCCGGTTCGGTCAGCGGCCGCGCCGGCCCGCTCCTCCTGGAGGATGTCGTGGAATTCGGAGCTGGAGTTCTCTCGTTCCAGGTCTGCCGCAGTGTCCCGGGACGCATTCCAGCGGCCGTTGGGATCCAGCCCGGCGCCGTCGTGCTGCCGCTCGCGTTCCAGCGGCGGCACAACCGCCTCGCTCTTCATGCGGTCGACCTGGAGGGCCTCCTCGTCGACGCTTTCCCCCGGGGCTTCTCCCCCGCCTCGGACCGACGCGTCAGCCTCATGGAACGGCTGGGGAATCTGCTCGGCCTGCGGTACGTCCGGCGTGCCCGGCGCCGGGTGGTGCGGCGCGAACCACGGGGTGTCGTGCTCCTGCATCTGCTCGAGGGGGTGCCCGTGGAGGCCGGCGAGCGCCAGGTCCTCGTGCTGCACGGGGAGTTCGGGCTGTGGCAGAGGTACCTCGATTCCTGCGGCGGCCAGGCCTGCGGGTGCCGTGTCGGCGAGCGGGACGCCGTAGCGCGCGAGGCGCAGCGGCATCAGGGACTCCACCGGGGCCTTCCTGCGCCACGCTCGGCCGAAGCGGGAGTGCAGGCGGGCCTGGTAGACGAGACGTTCTTGCTCCAGCTTGATGACCTGGTCGTAGGAGCGCAGTTCCCACAGTTTCATCCGCCGCCACAGCAGGAAGGTCGGGAGGGGCGAGAGCATCCACCGTGTTAGGCGGACGCCTTCCATGTGCTTGTCGGCGGTGATGTCGGCGATGCGGCCGATCGCGTGCCGGGCCGCCTCCACCGCGACCACGAACAGGACCGGGATCACCGCGTGCATGCCCACGCCCAGCGGGTCCGGCCAGGCCGCCGCGCCGTTGAAGGCGATCGTCGCCGCCGTCAGCAGCCAGGCCGTCTGGCGCAGCAGCGGGAAGGGGATGCGGATCCAGGTGAGGAGGAGGTCGAGGGCCAGCAGGACGCAGATGCCCGCGTCGATACCGATCGGGAAGACGTAGGCGAAGGTCCCGAAGCCTTTCTTGACGGCGAGTTCGCGGACGGCCGTGTACGAACCCGCGAACCCGATGCCTGCGATGGTCACCGCACCGGTAACCACCACCCCGATTAGGGCACGCTGCGCCCTCGTGGGTGTCGCTGCTTTGGACTCCTTTGCCGCAGCCACGCTGCTGCCCCTCCCGTATCTGTGATGAACAGGTTTCACATTGTCATGTGCGCACCGGTCGTGGACGTCGGATGCGCGCTCGATGCCGCGTCGTGAATGGAGTGGCCCCGGCTGGCCGGGGCCGTCGCCCTATGCGGTGGCCTTGGCCGTGTTCCAGGCTGCGAGCCAGGTCTCCAGCTCGGCCCGGGTGTAGTAGGTGACCCTGCCGTCTGTGACCCCTTCGGGGACCGCGACGCCACGGTCCTTGGACCGCTGGAGCAGGTACTTGCGGGCGGTCTCATACCCCCAGGGCAGAATCCCTTTCTTGCACGCGTCGGCAATGGAGAACGTGTCGGGCAGGGCCGCGTCCTCGGCCTGCTCGGCCTCGAGCGCCGCGTCCGGATCGGCTGTCCCGGCCCCTGTCCCGCCACCGGTCCCGACGAGCGCTGTCCCGGCACCTGACCTGGGCGGGCCCCCTCCCACTCCCCTGTTCCTCCGCACCGGGACAACCGGCCGCGACAAGGGGGCGAACTTGCCGCCGGGCAGGAAGTTGGCGGCCGCCGCCTCTTCCTGGGCCTGGGCGAGTGCCTCGGGGGTGATCCACGGCGCCATCTGCCCCGCGTCGAACCACGCTGGCGCCTGGGGGGCTCCTGCGAGGAGGTCCTGGACGTGCGGCGTGATGTACGCGGCCTGGAACTCGCGCACCCAGGCGTAGTCGCCGTCCGGATCGGTCTGGTTGTCGGCGTACGCGCCCCGCCCCTTGACGGTGGTGTCGTAGCCGAAGCGCGGCGCGTTCTGCCCGAAGGCCACGCCCCAGCTCACCATGTCCTGCTTGCCGATGACGATCTTCGTGCCGATCTGCTTGCGGCCGATGGTGCCGCCGAACAGCGCGTTGTCGAACTGCTGGGCGCCGACCACGACGCGGTGGTTGGAGGAGCGGCCCATCATCAAGATGATGGTGAACCAGTCGATGAACGGCGGCGTGCCCTTCTGCTTGATGCCGTACTTCCACCACGTGTAGGCGAACCGGATCAGGGTGGGCAGCTCGTCGATGACCAGCAGACGCGGGATGAGCTGCGCGCGCAGCTGCGGGTCGCCGTCCAGGCCGAGGGCCTTCTCCGCCGCGATCATCGAGGTCATGAACTCGGCGAAGGCACCCATGCACGCGCGGGTCGACTTGTGGATCCGGATCCCCGAGTGTCCCTCCGCCTCGATCATGGAGTTTTCCTTGTTGTCGAGGATGTCGACGACCCAGCTGTTCTGCCGGCCGTGTACGACGGGGATGTAGAGCATCGTGGACTTGCCGGAGCCGGTGTCGCCGGCCACGCCCCAGTGCGGTGTCTCCGATTCGGTGGCCACCACGACGTCGACGATGCGGTCGCCCTCGACGGCCTGGCCGACGAACACCTTGTAGGGGTCTCCGGTTGACCGCCACGGCACCGAAGAGGCCAGCTGCGGGCGGGGCTTGGGCGTGGGCTTCGGGGTGAACTCCACGTACGGGTTGCGGCCGCGCTGCGCGTACGAGGCGACCCACTCACCGGGCAGCCGGGAATGGAGGATGTGCGCGAGCATCGCGCGCTCCTTGTCGCTGCCGAGCCACTGCAACGGCAGGCGGATCACAATGCGCGCTTCGTCGTCGGACAGGTCGTCCGGCAGGAGCATCCAGTAGGCCTCGCCGCGCTCCTGGTCCTCGGCGGACAGACGCAGCACCTGGATCAGAGCCGCCCACAGGCCGGGCCCGTAGGTCTCCGCGTCGTTGCGGGAACGGCTGCCGCGCGGCACGGCCACCGTGGCGGCCGCGGCCGCCACGGGCACGGTGACGGCGAGGACCACGGCCGTCCACTCAGGCTCCCGCCACAAGCCGACGGCCGCCGTCACCGTCCCCAGCCGGACCGCAGAGCGGGCCACTCCGGGCCACTGGTGCCAGGTCTCACCGATCCGCGTCAGTGCACGAGGGGTTGTGAGAAAGGCGGTCCGGGAGCGGCGGGGGCGCGGCGTCTTGCTGCCCGTGGCCGTGTCGGGACGGGCGAGGTCGCCGGCGAAGGCGCGGTCGATTCGCTCCCCCGGCCTGAGGAAGCTGGAGTCGGTCTTGGGCTCGCCCCATACGGGCTGGCCGGCGACGAACCGGCAGGCGCCGCCGAGCAGTCCGCCGATCGTGACCGCGAGGCCTTCGCCGAGGGTGTCGACGGCTCCGTCGATTCCGGGGCGTTCCTTCTTGCCCTGCGCTGCCACACGGCGCGTTCCGATCCCGTACAGGGTGGCGATGACCACGACTGCGCAGATGCCCCAGAGCTGGAGTTCGGCGGCGCTGTCGGGCAGGACAGAGATCAGCCAGGCGGTGAGCCGGTCGATGTCCGAACCGTGCCCGGCGGTGGTGGTGAGGGGGGAGGCGATCGTGTGGACCAGTCCGTGGTCCGTCGTGCTCCGCACCAGTTCCCCTTTCATGTGTTGAGGACTCACGTTTCCGGCGGGTGGGCGTCGGGCAGGACGTGGCACCCTGCTGGCCGGATCGAATCCCGGTCGACCAGCCGCGTTCAACGGCTGCGGGTCCCACGTTGAAGTCGAATGCCTGTGGACAGAGAGCGGCAGCGCGGGCCCGTGCGGATGGTGCCGGGGCGTCCTCACCGCCACGCTCACCGTCAGGGCCCCTCCATGGCCACAGGCAGGTCTCAATCGCCGTGGTAAGCACGGCAGTCAGAGAACGCGAGCAGCCACCGTGCCGCTTACCACTGCAGGTCAGCGCGGGTAGGACCCTCAGAGAGCCCACCGGAACCTGGTGCCGCGTAGGCGAGGCACCGCGCCCAAGAGCGCGCCCGATCCCGCGGTGAGCGAGCAGCCGGGTGGAGCCCGTGGGCTGCACGGTGTGTACTCAAGCTGAAGAGGCCCCGCTCCCTCACCGTGACGGCGAGAAGCGGGGCCGGCGTCCCGCTGATGGCGTCTCAGTCCACCTGCATGGACGGCGCTTCGGTGAAGGTGGCCAGCAACCTCTCGAACCTGGTCCGGTCGAGTTCTCGTGCCTTGATGTTCAGGAGCCGGAGGAGCTCGAAGAAGCCATCCTCATCCATCTTCCGTGCGAGGTGCATGGCAACGAGCGGGGGTTGGTCATACGGCAGCCGCGGGGGTTGCATCGTCTCCGTGGCAGCGGGAGATTGCCCGTCATCCTGCGGGCGCGGCTCCGGGATGCGCTTCCCGTCTCCCGACGGGACTCCGGTCTCTTGCTGATGTGGCGTCCGGCTTGGCGTCGGCTCCGAACTATCACGGCGTGATACCTCGCCTGTCTCCCCCGCCTGCTCTCCAGGCTGTGCCTCCTCGGCCGCCGCCGAACTGGGCGCCTGCTCGGAATTATCACGGCGTGATACTTGGCCCGTGTCCTCGACCTGGTCTTTGGGCTGGGCTCCCTCAGCTGTCGCCTGTGGAGGTTCTGCCGTCTGCTGCAGTGGCTTTCGACGTTCAGCGGCAGTACGCCGCTCGTCCGCCTTCTTCTTCTGTTCCTCAGGCGACAGCTTGCCCAGGTTCCGGACGTGCTCGACCGTCCGCTCGCCGTTCACCAGGTCCTTCTGGAGTTCCGGTGACAGCTTCAGCAGGGAGAGCTTGCTGGAGATGGTGTTCTGCGGGATGCCGAGCCGTTTGGAAGCTTTGGTCTGGCTGCCGTAGTAGTCGACCAAGGACTGGAGAGCGTGAGCTTCCTCGAGGTCCGTCATGTCGTCGCGGTGGTAGTTCGCGATGAAGGCGGCTTCGAGGAGTGCTTCGTCGGTGGCGACGCGTGCGTTATCGACGCGTACGGGGATGGTGGCCATGCCGACGCGACGCGCAGCCTCGAGCCGGCGGTGGCCGTCGACGACGATGTACTGGGCACCGTCGTCGATGTCGTTGTCCCGGTCGGGACGGTCGTGGAGGTAGGCGTCCACGGTCGCGACGACGATGGGGATGAGGACACCGACTTCCCGGACGGTCTGGACCGTCTCCTCAAGGTTGCGCAGATGGTTGCGCGGGTTGTCGGGGTTGTCACTGATGAGGGTCACCGGCAGGTCGGTGATGGCTGCGGTCGCCGCTGCCTGCGCCCCGATCGTGCTCTCGATGGCGTCGCGGCGGGAGCTGCGCGCGGTGGCGGCAGCACCGAAGGCGGAGCCGGTGCCGAGCTTGTCTGCCTTGCTCATCCTGCGGCCCCCATGGCGATCATCCGCATGGCGTTGGCCTGCTTGCTTTCCGGCGCGTACGACAGCAGTGCCTGCTTCATGCGGACGGCTTCGCGTTGTTCCTTCAGGTCGTCGATGACGGCCAGGACGCGCTGGTCCTCCAGGCTGTTCCAGTTGTCCAGGGAGGAGGTGGCGACGTAGCCGCGGCGGGAGTCGTAGAGGTTCACGACCAGGCCGAGGTAGTCGAGCTCCAGGCCGAGGTCCTTGCAGAGGTCTTCGATCTGCTGGACCAGCATCATGTAGGCGGTAGCGGAGGAGTCTTCGGCGAGGACCGGGATGATGACTCCGGACCTTCCTCGCTTCTCGTTTCGCCGGCGGCGCCCGTAGTAGAGCGCGGCGTCCGTGGCGAGACCGAGGCTGGGCGGGCAGTCGATGACGATGATGTCGTAGTACTCCTCCAGCGGACGCAGGGCGCGCTCGAGGGCGGCTTCCTTCTGGAAGCCGCGGGAGTTGGCCGCGGTCAGGGCGATCCTCGAGTCGAGGAGGAAGCCGTCGAACGCGGCTGGCAGGACGTCCAGGCGTCCTTGGAAGCGGGGGTCCTCGATCGTCACGACCAGGTCGCGCAGGTCTCCCTCGCCCTCGCCGACCATGTGGGTGACGAGGCTGTCATGCTTCGGCGGGATCTGCAGGATGCCGAGTTGGTCGCTCAGGTGTCCTTGCGGGTCGTAGTCGACGAGGAGAACCCGCTGACCGCCAAGGGTGCACGCGGCGATGGCGCTGAGAAGCTCCGCCTTGGTCCTGCCGATCCGCTTGCACTCGTTGTAGGTCAGCGACTCGATGTGGCGCCGCAGGGCCGCCATTCCGGCTTCCTCGTCCTCGGCGTACGCCTCGGCCATGCCCAAGGAGACGGCGGTCTTCCCGACGCCGCCCTTCTGGTTCACGGTGATGATGCGCCGGGGTTCGGCACCCCGACCGCCCTGCCGTGGGGAAGGGTTGTCGTCCAGCCAGAGGCGAATGCTCTGCGCCAAGCCTTGGGTGTAGGAGACGCCACGGTCGGTGCAGGTGTCCTTGAACTGGTCGTACAGGCCCGGTGGGAGCCACGTGCTGAAGGACTTGGCACCTGCGGTGTCGACGTCGAGGCCCGGGCTGGTGCTCGCGCGCCAGTTGGTGATGGCCGTGGTGACGGCGTCCTGGATGTCCAGGCCGAGTTCGGCGCAGCGGATCTTGAGCTCTTGCTGGAGTGCCGAGGGCAGCTTGGACGCTACCTTTTCCCGGTCTCCCTGGGGGTATGGAGAGGACATGGCGTCACCTTACTGACTCGCGTCTCTCCGACAACAGCCGGTTCGCCGTTCCTGACGTGGTTTCACCCTGTCGGGCGGTTCGGATTATCACGGCGTGATAATCCGCGAGCAGCTGCGCACGGGCGTCCGACTATCACTGCGCGACAGAGGCCTCCATCCGACCGAGTCCGGCGGGGGCCTCAGGCACTGCTCTCGTTCTGGATGGACTCGGCGACGTCGCCCTCGTGCAGGGCTGGGTGATCGCGTCGGCCGCTTGGCGCGTTGTGGGGTCCATGGGGGGGCGTGCTTCCTGTGGTGGGTGCGGCGGCCCACCCTCCCGCGCCGGTTAACCCAGGCCGCACGCTTTCCCGATGGCTCCGATGATGGCGATGATCAGCACGAACGCCATGAACTTTGAGTCGCGGGTGCGTGGCGGCTCGTCGGATTCCGGCTCGATGGTGACCCGGAAGACGCGGCGCTTGCCGTCGTCGGCCACGTGCCCCTCCTCGCTCGACTGCGTGTTGGGGGTCAATGGTGCCGTACGGCGGCCGTGCGTAGGGCTGTTGGCAGGGTGGTAGAGAGGTCTACCGGCTGGGTAGAGCGGCGTAGACCGTGACGTCGTTTCCGCAGGTCAGATTGGGTCTACTGGAGATAGAGCGGGGTTGGTAGACCGACCCGGGGTGGGGGAGAGGGGCGGCCCGCGTTCGTGGCCGGTGCCGCTCCCCTGGGTGCCGTCCGGCCGGGTGTGGGGCGGGGGTTGGCGGGCCCCTCTCGCGTGGGGCGGGAGAGGGGTGTGGGCGGGGTGGTGATCGGGCCCGGGTGTGTGGGGTGTTGGTGGCCGCTCGGGAGGGGTGGGGGTGGGGCCTCACTCGGGGGTCTTCTGGAGGTGCCGGGTGACGCTCGCGTGGGCCTTCCAGTCGGGGTCACCGGGGCGCGCGGCCGGAACGTCCTTGGCCTTGACGCCGGTCAGGTTCTTGCCGCCGACGTTGACCTGACCGGTTTTGATGCCGCGGTGCTCCAGCACCTTGCGGAAGGTGGGGCGGTCTGTCTCGGGGGTGGTCCATCCCTCTTTGAGCGCTGCGTCGTAGAGGGGGCCGAGGTGGATGCCGTTGTTGCCGTGGGGGTTTTCCTGGATCTTCTGTCGGATCCACAGGGCGACGCGGGCGCGGATCTCCTCTTCGCTGGGGGGCTGGGGGGTGGTGCTACTCCCCTGCTCTCCCGTTTCTTGATCAACTTCCTTCTTGTTCTTTTTGCCCTTCTTCCCCTTCTTCTCCTGGGCCTTCCGCTTCTCCTTCTCCTTGCGCTTCTTCTCCTTCCGCCGGCGCTTCGCGTCCCGGTGGGCGGCTGCGGCGACGAGCCACGTAGCGATGACCCATGCGAACAAGGTCACCGGCACCAGCTCACCGCGACGGCTGACGAAGATCGCGCGGGCGATGATGAAGCCGGGGCCGACGATGACCAGAGCGCGGAGCCCGATCTTCTTCCATGCGTCCTCGCCTTCTGGGGCGAAGACCCAGTCAGTCCCCTTGCGGACGAGGTAGACGGTGCCGACCACGAAGTCATCGACGACGCCTGAGAAGAACTCGCGCAGTTCGAGGGGGCCGATGACCTCCTGGTACAGGCGGATCAGGAGGCCGGGGCCCTGCTCGTCCTCCTGGTCATCGTCGTCTTCCTGGTCGTACTCCTCGTCCGGCTCGGCGTCCTCGCCGGGGGTGTACTCGTCGCTGCCGTGCTCGGGCAGGTGCTCCCCGAGTGTTTCGGGCTGCGCTTCGGCGTCCTCCTTGGCCAGGGTCGGCCGGGGCCCTTGCTCCGTCTCCTGCGGGGTGGGAGCGAGCTGGAGCAGGGGCTTTGTGGTGGCGGCCGGGTCAACGATGGTCTTGTCGGGCTGGGGTGTGCTCATGTCGTCCGCTCCCCTCAGCCGCCGAACTTGTTCGCGAGGTTGGCGAAGAAGTCGGTCACGGCCTCGAACAGCGACCCGTCGGAGGCGGACCACACGACGAAGGCGATGAAGCCCCAGGCGACGCGCTGAACGGGCTTGAGGTCGAACAGCCAGAGCACCAGGCCGACGCACACGCCGATGGCGGCCGGGGTCGCCTCGCCGAGGCCGAGATCGTTGACCAGGGTGGTCATGTCGCGGACGGAGCCGAGGAGGTCGCCCCAGACGCCGGCGGCGTTGGCGAACGCGGCGGCGGCGAGGGCGCCGAGGCCGGAGAGGATCCAGGGCTTGTTGTTGGCCTTGCCGGACTTGAGCAGGCCGCGCAGGAGAACGCAGAGGATGAGGCACAGGCCGCCGGAGCCCCACCGGCCGAGGCTGGAGGAGAGGCCGCTGCCGTCGGCCGCGAGGATGGTGTAGCCGTTGTCGTGCAGGAACATTGCAGCGGCGCTCTGGGCGCGGGTCATTTCGGTATTCCTTCGCAAGTCAGAGGGGGGTTTCAGGGGGCCATGTAGAGGAGGGTGGCGAGCCCTGCGCTCGCGGTGGGGGTGGTGAAGACCCAGCTCACGGCGGTGCCGAGCCGGGTGGTCTCCCACCGGGCGGTGCGCCGGTCGATCAGCCACCACAGGCCGCCGGTCACGGTGAGGCCGATGACGTGGGGGGTGTAGGTGGCGGGGTCGATGCCGTGCGCGGAGGCGTAGCCGGTGGCGACGTATCCCCAGGGGGCGGCGAACACCGCGGCGGTGCCGGATGCGAGGATCCTGAACGGTACGAAGTTGGTGAACACCGCGTGGAACAGCTCCGTGCACAGGTTCACCACGGAGCCGACGACCGGGATGCCGCCGAACACGCGGCCAATGGACCCGATGATGTCCCCCACGCTCTTCAGCGCGGGTTGCAGGCCGTGCTGGATACGGCCGAGTCCCTTCCAGGCGCCGTATGCGCCGGCTGCTGCGGCGGCGGTGAACATCACCCCGGACGGGTCGGCGTGAACACCGGCCAGGAGCTGTTCCGCGTAGCCGTGGTCATCACCGATGGTGACAAGGCCGAGGCCCCACCCGATGGCGGCACCGGTCCCGTACTTCGCGGCCAGCATGCGGCGGCGATACAGGGCCGCCCCCGCTTTGCGGGCTCGGTCGCGGGCACGCTCGGCGTACTCGGCGTCCCGCTCGGCTTGCTCGTGGCTGACGGGTTCGGTGCCGGTCTGGGGGGCGCCCCCGTTGTAGGGGCAGCATGGGCAGCAGCCCTGATCGTGGGCGTGATCGCCGCGCGTGAGGCAGTTGCAGGAGCACCCCTCATCGCCACAGCACTCGCACGGATCCCCGGGCTTCTGGGGCGCGCCCTTCCCGCCCTTCTTCCCGCTGCCCTTCTTGCTCTTCTTCGGCTGCTTCTTCTTGACTTTCGGCTTCTTGGCCGCCTTGTCGGTCTTCTCGACGGTCTCACCGTCGTCGACCGGCGCGGGCTCCCCCTCGTCGTCATTGCCCTCGCTGTCGTCCTCGTTGTCGGCGGGGGCAGACTCCAGCCTGGGGGGTGCGTCCAGGGTTGCCGTGGCGGTGCTGCCGGAGATGGCCTCAGCAGTCAGAAAGGGACCGGGGGGCCAGTCCGCGGGGTGTGTGGCGGGCCGGGACGGCGCGGGCTCGGGTTTGTCCGGCTCCTGGGTGCTCCACCAGTCCGGGCTCTCCTCATCGGTGCTCACTGGCCCCTTCCCTCCCCCGTCAGAAGAGGGGCGGAAGAGGGGTCTACGGACTGCTCTACCGGGGTGTTTGCGCAGATCGGGCGCTGCCAGGCGCCGGGACGGCGCATGCAGGCGAGCAGGAGGGCGCGGGCGCGGTTCTCGTCCGCGCCGGGCGCCTGTATGTCCATGTCGTGCTCCTCGGTCTGGGTTCCCACGCCCACCGCTGCCGGTGCAGCGGTCCCGAGGTCGGCGTTCGCGGTGGTGCTCGCGTGCGCGCGAGAGTCGATCAGAGGTGAGGTTCCCGCCTGACGGGAACGCATTGTCGATTCCGGTTTCGGCATGATGCGTGGTGCTCCTGGTGCTCGTAGAGGTTCGGGAGTAGCGGCGCCCGGCCGGGCCTCGACAACTCGGGCCGGGCGCCGCGTCGTTGCTGGTTAGTCGGTGGTCTGGGCGGAGGCCTTGGCCTCTTCCTGAACCGCGTTGCGAAGCCGGATGAGGTAGCGGTTCTGTCCGCCGCCGATGGCGTGCTTCACGATGCGGACGGAGAGCTTGTCGGCTCCGCCGAGAGCCTTCGCGACCTTGCGGACCTTTGCCAGATCCACCGGCCTCAGCGGCCGTTCGTCGGCGTCGCCCTTCTCCCCCAAAGTGGCCTGCTTCCCTTTACCGGCAAGGGTTGTAGCCATGTCGGCAGGTCGTTTCCGGGAAGGCTTGCGGCTGTTGCGTGCCATCGCTCGGGCGTTGGCGTCGGCCTCGTCGCAGATGGCGGCGAGGGCGGCGAGCATCCCGTCACGGTCAAGGTCGCGGACGCTTCCGTCGCTGACGTCCTCCCAGTAGGAGCAGACCTCTACCGGCGCCTTGCGGACCTTGCCGTAGCGCTGCTTGATGTACCGGGCGCAGGCGCGGCGGAGGCGTTCGAGCTTCAGGGCGCCGGTGTAGGAGGTGATCTCCCACAGGCGCATGCGGCGCCACAGCAGGAAGGTCGGCACGGGGGCCAGAAGCCAGCGGGAGAGGCGGACGCCGTCCATGCGGGTCCCGTCCTCGATGCCCGCGAGCTGGGCGACGGCGTTACGGCCGGATTCGACGCCGATCACGAACAGGACGGGCAGCACAGCGTGCAGGCCGGTGCCGGTCCAGTCGCCTTGCGCCCATGTGCCGGCGGCGTTGAACCACACCGTGGCCGCGGTCAGCAGGTGCGCGGCGGGGCGGAGCACGGGGACGGGCAGGCGCATCATGGCGAGCGCGAGATCAAGGCAGAGGAACGCGCCGATCCCGGCGTCCACGCCGATCGGGACCCATCGGGCGATGGACGGGCTGATGCCGTGGTCGAGGGCGAGATGTTGAACGGCGCTGTAGGAACCTGCGAAGCCGATGACGCCGACGATGACCGCCCCGAGGACGGAGGCTGCGAGGAGGAGCCACAGGGGCCAGCGGCGGGGCTCGCTGGGGGGCTCGGGCGTGTCCGGGGTCTGCTCGGACGGCTGCTCTGCGGCGGGACTGGAGTCGACGAGCAGTCCGGCCTCGGCCATGCGTTTGATCTCGGTCTCGTACTCGGACAGTGTCTGGTCGATGGTGTCGACGTCCACGGGGATGGCCATGCGAGGTTCCTTGCTGGTGACGGGGTCAGGGGTGATGACGGCTCCGTGCGGAGGGTGTTGGGCTGCTGGTCGTGGTGCCCTCGCCGGGATTCGCGCCCGGACTGTGGCCGCGTAACTGGGCGGGTGCCTCTGCTGTTGGGCTACGAGGGCTGGAGCCCCCGACCGGGGCCGGGGGCGTGGTGTTCAGGTGCGGGTCAGCACGGCAGGTTGGGCGGCACGTTGGCGAACTGGCGCCGGATGTAGCCGGTGTAGGAGGGGCCCCAGCCGCCGGGCTCGGTCTGGCGGATCTTGATCAGGTCGATGCCGTTGGCGTGTACGCACTGGCCGAGGAACTGGAAGCGGGTTCCTTCACCGATGCCGCTGTTGGTGGGGGTGCCGTACTTGGTGCGGAGGATGAGGCCGCCGGTCCCCGTCTTGGGAGTGCCGAAGTACTCGGCCGAGTAGGTGGTGTCGGCGGCTGCGCCGGTCGCGGTGCCCAGGGTGGCGAGGGCTGCGGTGGTGGTGACTGCCGCGACGGCGGCGGCCATTCGCTTGTTCACGAGCACGGTTCCTGTTCTGTGCTGGACGATCCCGCCGTGTAGGCGGCGTGGCCGGTCGGCCGTGGCCGCCCCGGTCCGGTGCGCTTCCGCGTGGTGCGGTGTCGGTGCCGGCCCGGAGCGACTACGACCCGGCCGGTCAGTCGTCCATGCGTCCGGACCGGCGCGCCTCTTCAGGAACCTCGCGCCCCTGGACCGGGGCGCTTCGGGCAGCGTGGCGCCGGGCGTTCAGGCTGTCCTGTCCGGCCTTCTGCTTCGGCGTCCAACCGCCGCCGCTCGTCCCGCTGTTGTTCTTGCTGCTGCGCCCGAGCATCAGTGCTCACCCCCGGTGGGGGCCTTGCCCGACGGGGTGCCGGCGCCGGTGGACTTCGGCAGGTTGTCGGTGGCGTGGCTGCGGCTGAGCGCGAGCTGGTCACGCGCTGCCCCGGCGAGGGCGGCGCGGTTCTGCTGGTGCTGGCGGTAGGTCTCCAGGTCCTGCTGGCTCACCGGGCACCCCCGGCGGGGGTCCAGGTGCGGGACAGGCGCTCGGCGGCCTGTGCGGAGGACCTGCGGTCCACGGGCGGGACCTGCGGCGGTACAGTCTGGCTCACGGCCATAACTCCCTTGTCAGCTCTGGTAAGCAGGGATGCGTGGTCCAGGCCCCGGGTCGGTGTTGCACGCACCGATGTCCGGGGCCGCCGTGTTTTCTGCGGCAGGTCGAGACTCACACAAAAGTCGTTGACTTTCAAGTCTCTTGAGATCTCGCGACTCGTGGTGTTCTCTAGATCCTGTGACGCCCCGTACGCTCACCGGCATGGAAGAAGTCATGACGACCGAAGAAGCGCGCAAGAACTGGGGGAACCTGCTGACCGAGATCCGCGCCCGGGTCCGGGGCGCGATCGTCCTGCGGCGCTACAAGGACGAAGTCGCCGTCCTGGTCCCGGTCCACTGGTACCGCCAGGCCGTCGACGCCATCGGGCAGCCGCCAACGCTGATTGATCCCTCGAAGGCCAAGCAGGAGTGACCCGCGTCAACCCGGCGGCGCGGCGTACCTCCCGTCAACCGGAGCCCGCCGGCGCTCATCCGTGAGCGGCGTCATGACGTACGACAGCCCCCAGCCCCTGCGGGGATACGGAGTCGGCAGCGCCCCTCACCACGAGCCCACTGACTACTCACCACGGTCGCACCAGGCGAGAGTTATGACTCGGTGACATCCGTGGCCTGGTGGTGGCAAGCGAGACGGTAAGTGCCCGGTCGAACAGTGGAGATGAGAGTTCGTCGGGACGACGGCTCGCCCCCGCACGCCGTGGACACCGCGCTGCTGATCAGGCGTAGGATCTCCAGAAACTCCAGACACGCAAAAGCCCCGAGCCGGGGACTCCCAGGACGGCAATCCTGGGCCGGACTTCGGGGCTGGAGCGTGACCAGCGCGTAGGTCTGCTGTCGAGTGTAGCGGGGGTGCTGTTCTCCCTCCACCAGGCAGCAGCCAGAAAGAGGCCACCCGTGGCACAGCAGCACCGTGATTGCCCACCGAACGACTGCAAAACGTGTCGGATCACACTCTCCGCGCGCACCGAGCTGGCCGCCGAGAATCCCGCCGTCGTCCCGACGACCGCGGCCGTGATGGAACGTTCGGGGCTGGGGCGCCGCGCCGTCCAGGTTCACACCGCTCACCTGGCCCTGTACGGGCTGGTGAAGGACGGCATTCCCACGGGCGTGCCGCTGGATCCCCCGCTGCCGCAGGCCCCTGATGAGGAACCGCCCACGCCGCTGCAGTGGGCGTCCTCGGTCGCTCTGCCGGAATCCTGCCGGACGTGCCGGTGCATCCTGTGCGAATTGGCGAAAATCGCGCGCGGCGACTGGGCCGGTCAGATCAGTATGCGCACGCTCGCTGAGCGTCTCGAACTGAGTGAGTGGACGGTGCGCATGCACCTGCGCACCGGCCACACAGTGGAGAAGATCGGGCACAGTCTCGCCGCCGCGGGCCTGGTCGCGTTCGACGCCCAAGGGGAAGTCACCGGCCGCGACCGCAACAACAAGCCCCTGATCGTCCGCCGCCCGGACCGCTTCATCCTCGCCCCGGAACAGACCCGCCTGGGCACATACCGCATGCCCTACACCGGGGACGGGTTCAAGGATGGGCTCATGGAGCGTCTGCATGACCAGACGGAGTGGTTCGACCCGACCCACAAGGAAGCCGACTGGATCGTGAACCTGATGGCGTCGCTGATCCGCAGCGGGTGGCCGGAGGAACTGCTCATGCAGAAGCTGCGGGAGCGCCCGCACCGCGGAAGCACTGCGCTCAAATTGCCCTACCGGTACGCTCGCGTGCGTCTGCCCAAAAAGGGCACGCCGTACGTGCGGTCGCAGTTCGCGCCGGAGGATTCCGGGTTCGACAAGCCTCGGTGCGGCAGGTGCCGGGTACGGATGGGGGGGCGGACGCCAGATGGTCTGTGCCGGGAGTGCCGTAAGGACCAGGCGCTCGCGGGCGGCGTGAACGGCACGGTGCCGGCGGCGTACGCGTTGGCAGCACCAGCAATCACGCGGTGAGGGCAGGGAAGATGCAGGACGACGAGATCGAGCTGCTGCCGGACGCGGCAGCCACATCGGTGCCGTGTCCCACGTGCGGCGCGGCGCCGGGCGAGCTGTGTCCCGGCACGATAGGGGTGCACATGGCCCGCTGGGTCGCCGTCGGCGCCCATGGTGACCAGCACGACGGTCACCACCATCACGGCGGAGGTCTGCACTACTCCGACACCAGCGTCGCCCCCGGCACGCTGGTGAGTCTCAAGCAGTCCCAGTGGCGGCTGACCGCAGAGCATGAGGACGGCACGCGCTGCCCGCGCACCGGAAAGGGCCGGCACCGCCAGCTCCCCGAGCGCGACCCGCGCTGTCCCGGCCGTGCCTTCTACGTCGCGCGCTGCCGCAAGTGCGACTGGGAGTGCCGCAAGCGCAAGCGCGCCGAGGTCGAGGAGGCGGCGGGGCTGCACGCCCGGTTCTGCTCCGACCAGCAGCCCATCCGCACGCTCGAGCAGGCCACCCGTGAGCGGAACCAGCGAGAGTGCCGGGCTTTCACCGTCGCCTGCCCGGTCTGCCACGCGCCGGCCGGCCAGCCCTGCGTCGACACCAAGCTCGCCTCGCGCGCGCCGTACACGCATGTGGATGGCTCACCCCGTGCCCATATCAAACGGCGGACCCTGGTGTCGCAGAGCCGCCGCTGACACCGGACCCGGTCCGCGAGGCCTTTGAGCCGCGGGCGTCCATAGAGGGGCGTCCTGTCTCCTGCCGCCGAGGGGCGGTCGCAGCCGGTAACGGTATGACGGCGACCGCCCCTCGGCGCTGCTGTCCTTGTCGTGCCCTCGTTCTTGTCCGCAGCATCGGCGAATAGGGGATGTGGCCAACGCGGTATCGGCAGTGGGTGGTTGGGGTCACAGAGTGGATAGCGTGGCTGATGTCCGTGCGTGGTGCAGGTGGCCTCCGTTCGTTCGTTTGCGGCCGCGGCGTCATGGGGGTTGCCTTTCGGTGGTGCTGGTACGAGCGGGCAGGTCGGAGATGCTGCGGGATTCAGGGGTCGCCCATCAGGGCGGGGGAGAGTTCGTCGGCGAGCTGTCCGGCGATCGCTCTTTAGTAAGAGGCGCGGACGGCATCAGGCTCCTGACCTGCCGGTTTCCGTGACCCATGGTGTTCTGGAGAGCACATTCGAGAGGTCGAGATGTCCGTCCGGCGCGCACATTCCGGCCCTTGGATCAAGCTGTGGTTGATTTACGGAGGGCGTCGCTTCGGTCGGCAACGTCGCAGGTCACAAGCGCGTGCAAGGTGTATCCGTACCGTCGTGACGCAGGCCCGGCAGCCGGGGAATGTGCCGCAATGCCGGCACAGGAAAACAAGCTCTGCTTGATTAGTGGCGCCGAGAGGCTCGAAAACTCCAGTTCTGGTTGATTTCTGGGCCCGTCCAGCGGCGAACGGCCGCGAGCGAGACCCGTCGGCGCGCCGCTGCCAGCAAAAGACAAGTCCTGCTTGATTTTCGGGTTAGTCTCGGGACGCCTGAGTAACGAGGAGGTCCCGGTGACATCTGATCCACCATCACGTCGGAGGCCGCGCGCTGTCCCTGACGCTGCATCCGACGACGTCGGCTTCGAGGACCTCCTGCAGGTCCTGGGGGAGCAGCTCGGCGAGGCGACCGAGGGCGCCGATCCCCGGACCCGTCGCAAGCTGACGCGCGTCTCCTTCGAGTACGAGCCTGACCCCACGGCCGTGCACGACATGGCCGGGGGCGCCGGCTACAGCCTGGCCTCGAACTGGTTCACCCAGCTTCTGGCCCAGCTCGCGGTGGCCAACTCGATCACCAAGTCCCAGCTGTGCGTGTTCTTGTACGTCGCCGGTGGCCAAAAGCGCGGCACCGGCATCGCCCGGTACACCCAGCAGGAGATCACCGACGGGCTGAACAAGATCGCCACAATGACGGGCGGCAAACGGATCACGCGCTCGACGGTCAACCGAGCCATCAAGGCCCTGGTCGGTTACAAGTGGGTGGAGCAGCTCGGCAACGGCCTGATCCAGCTGAACGTCCGCCTGTGGTTTCACGGCAACAGCAACGCCCAGCACGCCGTCCTCGCGCAGCTGGCCGTCGGGCACCAACGGGACCCCGAGGCGTTCCCCAATGCCATCGGCCCCGAGATCCACCAGGAGGAGCTGGACCTCGACTTGGCCCAGCGCCCGCAGTATGGAAGCGGACGGCGTACCGGGTGAGGCACCCCGCCGACCGCCCTGCTGCACACCCACAAGGAAGGGATAGTGATGGCCGAGGTCATGTCGCCGGTCGTGTCCGAGCGCATCTGGGCCCTGCCGGTCTCCGGAGCGGCGGTGAAGTTCCTTCAGTACCTGCTCTACCGCTCCGACTTCGGCGGGCAGCTGCCCGTACGGCAGAAGGACATGGCG
This sequence comes from Streptomyces sp. NPDC001450, assembly GCF_053597295.1. Lineage (NCBI taxonomy): Bacteria > Bacillati > Actinomycetota > Actinomycetes > Kitasatosporales > Streptomycetaceae > Streptomyces > Streptomyces sp. NPDC001450. The sequence goes on from NZ_JBSFHY010000058.1 coordinate 42,677, forward strand.
CGCGAGTACCAGGTGACCCCGCAGGCCGTCAGCAACCTCATCGCGCCGCTGTGCGAACTGAACATCGTGCTGCGCCCGCAGAACGAGGACGGCAGCAAGGGCAACTCCTACCGTCTCCACCCCTTGGCGGCGAAGTACGCCAGCCCCGATGACATGGAGGCGGCCTTCCGGACCGCGATCGCCGGCATCAAAGCCGGCGACCTGCCCAACCTCAAGCTGCCCGCCTACGCCGCCGTGCCACCTGCCGAGGGACGCCCCAACCTGCAGGTCGCCTGACCGGGTCCGCCTCGAAAGCAAGAACCCCCGCCGAGCAATCGGCGGGGGTTCTTGTGCCTGAGTAACGTGCCTGCACTATACCCACGCATCGGACCGTCCACCGGCCCGGCGTACACCTCCTGGCGCAGCGGGAGCAGGCCGTGTCATTCAGCGGTGCGGCGGGGGCGCTTTCTGACCCGCACGGCCACGGTCAGTGCGCCCTGAACGCCTGCTGCTCGTCGCCGTCCGGGCAACAGACACCACCAGCGGCTATCTGTGGGGCAACGCGGACAGTGCCGTAGTGAGGACGGCGGCCAGGGTGAGCGCCCCGGCAAAGGCGATGGCAGCGCGGGTGACGGCAGCCGGGTAAGTGGCGTGGTCGCGGCGAGCGAGGTAGCCGGCGGCGGCCCCAACCAGGGCGGCGACCACGACGATCACGGTGCAGGCGAGCAGGATTACGGCGGTGTGATCGGGCATGATCGTAACTTCCTCTTCGGCATGGCGGGTGTTGTAGGCCGAATATCTCGAAGCTGGTGTTCGCCATGGTGCGGGCGGTCGAAGATGAACACCGACGAACACCGGCCACATGCAAGGCGGGAACGGCATGAGCACAGAGGATGCCCAGGACCCGGTGGCAGCACTGCGTGAGCTGCGCGCCTGCTTGGAGGCGGGCTTGGCCGCAGCTGGTCTGTCCAAGACAACGCTGGCCGGCCGGGTCGGGCTGGGCCGCACCACCGTCAGCAGCGCCTTCAGCCACTCCGCGCCTGCGCCTTCGGCGCACACCGTGGTCGCGATCGCACGCGGACTTGGGCTGGAAGCCCGCGACTTACTAGACTTGCGCGCCATCGCCGCTGGTATAGCGGCCTCGCCCTCAACGGCGGGAGCAACGACCGGCGGTTCGCGTGGGGTGGGTCGGCCAATCGCTGAGTGGGACCCCCACGACCTTGAGGTCCACCCAGCTGCCGAACCGCCACACCACAGCGCTGGCACGGCTACGACCACCATGCAGCCGCGGGCGGCGGTCCGGCTGCCCCGCTATGTGTTCCGGCCCCACGATGCCGCTCTGGCCAGGCTTGTCGGCGCCGCTGCGAAGGGCAGCAGCCAGTTGGCGGTATTGGTCGGCTCCTCGTCTACCGGCAAGACGCGAGCCTGTTGGGAAGCCGTGCAAGCGCTCGCCGAGCTCGGCTGGCGACTGTGGCATCCCTTCGACCCCACCCGTGCCGACGCGGTCCTGGCCGACTTAGCCCGTGTCACGCCGCACACCGTCGTGTGGCTGAACGAGGCCCAGCACTACGTGGGCGCGGAGCAAGGAGTGGGCGAGCGTATCGCCGCCGCCCTCCACGACCTGCTCACCGATCGGGCACGCGGCCCAGTTCTGGTCTTGGGCACGCTGTGGCCCGAATACGTCACCACCTATACCGCGTGCCCCGCCCCATGGCAGCCCGACCCACACTCCCGGACCCGGGAACTGCTGGCCGGACGGCTGATTCACTTGCCTGACCGCTTCGACACCGCAGCGACTCACGCGGCGCAGAGTCTGGCTGATGACGGCGACCAGCAGCTTGCCCACGCTCTTGCCCATGCCCGTAATGGGTGCCTGACCCAGTTCTTGGCCGGCGCACCGGAGCTCCTACACCGCTATGCCACCGCCTCCCCGGCGGCCTGCGCCGTTCTGCACGCGGCCATGGACGCCCGCCGCCTCGGTGTCGGCCTCCACCTGCCGATGGCCTTCCTTGAGCATGCGGCCCAGGACTACCTCAGCGACGAGGACTACCACGCCCTCGGCGAAAACTGGCTCGAACAAGCCCTCGCCGATCTCGGCCAACCCGTGCACGGCAACCTCGCCCCGCTGCGCCGGGTACGCCACCGCCCAGCCCGCCGCACCCCCGGAACGCAGGCCACGGAACAACCGTCGCCCCCGGCCTACCTGCTCGCTGACTACCTTGAACAACACGGACACCGCAGGCGTCGGATGCTGTGCCCTCCAACGTCGTTTTGGGAGGCGGCCTACCACCACCTCACCCGCCCCGGCGACCTCAACCGGCTCGCCCGCGCCGCCGATACCCGCCTCCGCACCTACTGGGCCCACCATCTGTGGCACAAGGCCGCTGGCACCGGCAACACCCACGCTCTCATCGAACTCGCCCGGATGCGGGACGAGGCCGGGGACCGAGGCGGGGCCGAACGCCTACTAGAACAAGCCGCCGACGCCGACGACACCTACGCCCTGATCAAGCTCGCCCGGATGCGGGAGGAAGCCGGGGACCGAGGCGGGGCCGAACGCCTACTAGAACAAGCCGCCGACGCCGGCGACGTCTCCGCCCTGACCGAGCTCGCCCGAATGCGGGAGGAAACAGGAGACCAAGACAAAGCCGAACAACTCCTACGCCAAGCCGCCGACGCCAACGACACCTACGCCCTGGCCGAGCTCGCACGGATACAGGAGGAAGCCGGAAAACGAGACGGAGCCGAACCCCGCGCACACGAGGCCACCACCAACAGCGCCTACGCCCTGGCTGAGCTCGCCCGGATGCGGGACGAGGCCGGGGACCGAGGCGGGGCCGAACGCCTACTAGAACAAGCCGCCGACGCCGGCGACGTCTCCGCCCTGACCGAGCTCGCCCGAATGCGGGAGGAAACAGGAGACCGAGACGAAGCCGAACAACTCGCACACAAGGCCGCCACCACCGGCAGCGCCTACGCCCTTGCTGAGCTCGCCCGAATGCGGCGGGAGTCCGGGGACCGAGACGGAGCCGAACGCCTACTAGAACAAGCCGCCGACGCTGGCAGCGTCTCCGCCCTTGCTGAGCTCGCCCGAATGCGGCGGGAGTCCGGGGACCGAGACGGAGCCGAACGCCTCCTACGCCAAGCCGCCGACGCTGCCACCGGCTACAACTATGACCTGGTCAAGTTCGTCTGGATGTGGGGTCTCTGGCCGCACGGGCTTAACCCTGACGGCACGCCATCTGCCCCATGGTGACGGATCCCACTACGGCGAGATATCCGCGCGCAGCTGTCACACGGCCGCCCCTGAGCAAATGTGCGGGAGTTCAGTCAGGGAGCCGTAGACGTGTTGAGCCGGGTCGGCGGGGGTGGCCTCCTCCTCTTCGTTAACGCCGAAGCCGCAGCACCGCCCCTGGAAGCCCTTCGCGGGCGTCGTATGGGGCGGGGCAGCACCAGACGGTGCTGCCCCGCCCCTTCCGTACGGGTTGGTTGCCCGCCGCCCGCCGCATCACCGAGGTTGGCCGCGGGAGTTGTATGTCGTCTGGCGAGTCAGGCGGCGGTGCGGCGAGGGCGTTTCTTGACGCGTACGGACACGGTCAGTTCGAGGTGGCCGGCGGCGTAGTCGGTGAGCAGGAGCTCGGCCACGCGGGAGCCGGACAGGCCGTCTGCCTCGGCGCGCTCTGCGGCGGCCTTCCAGTTGTCGGGATCGACGCCGGCGCCCTTGGCGCTGCGGCCGGGGCCCCGGTCGGCGTCCTGGGGGATCTCCAGGGGGATGCGGCCGGCGGCGTACTCGCGCAGGAGGTGGTCCAGGACGGTGCCGAGGGGCATGTGGTCGACGTCTTTGGCGCGGGCCTTGGCGTCCTCCCACACGGTGTCCAACACCCACAGGTCCTGTTTGCGGTAGCTGGCCATGGCGGTTTGGCGCTCCTTTGTGCCGGTCGAATCTGCGCCGGTCGACCCGGCAGGGCTCACGGATGCTACTAAAAACCCTCGGATGATTGGGGAGATAGGTGTGCCCGGACCGCCGTGCCCACCGACGGAGCGCGGGGGTCCGGGCCAGGGTCAGGCTGCGGCCGCCGGACCGTTCCCGCGTGGTCGGCCTCACGCGTTCCTCCTCCACCTGACTGCCCGGGTGGCGGCCGACCGCACCTGCACGTGAGGTCGGCTCCGGTCTTCCAGCCGTTGCGCAGGTAGTCGACGACGACCTCGTCGGTGCCGCCGAGCGCGGCCTCG
>NZ_JBSFHY010000059.1:0-45251 GCF_053597295.1 Streptomyces sp. NPDC001450
CATCATCCCGAAGACGAAGAGGAAGAGCATGTTGCCGAGCAGATGCACCCAGCTGCCGTGCACGAACAGCGCGGTGACCGGGGTCAGGGCCGCCCTGGCGACAGGACCTGACTCCCGCCACCGCACGGCCGGTACACCGTGGGGCACATGATGGCGCGCGCACAGCACACGGCCCAGGTCCTCGAACCCGAGGCCCCCAAGGACGACGGCCCCCAGCGGAGTACGGCCCGGGACCGTCTGCACGCCGGGCTGCGCCGCCGACGGCGGTGGCTGGTGCCGCTCCTGGTGGCACTGCTGCTGGCCCAGATGGCCGCCGCGATGGTCACCACGGCCGTCCAGCAGACGCCCACCATCGACGAACCCGTGTACGTGGCCACGGCCACCGACTATGTGCGTGAGCACCGGCTGCGCTACAACCCCGAGCATCCGCCGCTCGGCAAGCTGCTGATCGCGGCCGGGGTGGCGGTGGCCGACCCGCACTACGACCCGTCGTACCAGGGCACCCAGGGCGAGGTGGGCCGGCATCTGCTGTACGAGTCGGGCAATGACCCGTGGCGGCTGATGCTGTGGGCACGGCTGCCGGTGATCGCGCTGACCCTCGTGTTCGGGCTGGTGGTGTTCGCGTTCGCGCGTGAGCTGGTGGGTACGGCGGGCGGTCTGGCGGCGCTCGCACTGTACGCCTTCTCGCCGGACGTGATCGCGCACGGCTCGCTGGCCACATTGGACGTGCCGGCGGCCGGGTTCGTGCTGACGTCCGCCTGGCTGGTGTGGCGGGCGCGGGACCGGCCTCGGTTGTATCTTCCTCTCGCGGGGGCGGCCCTGGGGGCGGCGGTGGCGACGAAGATGAGCGCACTGCCCGCGATCCCCGTGGTGATGCTGCTCGCGGTGGTGTCGGTGTGGGCCGCCCGGCGTTGTGCCGAGCGGCGCCGGAAGGTGCTCCTGGGGCTCGCGGGGTCGGCGGTCGTGGCGCTGGTGGCGGTCGCCGTCGTGTGGGCCGCCTATCTGGCGGTCGATCCCCGGCTGCGGTTCGCGCCCGCCGAACCGGTCCCGGCCGTGCACGGGCTGCGCGGGCGCGTGACGGACCTGCTGCCGCTGCCGGAGGCGTACCGGGCCGGAATGCGGGTGCAGTTCGGCCTGGAGGACTACCCCTGGCAGGGCTACCTGTTCGGGCACCTGTACACGGGCTCGCTCTGGTACTACCTGCCGGCCGCGCTGCTGGTGAAGACACCACTCGGGCTGCTCGCGCTGGGTGCGGCCGGTGCCGTGGCCGTGCCGGTGGTACGGCGGTTGCGGCCCGCGGCGCCGTATCTGCTGCTGCCGCCCGTGGCGCTGCTGGCGGCGGCGATGACGGGCTCGCGGGACTTCGGGACCCGGTACGCGCTGTTCGTGCCGGTGTTCCTCGCTGTGGCGGGAGCCTGTGTACTCACGCTGCGGTGGCGCTGGTCGGGTGTGCTGACGGGGCTGCTGGTGGTGTGGGTGGCGGTAAGTTCGCTGCGCACGTTCCCGTACTACCTGCCGTACGCCAACGAGGCGTTCGGCGGGCCGGCGCACACGCACCGGCTGCTGCACGACTCCAACGTGGACTGGGGCCAGGACCTCGGCCGGCTCGCCGACCGACTGCGGCAGCGGTACCCGGGCGAGCGGGTGTGGCTGGTCTACAAGGGCAGCGGTGTGCCGTCGTACTACGGCATCCGCGCCTCCGATCCGCGCACGGTGCCGCCCGGCCGAGTGCACGGACTGCTCGTCGTGTCGGACTCCGCGGCGGCCAAGGCACGTGGTCGACTGGCCGAATTGATCGACTCAAGCCGCCCGATCGATCAAGTGGGTCATTCGATCACCCTGTTCCGGCGATGAGCCCGCCTGCTCGTCACAGCCCCTGGTCATGACGGTCGGTGAGCTATGTTGAGTGGTCGTGGGAGACAATGGAGGCGAGTCGGTGCCCTCGCCGCAGCAGGCACGCGCCCAGGCATCAGCGATCACCTCGGGCAAGACCGCGTCGGAGGCCGGGGCCGCACCGACCTCCCAGCTCAGAGAACTCTTCGACGGCCCCCGGCTGTCCCCGGGCCAGCGCCGCGTCGCCCAGTACCTGATCGAGCACATCACCGAGGCGGCGTTCCTGTCGATCACCGAGCTGGCGGACCGCGTGGGCGTCAGCCAGCCCTCCGTCACCCGCTTCGCCGCCGCCGTCGGCTTCAGCGGCTACCCGGCGCTGCGGGAGAAGCTCCAGTCGATCGCGCTGAGCACGCTGGCCGGCGGGCCCGGTGAGGTGGACCGCGCCAACGAGCTCCAGGCGGCCGTCGACGCCGAGATCCAGAACCTGGAGAACATGCGCCGCGACTTCGCCGACCCCGACCGGGTGATCCAGGTCGGCCGCGCGCTGTCCCGCTCCACCCCGCTGACCGTGCTGGGGCTGCGCATCTCCGTGTCGCTGGCCGAGTACTTCGGCTATGCGGCCCGCCGCATCCATCCCGACGTACGGCTGGTGACGCGCGGCGGCAGCGTGGCCTACGACGCGCTGCTGCAGTCGCGCGAGGCCGGCGGCACCTGGGTGCTGGCGTTCGCCATGCCCCGGCACGCGCAGGAGACGCTCACCGCGCTCCGGGTCGCGCGCGAGGCGGGCCTGAAGGTTGCCCTGATCACCGACCTGGCGCTCGGTCCGCTGGCCGACGAGGCCGACGTCACCTTCGCCACCGGCACCGGCTCCCGCCTGGTCTTCGACTCCTACGCGGCGCCCGGAGTGATGGCCGCGGCCCTGCTGCAGGCCATGACCGACGCCGATCCGGAGCGCACGCAGGCGCGTCTGGAGAAGTACGAACAGGTCGCCGACCAGCAGCAGTTCTTTCTGAAGGACTGAACCTTCCGCCCGCGGGGGCCCCTCCCGCAGTTCTTCCTGTCCCACGCTCCCCGCACGGGGATCTTTCGCCGTCAGGGGATCATTCAACGCATATCCCGCATGAATGTTTTCATACGTCTTGCAAACCCGACGGTATATATAAATACTGCTCACGGATCGCGCCCGGTCGACTCCGGGCACCTTCCGCACCCGCGGGACTCACCGCTCGCACACCGCCCCGAGAAAGCCGACGGACCGCCCATGCGCACGCAAGCACTCCAGCCGCGCAGGTCCTCCGCCCCCGGGGCCCCCGCACGGACACCCTCAGCCGCCGTCCCCTACCCACGTCGGCGATCAGGGTGTTCGGTGGCGCACCGCCCAGGCGATGCGCCCGTGGCGGCTCCGGCCATCCCCTAGGCCGGGGCCGCCCCAAACGTCGGACCACCCTGACGACGCCGCACACCGGAAGCGATTGATCATGTCCTTGACCACCACCACGCGCCTCAGCCCCGACTGGCCCTGCCAGGTCAAGATGCCCGGCAGCTACGACTGGGAACGCTCGGCGGCCAAGTGGCTGCGCGAGCTGGTACCGGCGCGCTACGCCAGCTACCCGGCGCTGATCCGGCATCCCGTCCTGCTCGCCCGGCACGCGCAGATCCAGGTCCAGCAGGAGATCCGGGTGGCCCGGACCGCACTGCAGACCGCACGGGCCGAGCTGCCCGTCCTCGGCCTGCCCGAGTCGGTCATCGAGCACACGATCAAGCTGTACGCGGCCGAGGTGCTCCAGCTGCAGCACATCGCGCGCAGTGTCCGCGCGGTCAGCGAGGCGCTGGCGGCCCGCGGCATGACCCGCTGAACCTCGTCGCCGGCCGTCGTCGGTCAGCGCCGTCGTCGTCAGTCGTCGTTGCGGTGTCGCCAGTACCAGAAGACGCCGACGGCCAGGGCCAGCAGGAAGACGGCGGGCAGCAGCAGGCCCGGGATGCGGGAGCCGGTCATCGGCGTGGCCTTCGGTCGTGGTACCAGGTGCGCCCGGCGGCGGGCCGCGGGGTGAGCCCATGGTGGGGCCTGCCGGCCGGTCGTCCACGATGTTTTTTCCGAGACCTTGCCCGGCGTTCGAGCCTGGCTGTTCAGCCGCCTTCGAGGCTCGTCCGGGATTCCAGTGCGCGGCGCGTGTCGTTGCCGTAGACGCCGGTCTCGTCGCCGCTGATGCCGTACCAGAGCTGGAAGCGGGCCACGGCCGCCGTGAGGACGGCGTCGTAGGTGCCGTCGGTCGAGCCGTCCCGGTAGACGTCGGGGACGCGCAGCAGGCGCTGCTGCAGCTCGGCGACCTCGGGGCCGGTGTCGCCCTGCCGGAGGGTGCCCGTGCCGTCGGGGTCGGCGGCCGGGGTGGTGGCGGGCGCGGCCGGGGCGGTGGCCGTCGGTGTGGTCGTGGTGGTGTGGGACGGCTGTGGACTCGCGTCCGCCTCCTGCCGCGTGGGGAGCAGGAGGGCGCAGCCGAAGCCGACCACCGCGGCCGCTCCGACCGCCACGGCGACGGCGGCACGGCGGAGCCCCGGGGCCGAGTGGCCGGTGCCGTTCCGTGGGGTCTGCCGGGTGGCCGGGAAAGGTGGCAGCTCCTGGGTGTCGTCCTCGGTGGCGGCTGTCCGGGGCGCGCCGGCACCGGGTCGGGGCGCCGTGCCGAAGGACTCGAACGTCTCCCGCTCCGGGAGCATCTCGCGCATCAGCTCCGCGAGGGCGTCGAAGCGGCGCAGTCGCACGACGCGGACGGGTTCGAGGACCGGTCCGGGGTGCGGCTGTTCAGGGTCGGGCGGTGTCGGCACCCTGCTCTCCTTCCGTCCCGTGCGTACGGGATGCGCGGTCCCCGTGCTGAGATACGGCGTGCACGTCGTACCCGTTCAGCAACATGAACGCCAGTTGCACCCGCCTGAACACGCTCGCCCAGGCCTACTGCCGGCCGGGCACCGGCCTGACCGGCGACACCGGTCTGCGGGACGCGGTCCGCAGCGGCCTCGGCCATCTCCACGACGACGTCTACGACGCCGGCCAGGTCCGGTACGACAACTGGTACAGCTGGCAGATCGGCGCCGCAGGCGCTGCTCGACGTGTGTGTGCTGATGTACCACGCGCTGTCGGCGGCGCAGCTCGCGAACCACCTCGCCCTGGCGGACGCGGCGGCGGGGACTGGGGTGCCTCACGGTCGTCCGTCTGGGCGCGGGCATCAAGTGCGCCGACGGCACGGCCGTGGAGACGACGGTCGACAACCGCAACCTCGGCCCCGCCGGCGGCGCCCCGTTCACGGTGGACGGCACGCTCAGGCCCACGGCCTACCCGTGGTCCGAGACGCTCACCCCTGCGCGAGGCCCGGGACGGCAGCTGGAGCACGATCGACAAGGGCGGCTCGACGTCCGGCCTGAACCGCAGGTACCTGACCTTGTACGTCGACCACGGCACCGACCCGGCGAACGCGTCGTACGCCTACCTCCTGCTGCCGGGCGCGACCGCCGCCCGTACGCAGGCGCGCGGCCGGCACCGGATGGCTGACCGTCCTCGCCGGCACGGACGACCAGCAGGGCATGGCCGTGCCTTCGCTCGGCTTCACCGGAGTGAACTTCTGGTTCGACGGAACGGTCGGAACGCTCACCGCGAGCGATCCGTGCTGCGTGATGATCACCGAGAAGGCCGACGACACCGCGGTGATCGCGGTGAGCGATCCGATGCGCATGCGCATGCGCATGCGTACGAGTCTGACCCTGACCTGGCGGCGGCCGGTCGCGGCGGTGGCGACCGCGCCGGCCACGGTCACCTCGACGGCGGGCGCGACGCAGCGGATCGCCGTCAGGCTGGGGTGAGCGCCCCCTGGACGAACCGGCTCAGGGACGCCGTCAGCGCGGTGACGAAGGCGTCCCGGGCCTCCTCCGGGAGGGCGTCCAGGGACAGGTAGGGGTTGAGGTCCTCCAGCTCGACCAGCAGCAGCTCGCCGTCCGGCGCGCGGCAGGCGTCGACCCGCTGGATGCCGTGGCCGAGGCCGTTCCAGTCGATGAAGTGGCGGGCGAACTCCAGGTCGGCGGCGGTGGCGGCGTACGGCCGCAGCTCCCAGCGGCGCCCCGGGTCGGGTGCGTAGAGGGCGTACTGGAAGTCGTCGTCGACGAAGTAGAAGGACACCTCGTAGGCGAAGTCGACGCACGGCTGGACGAGGACGGTGCCGTCGGCGAGGCCGGCGAGGCGGTCGGCGGGCAGGATCCGCAGGCCGAGGGAGTCGGCGCCGGTCTTGGGCTTCACCACGTAGCTCTCGGCCGCCGGCAGCTTGTGCAGGTCCTCGGCGCGGTCGACGGTGGGGATGACCGGGAAGCCGGCGGCGCTCAGGTCGAGCAGGTACTGCTTGCCGGCCATGTCCGCCTTGCCGCTGAGCGGGTTGTACACCCGGGCCCCGCTGTCGAGCGCACGCGCGCGGAAGGCTTCGTACTCCTTCTGGTAGCCGAGGACGGGCCCGCTGTTGCGGACGACGACCGCGTCGTAGGTGTCCATCAGCGCGGCCGCGTCCAGCGGATGACACAGGGCGAGGTCGAAGTGCTCACGCAGCCGCGAGGTCAGGAAGACGTCCTCGTCGCCGTAGCGGCGCCCGCGGGCCGGGTACGCCAGGTCGGTGACGTAGAGGACGCGGGGACGTGCGGCGGACATGCGGATCTCCTCGGACAGCTGGGGTGCAGAAAGGTTACGTCGAGGGGTGGCCGCTCCCGTCCCCGGCCCGGTTCTCCGTACAATTTGAGGCCGAACGATCTCCCGTGGCCGGGACCCGGCCGCGGGTGTCCCGCTCAGCGACCCGAGGAGCGCCCGTGCCCGGCCAGCGATCCATCACCGAAGCCGAACGGCTCGCGTCCGCGAAGCTCGGCGGCGTCCCGATCCGCCGGGCGCAGATGGCGGCCGTGGCCAACATCTACCGGGCCGCCTCCGCGGTGCGGCAGCACCTGGAGAACTCGGTGCTGCGCGGCTCGGACCTGACCTGGACGGCGTTCGTCGTGCTGTGGGTGGTGTGGGTGTGGGGTGAGTCGGAGACCCGGCACGTGGCGGAGGAGGCCGGGATCTCCAAGGGGACGCTCACCGGCGTGGCCCGCACCCTGGAGTCGCGCGGGCTGATCGCCCGGGCCGGGCATCCGGACGACGGGCGGCTGGTACTGCTGAGCCTCACCGACAAGGGCGAGGACCTGATGCGGCGGGTGTTCCCGGAGTTCAACGAGGAGGAGGCGTTCGTCACCGCGGGCCTGAGCGACGCCGAGTGCCGTAGCCTCGCGGAGGGGCTGCGGCGGGTCGTCCTGCAGGTCGAGGAGCACGGCGAGGAACGCCGCCGGGATCTGCTCGGCGGAGCCGAGCCGGCGCCCCGCCGCAGTGGGCGGCGCGCCAGGAACTGACCGGCGGTCAGCGGCGGGTACGTGCGGCGCTCACCAGGGCGTCGAACAGGTTCTGCTGAGCGGGGTCTTCGTGTGCCGTGTCCTCCGGGTGCCACTGCACGGCGGTGAACCAGCCCTGTGCGCCCGGGAGTTCGAGCCCTTCGACGGTGCCGTCGGCGGCGGTGGCCGTCACGGTCAGGCCCTGGCCCAGGTGGTCCACTCGCTGGTGGTGGTAGCAGGAGGCGTCCGCCTTCTCGGCGCCGGTGGCCTGTTCGAGCAGGGTGCCGCGCCTGATCCGTACCGGGTGCACGAGGTGCCGGTGTTCGTGTTCCGGGCCGCCCATGTCCTGCTCCAGGCTGCCGCCGAGGGCCACGTTGACGACCTGCAGTCCCCGGCAGACGGCCAGCAGGGGCAGGCCCGAGTCGAGGGCGTGGCGGGCCACTTGGAGGTCGAAGGTGTCCTGGAGTTCGTCGACGTCGTAGACGCTGCCGTGGGTGGTGGCGGCGCCGTAGCACTGCGGGGCGAGGTCGCCGCCGCCGGGGAGCAGGACGCCGTCGAAGCGGGCGAGCCGGGCGGCGACGTCGCTCTCGGCGGGGTGGATGCCCGCGGGTTCTCCGCCGGCCCGCCAGACGGCCTCGATCAGGGCGCGGGCGTTGACCTCGGCGGCGTACCGCAGGGCGGAGGTGGTGGCGGAGAAGCGGGCGGGTAGGGCGATCAGCGGGCGGTGGGTCACAGCTGGATCCAGGTCGTCTTGAGCTCGGTGTACTTCTCCAGGGCGTGCGCGGACTTGTCGCGGCCGTTGCCGGACTGCTTCGTCCCGCCGAAGGGGACGGTCAGGTCGCCCTCCTCGTAGCAGTTGACCCACACCGTTCCCGCCTTCAGTGCCCGGGAGACCCGGTGGGCGGTGGACAGGTCGGAGGTCCACAGGCCGGCGGCGAGGCCGTACTCGGTGGCGTTGGCGAGCCGTACCGCCTCGTCGAGGCCGTCGAAGGCGAGGACGGAGAGCACGGGGCCGAAGATCTCCTCGCGGGCCAGCCGCGTCCCGGGGCCGACGCGGTCGAAGACGGTGGGGCTGAGGTAGCTGCCGCCGCTCTCGGCGAGGGTGCGGGCGCCGCCGGTGCGCAGGCGGGCGCCCTCGGCGCCGGCGGTGGTGATGTGGTCCAGGACGCGGTCCAGGTGGGCCTCGCCGACGAGGGCGCCCATCTCGGTGGCGGGGTCGAGCGGGTCGCCGACGCGGAGTTCCCGGGCCCTTTGGACGACGGCCTCGGTGACGCGCTCGGCGATCGAGGAGTGCACGAGGAGCCGGGAGGGCGCGGTGCACATCTCGCCCTGGTTGAAGAAGATGCCCCAGGCCGCGGTGGCGGCCGCGCGGTCGAGGTCCGGTGCGTCGGGCAGGACGATGTTGGGTGATTTGCCGCCGAGTTCGAGCCAGACCCGCTTGAGGTTGGAGTCGGCGGAGTAGCGCAGGAAGTGGCGGCCGACGGCGGTGGAGCCGGTGAAGGCGAGGACGTCGACGTCCGGGTGCAGGCCGATCGCGCGGCCCGCGGTGGGGCCGAAGCCGGTGACGACGTTGAGTACGCCCGGGGGCAGTCCGGCCTCCGTGCCGATCCGGCCGAGCAGCAGCGCCGAGAGCGGGGACGACTCGGACGGCTTCAGGACGACCGTGCAGCCGGCCGCGAGTGCCGGGGCGAGCTTCCAGCTCGCCAGCGTCAGCGGGAAGTTCCAGGGGACGACCGCGCCGACCACGCCGGCCGGTTCGCGGGTGACGAGGGCGAGGGCGTCGGGGGCGGTGTGCGGGGACTCGTCGGTGAGCTTGTCGGCCAGCTGGCCGTACCAGCGGAAGGTGTTGATCGCGGCGCGCAGTTCGATGGCGTACGCGTCGGTGATCGGCTTGCCCATCTCCAGGGTGACGGTGAGGGCGAGCTTCTCCCGCTGTTCTTCGAGGAGTTCGGCGATGCGGAGCAGCACGCGGCCGCGTTCGGCGGGGGCCAGGCGCGGCCAGGGGCCGGAGTCGAAGGCGCGGCGGGCGGCGGCGACGGCGTGGTCGACCTCGGCCTGCCGGGCGTCGGCGACCTCGGTGAGGGTCTGTCCGTCGCGGGGCGAGACGACGGCGAAGGTCGTCCCTGACCCGGGTTCGTCGGTCCCGTCGATGTGGTGCAGCGCGGGCAGGTCGAGGGTCTTGGCCCGGCGCAGCAGTTCGTCATGGGTGACGTCCAGCATGGTGTTCCTGTCGAGGGTAGGGGGCCCGGCCCCCGACGGAGCCGGGCCCGGCGGGGTGCGTCAGCGGGCCTCGGCGGTCCGGGAGCGGACCACGCGCGCGGTCCCGGCGCCCAGGAGCAGCACCGCGGGGACGGCTGCGACGAGCCAGCCGGCGGTGGTGGCGTCGCCGCCGATGAGGGTGGTGAAGTTGGCGAGGACCACCCAGATCACGGCGGCGATGCCGAGGGCGCCGAGGGAGGGGGCGATCAGGGTGTTCCAGCGCCGGGTGTCGAGGCGCTCGCGGCGGAAGAAGACGATCACGGAGATCGAGGTCAGGAAGTACAGCAGCATGCAGGCGAGGACGCCGACGCCGCTGAGCCAGGAGAAGAGGGTGAGGACCGGGTCCTTGCCCGCGAGTGCGAACGGGATCACCAGCAGCACCGCGATCGCCGTCTGCACGAAGCCCGCCGCCCACGGCGAATGGCGCTTGTTGAGCGAGCGCAGCCCGCGGGGCAGCAGGCCCTCGCGGCTGAGGGAGAACAGGTAGCGGTTGGCGGAGTTGTGGAAGGCGAGGATGCCGGCGAACAGGGAGGTGCCCAGCAGGACGGGCAGCACGTCGTCGGCCCAGCCGCCGAAGAGCTGCGCGATGGGCGCGAAGACGAACACGGTGGCGTCGCCGCCCGCCAGGGCCTTGCCCGCCGCCCCGGTGACCTTCGTCGCGCCGTACGAGGAGACGAGCATCCACGAGGTGAAGGCGAAGAAGCCGGTCACCACGGCGACCGACAGGTAGGTCGCCCGGGGCACCGTCCGGTGCGGCCGGCGGGCCTCCTCGCCGTAGATCGCGGTGGCCTCGAAGCCGAACATGGACGCGACGGCGAACATCAGGGCCACGCCCGGGGCACCCTGCAGCACGGCGCTCGGGGAGAAGGTGTCGGCGACGCCGAGGCCCTCGGGGCCGCCGCCCTTGAAGAGGGTGACGAGGGCGAAGGCGAGCAGGATGCTGAACTCGGCCAGCACGAACACGGCGAGCACCTTGGCGCCGAGCTCGATGCCGGCGGCGCCGAGCGCCTGGACGACGGCCATGGTCACCAGGGACCACACCCACCAGGCGATGTGCACGCCGGCGTAGTGCTCGACGAGTCCGGCGACCGTGAAGCCGTACAGGCCGTACATGGCGGCCTGGACCGTGCAGTACGCGAAGAGTGCCACGGCGGCGCTGCCGCTGCCGGTGGTCCGGCCGAGGCCCTTGCCGATGTACGTGTAGAAGGCGCCCGCGTTCACCACGTGCCGGCCCATGGCCACGAACCCCACCGAGAACAGCAGGATCACCGCGCCGGCGACGGCGTAGGCGGCCGGGGCCCCGGGGCCGTTGCCGACGGCGACGGCGATCGGGACGGCGCCGGCGATGCCGGTGAGCGGCGCCTGGGCGGAGAGGACGAAGAAGAGGATGCCCAGGACTCCCAGGGCGTTGCGCTTGAGGGTTCCTGCGGGCTGCGGGGCCTCTCCGGCCCGGGGCGCTGCGTCGACCGTCTGACTGTCCACTCGGATCACCTGCTGAGGAGGGGAGGGAGGTTTTGTTTTGAGCCAAACGAGTTGCCTCATGGTGGGCCGGAACTATCCATCTGACAAGGGGTACGGATGGGGAATTTACTGTCTGGAAACCGCCTGTGGGATCGCACGAGAAACCCCCCGCCGCAACCGCGACGGGGGGTTCCCTACCGGGCACGTTCAGTCGCCGTCCGGGGGCCGCTCGCCCAGGTCGCGCAGGAGGGAGCGCAGCTCGGCGAGGCAGGCCTCGGTGTCCGCGCGGCCGGCGATGCCGGTCAGCTGGTGCAGGACGAGCCCGTCCAGGGCAGCGAAGACCAGCCGGTTGAAGGCCGGGCTCACCCCGGGCGGCAGGATGCGGTCCAGCTCGCGCTGCGAGGCACCGAAGTACTCGGCGTACAGCTCACGCACCTGCGGCAGCAGCTCGGGGCGGCGGCGGGCCT
The DNA here is from genome assembly GCF_053597295.1 of Streptomyces sp. NPDC001450. Taxonomy (NCBI): domain Bacteria; kingdom Bacillati; phylum Actinomycetota; class Actinomycetes; order Kitasatosporales; family Streptomycetaceae; genus Streptomyces; species Streptomyces sp. NPDC001450. The sequence goes on from NZ_JBSFHY010000059.1 coordinate 11,406, forward strand.
CCAGCAGCAGCTCGTACTGGTACGCCTGCCCGTCCGCGTCCTCCTCCACCATGTCCGTGAGACCGGCGACGAAGTCCTCGGGGCGGCCGGTGCCGGGTTCCAGGAGGCTGCTGCTGAGGCTGGTGCGGATCGCGTAGGCCAGGGACTCCTCGATCAGCGCGTCCCGGGAGCCGAAGTGGTGCACGACCAGACCGTGGGTGACGCCCGCCTCCTCGGCGACGGCGCGGTAGGTGAGGTGGCGCAGCCCCCGGCGCCCGACGACCCGCACGGCGGCCCTGAGCAGCGCCTCACGACCCTCGCCGTAACCGAGCCGCTTGCGGGAGGGCGGGCGGCGTTCCTGCGAGGTCTCGGCGGATTCGGTCATGGCCGTGACCCTACCCGCCGCCCGCGCCGCGCAGGGTCCGCGGTTCACCGCCGCGGTGGCCGGATGCCGCGGAACTCCCAGTCGCCGCCCAGCGCGGTGGACAGCACCTCCTCGGACTCGGTGGGCTGCGCGCCGACGTCCGTCCGGATCGGGGTGGGTCCGGTGACGACGTGGTTGGTGAGCCGGCCGAGGCCCTCGACCTCCACCTCCACGACGTCGCCGGGCCGCACGGGCCGCGAGTTGGCGGGGGTGCCGGACAGCAGCACGTCACCGGGGTACAGGGTGATCGTGCGGGCGATGTCCGCGACGAGGTAGTGCATGTCCCACTTCATCTCGTCGGTCGAACCGTCCTGGACGACCTCGCCGTTGACGTACGTCCGCAGCCGCCTGCCGTGGAAGTCCCAGTCGGTGACCAGGCCCGGGCCGAGCGGGCACAGGGTGTCCGAGCCCTTGACCCGGAGCATGGAGCCCGCGTCGGTGTCGCGGAAGTCGTGCAGGCCGTAGTCGTTGGCGACCGTGTAGCCCGCTATGTACTCCTCTGCCTCGGCGGGCGAGATGTTGCGGGCCGTCCTCCCGATCACGATGGCCACCTCGCCCTCGTAGTTGAGCCACTTGCAGCCCTCGGGGCGGACGATCGCGCCCCGGTGGGAGTTGAGGGAGGAGGTCGGCTTGTGGAAGTAGGTCGGCGTGTCCGGGAGGTCGATCCGGAACTCCTCCACGCGGCTGCGGTGGTTGAGGTGGACGGCGATGACCTTGGAGGGGACCACCGGGGGCAGGTGCGTGGCGTCCTCGATCCCGACGCGGCGGCCGTCACCGGCGACGAGCTCGTCTCCGTCGACGGTGACCTGGACGGCGGCGCCGTCGAGGAGGATGCGGCGGTGTTCGGGCATGACGGTTCTCCTAGACGCGGCTGTGCGGGGTACGCGGGGACGGTGCGGCGGGCAGGCCGTTGCCGGTCCAGCCGCCGGCCGGGCGGTCGAACCAGAGGTGCACCTGGCCGGTGCCGACGGAGTTCTCGTACTCGCCGTACTGGCGGGCCCTGGCGACGCAGGCCTGCTCGCCGAGGGCGCCGGCCATCATCAGGTAGTGGAAGAACTTCGCCTCGGGCTTGAACCTCCAGAACTCGTCCATGGTGTCGAGGACCTTGTCGTGGCGGCCCTCCTTGAACCAGGCGATGCGCTCCTCGTCGGCCGCGCGGGCCTCGGGCGTGAAGATGTGCGCCGGGTCGCCGGCCTCGTGGTCGCGCAGCTCGCGCAGCGGCCAGAAGGTGTGCGAGAGCGCGCCGGAGGCGATGAGCAGCACCCGGCGCCCGGGAGTGGCGGCGATGCCGTCCGCGAGGGCACGCCCGAGCCGCAGGTGGTCCTCCATGTCTCCGGTCTGGCAGACGCCGATGGTCATCCACCGCTTGTCCGGCAGCCCCTCGCCGAGGAACTTCCAGAGGTTGATGGTGGCGTAGTAGATCGGCAGGTAGTCGTCGTCGATCGGAGTGATCCACGTGCCGTGCTTGTCGGCGAACTGTGCGATGTTGTTGGCGAGTTCGGGGTCGCCTGGAAAGTCGTACGGCATCCGGCACATGCCGCGCGGCAGTTCCTCGGAGGTGAACAGGCCGGCCCGCCGCTGCTGGGCGGTGACGACGAACTCGACGGTGGTCGCCCAGTGGGAGTCGAGGACGACGACGGTGTCGTATTCGTTGGCGGTGTCCCGTTCGAAGACGTCCCTGCGGAGCTGTTCGAGGCCGGTGACGAGGGTGATCTCCTTGCCCTCGTTCAGCTTCAGCCGTTCGGCCCGCGGCAGCACGATGGTGGGGACGTGGGCGAGCAGCCCCGCCCCGACGATCTCACCCATGGTCCTTCCATCCCTTCGGGGCGGTGACGGTGTTCTTCAGGTCGCAGTAGAAGTCGAAGCTCCAGGTCCCGCCCTCGCGTCCGACACCGGAGAGGCGGGAGCCGCCGAAGGGCGCCCGGAGGTCGCGTACGAAGAAGCAGTTGACCCAGACGGTGCCGGCGACGAGCTGCGCGGTGACGCGCTCGGAGCGAGCGTGGTCGCCGGTGGCGACGGTGGCGGCGAGGCCGAAGCGGGTGTCGTTGGCGAGCCGGACGGCCTCTTCCTCGGTGGCGAAGGTCTGCAGGGTCAGGACGGGCCCGAAGACCTCCTCCTGCACGATCTCCGAGTCCTGGGCGACGTCCGTGAGGAGCGTCGGCGCGTAGTACTGGCCGTCGCCCGGGTGCCCGCCGATGACCGCGCGGGCGCCCGCCCCGATCGCCCGCCGCACGAACCCGTCGATCTTCTCCAGCTGGCGGGGGTGGATGCTGGGCCCGATGTCGGTGCCCTCGTCACGCGGATCCCCCTGCGTGAGCCGACCGGCCTTCTTGACGAAGCGCCGGGTGAACTCCTCGGCGATCGACTCCTCGACGAGGATCCGCGTGGCGGCGAGGCACACCTGGCCGGCGTTGTCGTACTGCTCCACCGCGAGGTCGACGGCGAGGTCGAGGTCGGCGTCCGCGAACACCAACAGGGGTGACTTGCCGCCGAGTTCAAGGCTGAGCGGGGTGAGGTTGGCGGCGGCCGAGGCGGCGATACGGCGAGCGGTCGGCACGGAACCGGTGAAGCTGATCCGGCGCACGTCCGGGTGCGAGGTGAGCGCGTCACCGACCTCGGCACCGTACCCCTGCACGACGTTCAGCACCCCGGCCGGCAGCCCCGCCTCGGCGGCGATGTCGGCGAGCAGCGAGGCGGTCAACGGAGACCACTCGGCGGGCTTGAGAACCACGGTGTCACCGGCGGCGAGAGCCGGGGCGACCTTCCAGGTGGCCAGCATCAACGGGGCGTTCCACGGCGTGATCAGCACGCAGGGGCCGGCCGGGTCCCAGCTGACGTGGTTGCCGTGCCCGCGCGTCTCGAAGTCCTCGTGGTCGAGCTGGAGCAGCCGGTCCGCGAAGAACCGGAAGTTGTGGGCGACGCGGGGCATGACGCCCCGGAGGTGGGACCGGAGCAGAGCACCGTTGTCGGTGGTCTCCACGACGGCCAGCTCTTCGATCCGCTTCTCGACACCGTCGGCGATGGCGTGCAGGATCCGGGCACGCTCGCCGCGGGATGTGGCGGCCCAGGCGGGGAAGGCGGCCTTGGCGGCGGCGACGGCGGCTTCGGCTTCGGCGGGACCGCCGCGGGCGATCTCGCCGAGAGCGGCTCCGTCGATGGGCGAGTGGTCGGTGAAGGTGTCGCGGGAGGCGACGCGCCGGCCGCCGATCCAGTGCCGGGTGTCGACGGTGACTCCGGCGACGGTGATCTTGTCAGACATGAGAAGGGCTCCTTGGGGACAAGGGAGGGACGACGTACCTAGGGGCGCGCGGCTGTATCGGCTTGCGGCTGCGCCGTGTGGGCGTGACCAGCCGCCGACGGCCCGCAGCCGGCCACGGACCTCACTCGGCGGACGCTCCCGACGTTGCGGACTCCAACAGGCGCCCTCCGTCCCACACCACACCCACCTGCCGGTGGTACGCGGCGATCGGCTCCCGAACCTCCAGCCGTGCCAGCTCCTCACTCGGCGCCTCGAACAGCTCCAACTCGGCCTCACCGACCCACGGTTGCCCGCCCTCGAAGGAAGCGGCCCCCGATTCGATCAACTCGTCCAGCGCCAGCCCCTTGCCCTTCTCGATCGACGGCAGCCAGCGATGGTGGGCCATGGGGTGGGCATTGACGAACCCGTTGGCCGCCGAAGGCTCGCGCAAGGTCACGACCGCCTGCGCCAACCGCCGGTCCGCGGCAGCGAGCGTCGCCCCGAAGCGCGCCCCCGCCTCGATCCGGGGAGCGGGCCCGTACGGATGCGGCCGCGTCTGATGAATGGACCCGAGCTTCTTCGGATATCCCTGGTGCAGCCCGCGCGCGATCGCGAAGTCCTTGTCCACCCAGATGTACACGCACCGCGAGTACGTCTGCCCCCGGTACTTGCACCGGACGACCGCGAAGGCCTCCTTGTACTGCGACAGCACCGGATCGAGCAGCTCCGAGCCCGACCGGGAGCAGGACTGCCAGTCGGCCCAGATCAGGGCGACGGCACCGGGGTCCTCGTCGGCCAACTCCAGGGGCTCGGGCAGCAGTTCACGCACCCGCGAGGGATCCGTGCGGTATTCGACGGTGAGCAGGTCGCCGGAGTAGCGCCAGGGCGGCGAGGGGATCAGCGACGAGGCACCCGTCGCCGTCTTGGGGTGGAAGTAACCGCGAACACTGGTCACTTGAGGCTCCTTACGCGGTGAGGTCGGGCTGCTTCAGCAGTTCGGCGCGGTAGCGGGCGGCGACGGACGCGACGCGCGGGCCGCCCAGCGCGACGACGCCGACCAGGCGGCCGTCGCGGTGGTAGCCGGCGAGGAGGAGGTCGCCGTCGGCGTCGCCGTCGAGGACCCGGACGTCGGCGAGGCCGAGCGCGGGCGCGCCGAAGGACTGCAGCCGGAAGTCGTGCTGGTCGCTCCAGAAGGTGGGCAGCGGAGCGAACGGCGCCGGCTCCGGCCCACCGCCGACGAGATGGGCGACGAGGGCCTTCGCGGCCTGCTTCGCGGTGTCCGTGGGGATGGACCAGTGCTCGACCCGGCGGGGTACGCCGTCGTAGCGGGCGTTGGGGAAGCGGGCGACGTCTCCGACGGCCACGACCTCCGGGTGGCCGCCGACCCGCAGCAGCTCGTCCGTGAGGACACCGTCGGTCAGGTCGAGGCCGTTTCCGTCCAGCCACTCGGTGTTGGCGATCGAACCGACCGATTCGACCACCACGTCGGCCGGTACGACCGAGCCGTCGTCCAGCACCACACCGGTGACCGTTCGACCACCCTCGAAGCCCTGGACACCGGTGCCGAGCCGGAACCGCACGCCCCGCGCCTCGTGCCGCTTCAGCAGCGCCCGGGCGAGCAGCTCGCCGAGCGGGCCGACCATGGGCAGGGGCAACGGGTCGACGACGGTCACCTCGGCGACGCCGAGTCCGACGGCGGTGGCGGCGACCTCGCAGCCGATGAACCCGGCTCCGACCACGACCACCCGGGCGCCGGGCCCGGTCAGCGACTCGCGCAGGCCCTGGGCGTCGGCAAGGGTGCGGACCGTGTGGCGGCCGGTGAGCGGGCCGGGGCAGCGCAGCCGGCGGGGCCGCGTGCCGGTGGCGACGACCAGACCGTCGTACGGGAGCACCTCGCCGCCGTCGAGCTCCACGGTGCGTCCGTCGAGCCGGGCCGCGACGGCCTTGCGGCCGAGGCGCCACTCGGCGTCGGCGACGCCGGCCCGGGGGCGGAAGGCCAGCGATTCGAAGGGCGCCTTGCCCGCGAGGACCTCCTTGGAGAGCGGCGGGCGGTTGTACGGCATGTGGGGCTCGTCACCGACGAGGGTGATCGCCCCGGTCCAGCCCGCCGTACGCAGTTGTTCGGCGGCGCGCAGGCCGGCCATGGAGGCGCCGGCGACGACGATGCGACCGCTCATGGGTCAGTCCTCGATCCGGATGGCCTGGAGCGGGCAGACGTCGGCGGCTTCCTCGGCCTCGTCGCGCAGGGCGTCGTCGGGGTCGCTGACGTAGGCGAGGTGCCCGTCGGTGTCGAGCTGGAAGACGTCGGGTGCCGCGAAGACGCACTGGCCGTGGTCCTGGCACTTGTTCATGTCGACGACGACCTTCATGGCCGGTCCTCCTGAGGGTGAGGGCGTCGAAGCGGGGTGAAGGGGGAGATGTGGGGCCCTTCCGGCTCAGGAAGGGCCCCGGCCAACGGGGTGCGACGACCGCACCCCGAACTCGTTTGGCTTCAAACAAGGTAGGTGGGCGCCACCCCCTGGTCAATACCTATCCGGATGGATAAATTCTTGTCGCGGAAACCTTGCGGTCCGGCATGACGCTGCCTACCGTTTGGCTTCAAACAACACACCCGGGGCCGCCCGGGAGCCGCCCCGTACGGGCCCCTCCCCCGCCGCGCCCCGGCCTTCTCCGCCACGCCACCCGCCTCCCGGACAGCACGTCCCGGAGGTGCCCGACGTCCGCCCCAGGAGACAACGGTGAGCGCTCATGACATCCAGGAAGTCCGCCGCCACATGGACCGGCTCGCCGCCGACGGCATCGACGTCGTCCGGGTGACCTATCCCGATCTGATCGGCACCGAGCGGGCGCGCGACGTCCTGACGGAGGAGCTGCCCCGGGCCGTGGAGCACGGGCTGGCCTTCTGCCGGGCCGTCTACCACACCAGCCCGCAGGGCGACGTCGTCCCGGTGAGCGGCGGGCTGGACGCGGGGCTGCCCGACATCGCCGTACGAGCGGACCTCGACACCCTGACCGCGCTGCCGTGGGAACCCGGGGTCGCGACCTGTCTCGCGGAGACCGTCGACCCGGCCACCGGCTCTGCGGCACCCGAATCGCCACGCGACCTGCTGCGCACGGTCCTGGAACGGTGCCGGGAGCACGGGCTGCGCCCGGTCGTCGGACCGGAGCTGGAGTACTACCTGTGCGAACCGGACCCCGCCGGAGGCTGGCGCCGCTACGCCCGCGACCCCGGTGTCGTCTACACCGCCGGACTGCGCGCGGACCCCGACAACCACCTGCTGCGCACCCTGCGCCAGGTGCGCGATCTGAACATCGGGGTGATCAGCGGCAACCACGAGTTCGACGGCGGTCAGTTCGAGATCAACCTGATCCATTCGGACGCCCTGTCGGCGGCCGACCGCTCCTTCCGCTTCAAGGCCGCGATCAAGGAGCTGGCCCGCCGGGAGGGCAGGCTGGCCACCTTCATGGCCAAGCCGTTCAACGACTCCGGCGGTTCCGGTTTCCATCTGCACCTGTCCTGCGACGACGCCGACGGCCGCAACGCCTTCGACGACGCCTCGGGGTCGTACGGCCTGTCCGCCACCGCCCGCCACGCCGTGGCCGGAGTCCTCGCCCACGCCCCTGCGCTCGCCGCGCTGCTCAACCCGACGGTGAACTCGTACAAGCGCTTCGGCCCGGACACCCTCGCCCCCTGGCTGATCGACTGGGGGCTGGACAACCGCAGCGCCATGGTCCGCATCCCGCCGGAGCGCGGCAGCGGCGCCCGCCTGGAGCTGCGGCTGGGCGACGCGAGCGCCAACCCGTACCTCGCGATCGCCGGCACGGTCGCCGCCGCGCTGCTGGGCGTCCTGGCCGGCGAGGAGCCCCCCGCCCCGCTGGAGGGCTACGGCTACGACACCGCCAGGTCGGCGCTGCTGCCGGCGACCCTGGCCGCCGCCCTGGACGCGCTGGAGGCGGACACCGCCCTGGCCGAGATCCTCGGCAAGGACTTCACCACCTCCTTCCTCTCCTACAAGCGCAACGAGGTCGAGCGCTTCCAACGGTTCGTCACCGACTGGGAGTTCGCCGAGTACGCCTACCACCTGTGACACCGAGGAGCCACCGATGACCACCGAGACCCCGACCGCTGCCGCGAGCGAGCCGATGCCCCTGGCGGACGTCGACCTCGCCGACCTCGACAACTTCACCGACGGCATCACCCCGTGGCGGATGTTCCACACCCTGCGCCACGAGGACCCGGTGCACTGGCAGCCGGAGGAGGCGCCCAACTCCGGTTTCTGGGCGGTGACCCGGCATGCCGACATCGCCCGGGTCGACCGGGACGCTCAGACGTTCACCTCGACCCGGTTCGTCAACCTGGAGGAGCTGGACGACGACCAGATCAAGAAGCGGGCCTCCATCCTGGAGCTGGACGGCGTACGGCACCGTGCGCTGCGCAGCCTGATCCAGCGGCAGTTCGGCGCGAGCGTGATCAACAGCTACTCCGACTTCCTGCGCGGCCTGACGGCGCAGACCCTGGACGCTGCGCTCGCCAAGGGCAGCTTCGACTTCGTCGCGGACGTCTCCGCCGACTTCCCCATCAACGTGCTGGCCCGCCTGCTGGACGTACCGCCGCAGGACAACCAGCAGCTCATCGACTGGGGCAACCGCATCATCGGCAACACCGACCCCGACTACGCGGACGTCCTGCTGCACAGCGAGGAGAGCGAGAAGTACCGCGACCTGCCGTTCCGCTCCCCCGCCTCGCTCGAGGTCTTCGAGTACGGACGCGAGCTGGCCCGGCAGCGGCGCGGCAAGGACGGCACCGACCTGGTGTCCAAGCTGGTCAACACCACCCCGCGCGACGGCGTCCCGCTGTCCGCGCAGGACTTCGACAACTACTTCCTGCTCCTGGTGGTGGCCGGCAACGAGACGACCCGGCACACCATCACCCACTCCATGCTGGCCCTCCTCCAGCACCCCGAGCAGCTCGCCCGTCTCCGGGAGGATCCCTCCCTGATCCCCACGGCCGTCGAGGAGTTCCTGCGCTGGGCCTCCCCCGTCTACCACTTCCGCCGTACCGCGACCCGTGACGTCGAGCTCGGCGGCAAGCGGATCAGGGAGGGCGACAAGGTCGTCATGTGGTACGCCTCCGGCAACCGCGACGAGGAGGTCTTCGGCGACCCGTACGAGTTCGACGTCGCCCGGCAGGACAACGACCACGTCACCTTCGGCAAGGGCAGCCCGCACCTGTGTCTCGGCAACCTGCTCGCCCGCACCGAGATCCGGATCATGTTCGAGGAGCTGATCCCGCGCCTCGCGGACATCCGCCTGACCGGTGACGTCCCGCGGGTGCGCTCGAACTTCGTCAACGGCATCAAGAAGCTGCCGGTGGAGGTCACCCTGGCCTGACGGCGGGCGGCCTCACAGCCCCGCCGCCCACAACTCCTCCCGGTCGATCCCCGCAAGGCCCCGGCGCACCGTGCGCCGGGGTGCTTTCCCGATCGGTGTGTACGACGGGACGGCGAGCACCCTGCAGCCGGCCGCCTCGGCCGCCGTGACCCCGCTGGGCGAGTCCTCGACCGCGAGACAGGCGGCGGGGTCCACGCCGATGGCCCGGGCGGCGGCGAGGTAGGGGTCGGCAGCCGGTTTGGTGCGGGGCGTCTCGCCCTCGGCGAGGGTCGCACGGAACCTGTCGGCGCCCAGCACCTTGAGCGCGGCGTCCACGACGGGCCGTGCGGACGCCGAGACCAGTGCCATGGGAAGGTCCAACTCCGCGATCGTGTCGAGGAGTTCGAGGGCACCCGGGAGCGGGGTGGCCTCCCGCTGGACCGTCTCGAGGAACCGTGCGTCGAGGTGCTCCGCGAGGTCCCGCGGGTCGGCACCGGTCAGACGGTGCAGGTGCCGGGCGGTGTCCGCGGTGGAGCGGCCGAGGGCGTCGAAGAGGTCGTCCATGCCGATCCCGGGCACCCGCTCCCGGACCGTGCGCAGCCACAGCGACTCGGTGTCGACGAGCGTGCCGTCCATGTCGAGGAGTACGGCGTGCGGCTCGGCCGCGAAGGGACGGCCGTCCAGGGTCCAGTGCCGGTCGGGGTGCCGGCCCAGGGCGGCGAAGACCTGCGCGGCGACGTCGGCGTGCCGCACGCGCGGGGGCGCCTGGCCGATGCCGGGGCCCGCCGCCGCCAGCCAGGCCGTGCGCTCCTCGGCGGAGCGGCCGCCGTGGCCGCCCGCGTCGACGTGGCCGTGGTCGGTGACCACCAGGTACGTCCACTCTTCCTCGGCGTACGTGCGGCGGGCACGTACGGCCGCGAGCAGCCGGCCCACGCGGGCGTCGGCGCGGCGGACCGACGCCTCGTAGGCCTGCCCGCAGCCGAGGACGTGCGCGGTCTCGTCGGGCGCGCCGAGATAGACGAAGGACGCCTCGACGTCCTCCTCGGCGAGGATGCGGGCGGCGGCCTCGGTGATCCGCTCGTCGCACTCCTCCCAGGCCTCGGGGGTGTCTGCCTCCGGTGCGATGAACGCCGTCCGGGACGCCGCCCGGAACAGGGGCCCTCCGTCGCGCGGCTGCAGCAGGAGCCGCCGGCCTGCGGCGACGAAGGTGCGCCGGCCGTCGTGGTGGTCGAGGCGGGTGGCGAAGTCGGGGAAGGCGTCGAGTCGGTGGCCGCTGAGGTCGTTGCTCCACACCCCGTGTTTGGCGGGGCCGACTCCGGTGACGATCGTCGCCCAGCAGGGGCCGGACATGGTGGGTGTGTCGTCGCAGACCTCGACGGGCGTGAGGAATCCTTCGGCGGCGAGTACGTCGAGGTGCGGGGTGGGCTGGCGGTGCAGTACGTCGAGACGTACGCCGTCGATGCCGACGACGAGGACGCGGCGCGCGGCGACGGGCATGGCGCTCCTTACGGTCGATCAGGCGGACCGGGACAGCTCGTCCGGTCCTACTCCATAAGCGAACGGCAGGCCCTGGGCGTAACGGGTCACCTCGTCCGTGGCCCAGTCGGCCATGCGGCCCGAGACGAGGTGGCGGGTGAGGGCTTCCGTGTCTACGAGGGAACCGCGTGCGGTGTTGACGAGCGTGGCGCCGTCACGCAACAGGGCGAGCCGCGGGCGTCGAACATGTGCCGGGTCTCGGGAGTTGGGGAGCATGGATGGTGACCACGTCGCCGCGCCGGGCGTGTTCGTCGAGGCCGACCGGTTCCGCGCCGAGGGCCCGGGCCCCGGCCGGGTCGAGGTAGGGGTCGTGGAAGAGGACGTCCAGGTCGAGCGGGCTCAGCAGCTCGATGACCCGGCGGCCGATGCGGGAGGCGCCGACGACTCCCACGGCCGGGGATAGTTGCCGTAGCCGCTGAAGTCCGTGAGCAGACCGGGCTGTTCGCGGGTGCGGGCGTAGCGGTGGGCGGTGTCCAGGACCCGTTTGTTCGCGAACAGGATGGCGGCGAGGGTGAATTCGGCGACCGGGAGGGCGTTGGCGGCGGCCGCCGAGGACACGGTGATCCCACGCTTCCAGACGGCGTCGGTGACGTGGTGCTTGACGGAGCCGGCGGCGTGCCTGGCTTGCTGCGGGTGCGGGGCGCTGTGGGCGCCGGGCTGTTGCGGGTGCGGTGTGGTGCCGGCGCCGGGCCGTCGCGGGTGCGGTGTGTTGCAGGCACCAGAGCCGTGGCGGCCCGGCGTGCTGCGAGCGCCGGGTTGTCGCGAGTTCGATGCGCCGCGGGCGCCGGTCCTGCCGGGAGTGCAGTGCGCTGTGGGTGCCGGGCTGTCGTGGGCGCGGCGGCTGAACAGCTGCGGTGCCACGTCCCCTTCACGGCGTCGGCCGGCTTGCTGTAGCCCTCGGTGCCGCTCGGGTTCTCGGTGAATCTGACCTTGATGTCCTTGTGCGTGCGGTTGAACGCGTCGACGGTCGGCTTGGCGCCGAGCGTCCAGGTCCAGTAGTCGATGGTCACCGGCTTGCCGTCGGACACGGCGCCGGTCGAACCGCCCCTGCCGCCACAGGCGGTGGCGAGCAGGCCCAGGGTGGCGACGGTGTATCAGGAGCCGCTGCCGGCGGGCGCCCTGCCCCCGCACGAGGAGCGGATCCGCAGCTCCGGGAGTAGATCGAGGTGCTGCCGGGGGCTGGGCCGCTCACCCGCGGCCCGCTCGGTGAGGCGGCGCAGCAGAAGCTTCGCGGCGTGGTCGCCCACCGCGTGCTTGGGCGGGGCGACCGCGGTCAGGGGCACGTCGGCGAGGCCCGCGACCTCGTCGTCGTAGGCGATGAGCGCGAGGTCGTCGGGCACCCGCACACCGCGCGCCTGGAGTCGGGGCACGAGCACGATGGCGTCCTCGTCGCTGTGCACCAGGGCCGCGGTGACGCCGCGTTCGCGGACCGCCCTGACGAGGTAGTCGACGGAGGCGTCGTAGTCGCCGTGTTCCCGCACGCTCGGGGCGTGTTCGTCGACGTCGATGCCCCGCGAGCGTACGGCCGCCTGGAAGCCGGCGCCGATCTGGACGGCGTGCGGGCCCTCCTGGAGGACGGCGGCGATCCGGCGATGGCCCAGCGCGGCGAAGTGGCCGACGGCGAGGGCGGCGCCGTGGGCGCGGTCGGTGCGGACCCGGTCGAGGTCGGCCGCGGGGTTGCCGGGCAGTGCGGAGCGCTCCACCAGGACGGTGGGCACCTCGCACTCCATGAGCCACTTCTCCTGACCGTCCTCGGGGACGCAGCCGAACCAGCTGGGCGCCACCAGCAGCCCCTGCGCACCGCCCGCGACCAGGTGGTCCGCCTGTACGGAGTCCTCGGTGTCGACGTAGCCGGAGACCCCGAGGACCAGCCGTCCGCCCTGGGCGCCGACGGCCTCACGGGCGCCGCGCACGATGTCGGCGAAGATGTAGTTCGTGGTCGGCACGATCATTCCGATGACGGCGCCTTCGGCCGGCTCCGGCCGCGGCTCGGGGGTGGCGGCGGTGTCGCCCGGCCAGACCACCGCCCCGTGCAGCCGCTGCACCCGGCCCTGGGCCGCCAGGGTCTCCACGTCGCGCCGCAACGTGACCGCGGAGACGCCGAGTTCGGCCGCCAGTTCGGCGACGCGGAGGCTGCCCCGCTCCCGGACGAGTTCGAGCACCCGCTCGTGGCGCTGGTCGACGTGCAGTCGCATGGGGCTCCCCCTGGAACAGTGATCCCGAGTCGGTCACTCTACGCCCACAATCGTATCGATCGTTTCCAATCAATTCGATCGCTCCGGTGTTCGGAGAGCCAACCTCAGAGCACTCAGTTCCCCCATCGCTCCCCTTCTGCTGCACTGAGTGTCATGAAACCGGGCCGGGTGCTACGTTCCCGTCCATGAGCTCCAGCAGCGCGGCGCCGACCGCGAAGCCGCCGATGCGGGACGCCCTGGTCGCGGCGGCCTTCCAGCTCTTCCTGGAACGCGGATACGAACAGACCACCGTGGACGACATCGTGGCGCTGGCCGGGGTCGGCCGCCGCTCGTTCTTCCGCTACTTCCCCTCGAAGGAGGACGTGGTCTTCCCCGACCACGAGCGCTGCCTGGCCGACATGACCGCGTTCCTCGCCGCGAGCGACGAGGCGGACGAGCCGGTCCGGCGGGTGTGCGACGCGGCCCGGCTGGTGCTGCGGATGTACGCGGAGAACCCGACCTTCTCCGTGCAGCGCTACCGGCTCACCAAGAAGGTGCCAGGGCTGCGGGCCTACGAGCTGTCCGTGGTGTGGCGCTACGAGCGGGCGCTCGCCGAGTACCTGCGTGGGCGGTTCGCCGGCCGGCCCGACGGGACACTGCACGCCGACGTGATCGCGGCCGCGGTCGTCGCCGCACACAACAACGCCCTGCGCTCCTGGCTGCGTTCGGACGGCAAGGGCGACGCGGGCACGGCGGTGGACCACGCGCTGGGATACGTCCAGGCCGCCTTCGCTCCCGCTGCACACCCGCGCCCCACCCCGGCCGACGAGCACCCCCACGCCGCACGCCCCGGCATCACGCGCCCCGAAGGCGCGCACCCGGAAGCCGGGCACCTCGGCATCGAGCACCCCGACGACGTGATCGTCCTCGTCACCCGCCGGGACGCGCCGCTGTGGCGAGTGGTGCAGGAGTTCGAGACGGCCCTCGGGCGCGCCTGACCCGCCCGCCCCGGGACCGCTCACTCACGAAGCCTCCGCAGATTTGGGGTACGGAGTGCCTTTACGTGTGACACTGAGTGCCATACTCTGTCGGCGTGCACGGTGGCACGGCAACCGGGCACACACACGCGCGGTTCACTCCGGGCGCGTGGGATTCCGGCCGAGGGCAGGGAGTTGACCAGCGTGTACCACCACTCAGCGAGCGCCACGCATGCGGCGGCAGGCTCCGCGGCGGCGGGTGTCCTCGACCCCGCCGTCGCGGACTCCAAGGACGCCATCGTCTTCCAGCGCTGCACCTGGTGCGGCACCGCGATGTACCACCGGCTGCTGTGTCCGGTGTGCCAGGGCAGCGACCTGCGCACGGAGCGCAGCGAGGGCGCCGGGACGGTGCGCCACTCCACCGTGGTGCACCGCAACACGCCCGCGGCACGCAACGTGTCGCTGATCGAGATGGCCGAGGGGTTCGTCGTACGGGGCCGGGTCATGGGGCCGCCCGTCGGCATCCACAGCGGGGACCGGGTACGGCTGTCCACGGCCAAGGACCCGGTCCGGGGCGAGCCGGTCTTCCAGCTGATCGACGAGCCGTACCGCGCCTGGACCTGAGGCCGCCTCGACGGCGCTCCCGCGGCCTGCGCGAAGATGCCCCCATGAACATGGCATCGGCATCGGCATCGGCCTCCGAATCGGAACCGGAGCAGGTGAGCGCGGTGATCGCGGGTGAGCTCGCGCTCATGGACCCCCGCGTGCGCTCCTCACGGGACCTCACCCGGCAGTGGCTCGACCCGGAGTTCGTCGAGGTCGGAGCCTCGGGCAGGCGATGGACCCTGCAGGACATCCTGGCCGCGCTGCCGGACATGGCGGGCAGCACGGACGAGGGTCCCCGTTACGAGCCCTCGGAGATGAACGGGGTCCTGCTGGCTCCGGGTCTGGTGCATCTGACGTACGAGACCGTCCTCGACGGGCGTCACGCGCGCCGCAGTTCGCTGTGGCGCCGGCGGGACGAGCGGTCGGGCTGGCGGATGTACTACCACCAGGCCACCCCGGTGCCGCCCGCGGCCGAGTAGCCCCGCCATCCCCAAGTCACGTGCGGCGGGCGGAAGTTGCCGTACGCCATGACCGCTGACCCACCGTTGCCGTGCGCCGGACCGCCGGCCGCACGATGTGATCCAACACTTGCCCTTCACAGGCAACCCACAGTGTCTCCTTCCCGTCCTCCGGGGACGAGGGGCGCCCGGGACCGCCGGGACGCCCGAGGACGGGGTCAGAGGAGGAACTGTGGTCCGTGCCCGGCGCATATGGGTCACCGCCGCCGCGTTGCTCGCGGTGGCGGGCGCATCCCCAGGGGCGGCAGTCGCACAGGGTCAACCATCATCGGAGTCGGCGGTGTTGACCGCAGCTGCCGACGGGAAGCTGCCGCCAGGGTGGGGGATCACCGGCGGCCGGTCGGCGTCGCAGCAGCTGGTGTGGCGGTCGGACCGGCCGGTGCCCATGGGGAACGCGCGCGTCGAATTCCGTTCGGACGGGCGCCTGTTGGGGATTCCGCAGCCGGCCAAGGACGGACGCACCTTCCGGCTGCGGCTCGACGGGCAGCACGCCGGCGAGCTGCGCGGGCTGCAGGTCTGGTCCGGCGGACGGCGACTGGACGGCAAGGGCGCCGTCCCGGCCGGATCCGCGGTCCAGCCGCCGGCACCGCTGCCGGCCAACTCCGTGGACCCGGGCAAGCCCGGTTCGTACCGCACCAAGACCGGTGAGTACAACCTGAAGTCGGTCCGGCTGCCGGGCTTCTCCGCCCCGGTGGAGATGCGCGCGGTGGTCGTCGCCCCCACCGGCGCCCGTGGCCCGCGCCCGCTCGCGCTGTTCCTGCACGGCCGCCACTTCACGTGCTACAAGGGTCAGGACATCACCGGCGACTGGCCCTGCCCGGCCGGGACGAAGGCGGTACCGAGCCACCGCGGCTACCTGCGCGACCAGAAGCTGCTGGCCTCCCAGGGCTATGTGACCGTGTCGATCTCCGCGAACGGCATCAACGGCCAGGACGGGAACGCCGAGGACGGCGGCGCGCAGGCGCGTTCGTCCCTGGTGCGGCTGCACCTGGCCCAGTGGGCCGACTGGGCAGCGCACCCCGAGACCGCCCCGCGGGTCGTGAAGGACGCGCCCCGCGCCGACCTGTCCCGCGTCCTGCTGGTCGGGCACTCACGCGGCGGCGAGGGCGTCGACCGGGCCGCGATGGACAGCCTGTACCCGCCGCCCGCCGCCCAGGACGGCTACCACGGGCCGGTGCGCTGGACGATTCGCGGTCTGGTCCTCATCGGCCCCACCGTGTTCGGCCAGAACCCGGTGCCCGACGTGCCGTCCGTGTCGATCCTGCCGGGCTGCGACGGTGACGTCTCCGACCTCCAGGGCGAGATGTACGTCGACGGCACGCGCGGGGTGAGCCGCGGTGCCGCACTGCACAGCGCGGTGTACGTCATCGGCGCCAACCACAACTTCTTCAACTCCGAGTGGACGCCCGGGCAGGCCACCGCGCCCGCCCAGGACGACTTCTCGGACGACCCGCAGCACCCCGACCCGGTGTGCTCCAAGCGTGCCGCCACCCGGCTGACCGCCGATCAGCAGCACCGGGCCGGTTCGACCTACATCGCGGCCGCCGCGCGGCTGTTCCTCGCCGGTGACGACAAGGTGCGGCCGCTGCTGGACGGCTCCGGCGAGCGGGCGCCGTCGGCGGACCCGGCGCGCGTCCTCACCCATGCGGTGGGCGGGCGCCGTAATGCCGCATTCCTGCCTGACGGCGGGGTGTCCGTGACGGGCGCCAAGCTGTGCGCGGCGGTGGACCCCGCCCCGGCCAAGGCCTGCCTGGGCCAGGGTGCCAAGGGGGTCTCGCCGCACTTCGCGCAGTGGGAGACCGACCGCGAGGCCGGCCGGCACGCGATCGCGCTGCACTGGACCCACGCGGGCACCCCGGCGCGGGTGCGGGTGAAGGACCCGGTCTCGATGGCCGGTGACAAGGCGCTGGCGCTGCGGCTGTTCGTGCCGCCGAACTCCCGGGGCACGCGCCTGGACGTGTCCGTCACCGACGCCTCCGGCCGCAAGGCGGTCCTCGGCAGGGTGAAGGCCGACGGGCTGCCCGGCAGCGCGAGCACCGCCTCCTACTGGGCGCGGGAGATCCGGGTGCCGCTGACGGCGGCCACCCGCGCCGGGCTCGACCTGCACCAGGTCAAGTCCCTTGAGCTGACCCCGCGTTCGGGCTCCGGTCGGGCCTGGCTGATGGACGCGTGGGGCTGGCGGCCCGGTCTGCCGGCGGTGCAGGCGGCCGGTCTGCCGCGCGTGGACGTCGGCCGCATGACCGTGGACGAGGGCGACTCCGGCACCCGCACCTACCAGGTTCCGGTCGAGGTGTCGGGGCAGGGCAGCGGACAGGTCCGGGTGTACGTCTTCGACCCGGCCACCGGCAAGGTCAAGGACCGGCTGGTCACCGTGCGTCCCGGCGGTCACGACATCGACGTCCCGGTCGAGGTGAAGGGCAACACGCGCTACGGCCAGGACGTGTCGTACGACATCCTCGTCAAGGCGGTCCGTGGCGCGGTCGTCGGCTCGTACCGGGGCGGGATCACGGTGCACGACGACGACCCGGCGCCCAAGATGACCGTCACCCCCGTCGCCGACAAGGTGACCGAGGGGCAGGCCCTGAAGTGGCGGGTGGCGCTGTCCGAGGCCGTCGACGTGGACATGAACGCGTTCTTCCTCGCGGTGGCGCCCACCGGGACCGAGCTGTCCACCAAGGACGTGTCCGCGCGCTGGCTGCGGGACACGACCGGTGCCTCGCCGGACCCGGAGCGGCCGCTGTCCAAGCTGTCGGGCGGTCTCTACCTGTGGGTGGACATCCCGGCGGGCAAGACCAGTGCGGACATCACCGTTCCCACGGTCAAGGACCGGGTGCGGGAGTCCGCGGAGTCGGTGCGGTTCCAGCAGATCGACGAGCAGACGGGCAAACCGAAGCCCGGCGGCCTGGAGTTGAACGGCACGGTGCTCGACGCGTCGTAGCCGCCTGAAGCCCTCGTCGTAGCCGCCTGAAGCCCTGGGGAAGCAGCCTCCTCAGGGCTTCAGCGTCACCCGGATCCCGACCGTGCCCTCCAGCCCGCGGCGCAGCCGGCTGCCCAGCAGGGTGAGCCGGCCGACGATGCCGTACTTGCGGGCGATGAGGGTGCGGTAGCGGGCGGTGGTGGCCGGGTCGGCGATCTCGGCGGTGGCCGGGAGCTGGTCGCCGGTGGGATTGCCGCGCAGGTCGCAGGGGCCGACGAGGACGTCGGCGCGCCGGCGGATGCGCTTGACCTTCCAGCTGTCGGCGGCCGTCCACGCGCCGAGGGCGTCCCCGTCCCGGACCACCCACACCGGTGTCGCGACGGGGGTGCCGTCCTTGCGGTAGCTGGTGACCAGCAGGTACTTGCCGGAGCCGAGCCGGTCCAGCTGCGTGTCGTCCATTCCGGCAGTCTAGGAGGCCGCGTACCCCTGGCTCAGTCCAGGGCCGCCGCCATACGCCGTACCCCCTCCGTGAGGATCTCCGGAGAGGTCGCCAGGTTCAGGCGCACGTGCCCGGCGCCGCCGGTGCCGAAGAGCACGCCGGGGCTGAGGGCGACCCGGCCGCGTTCGAGGAACACCTCGGCGGGGTCGTCGCCGAGGCCGAGGGCTCGGCAGTCGAGCCAGGCCAGGTAGGTGGCCTCGGCGGGACAGGGGCGGACGGCGGGCAGGTGCTCGGCGAGCAGGGCGGTGAGCAGGCGCCGGTTGGCGTCGAGACCGGCCAGCAGGGCGTCCAGCCATTCGGTGCCGTCGTTCAGGGCGGCGGTGTGGGCGATGACGCCGAGGTGGCTGGGTCCGTGGCTCACCTCCTCGGGCAGCCGGGCGAGGTCGGCGGCGGCTCCGGGTCCGGCGACGGCCAGCGCGGCCTTGAGCCCGGCCAGGTTCCAGCCCTTGGAGGCGGACATCAGCGACAGGCCGCGCTCGGCGCCGGGCACGCTCAGGTACGGCACGAAGGTGACACCGGGGGCGACCAGCGGGGCGTGGATCTCGTCCGCGACGACACGGACGCCGTACCGCTCGGCGAGGCCGGCCACGGCGGCCAGTTCGGCGGCGGTGTGCACGGTGCCGGTGGGGTTGTGCGGGCTGCACAGCAGGAACGCGGCCCGGCCGCCGCCCGCGGTCGCCTCCCGGAACGTCTCCGCCAGCCGATCGAGGTCGATGCGCAGGTCGGCGCCGAGCCGGGCCTCGACCACGCGGCGGTCCATGTGGGTCACGAACTGGTAGAACGGCGGATACACCGGCGCGTTCACGATCACCGGGTCCCCGGGACCGGTGACCAGTTTGAGCATTTCGACCACGCCGAGCATCACGTCCGGAACGATCGCGGTGTGCTGCACGGAGATCCCGTGCCAGTTCCAGCGTTTGGCGGCGAAGCCGGCCAGCGCTTCGGCGTAGGCGGTGCCCGCGGGGTAGCCGGTGTCCCCGAGGGCGAGCGCGTCGGTGACGGCGCGGACGACCGGCTCGGCGAGGGGTACGTCCATCTCGGCCACCCACAGCGGCAGCACGTCCTCGGGGTAGGCGCGCCACTTCATGCTCGTACGACGTCGCAGCCGCTCCAGGCCGAGGACGCGCAGCGGGTCGGGTTCGCCGGGTGTGTCGTGCGGGATGCTGGTCATGGGGCTCAAGATAGGGGGCTGTGGCGTGACCGGAAACGGGGCGAGCCGGGCGGTGCTGGAGTGGCTGCTGGACGAGGTTCGAGGACGGGGGTGGCGGGAGTTCCTCGAGGTGTCGAACCGTCGAGGAGCAGGCAAGGCAGGAGGGGGTCGGCCGCGCCGGGGCGCGGCTGGTGCACGCGCGGCTGGTGCACGCGCGGCTGGTCCCGGCTCGGTCCGGACGCGGAAAGCCCGGGACGTGCGGCACAGTTCAACTCGGGCGTCTAGATTGCGTCTTGAATGGCGCACCTCTCTTCAGGCATCCAGGAGCTGAACCCACGTGACCGACAACCCGGCAGCCACCAACGACGTGGCCGTGTCGCTGCGCGCCCGTATCAACACCGGCCAGCCGCACACGGCCCGGATATGGAACTACTGGCTCGGCGGCAAGGACAACTACGAGGTCGACCGCGCGGCCGGCGACCAGATCCGCGGGCTCCACCCGGGTATCGGGGAGTACGCGCGCGCCGACCGGCTGTTCCTGGGCCGGGCGGTGCGCCACCTGGTCGGCGAGGTCGGCATCCGGCAGTTCCTGGACATCGGCACCGGGCTGCCCACCGCCGACAACACGCACGAGGTCGCCCAGCGCGTCGCGCCGGACGCGCGGATCGTGTACGTCGACAACGACCCGCTCGTCCTCGCGCACGCCCGCGCCCTGCTCACCAGCACGCCCGAGGGCCGTACCGACTACCTGGACGAGGACCTGCGCAACGTCGACGCGATCATCGAACACGCGGCGAAGACGCTGGACTTCAGCCGGCCGGTCGCGCTGATGCTGCTCGGCGTGGTCATCTTCATCGGCGACGACGAGGACCCGTACGGCCTGGTGCGGCAGTTGACGGACCGACTGCCGTCGGGCAGCCACCTGGTGCTGTCGCACACCATCACCAGCCCGTCGATGCCGGACGTGGACGAGGCGGTCAAGTTCTGGAACGAGCACGGCACTCCGAAGCTGACCCAGCGCACGCCCGAGGACGTCACCCGCTTCTTCGACGGTCTCGAGCTGCTGGAGCCGGGCGTGGTGTCCTGCTCGCGCTGGCGTCCGGAGGGCACCGACGGCGCCGAGCCGGAGGACGTCGCCATGTTCGGCGGGGTGGCCCGCAAGGCCTGACGGCGGCACGCGCGAGCCGGCGGCGGGTGCGGGTCGAGAAGATCACCGTCGTCGGTGAACGCCGCCGGGCCGGGCCACGTACTCAGGGTCGGGCGCTCGACGACCGGAGGGCCCCGCGGTGCCGGTAGGGGCATCGCGCGTTCGGGTTCGGGAGCCATGCATGAGGCACGCACGACGACGGGTCGTCCGGCGAGTGACACGCCTGGCGGCGGTCGGCGGACTCCTCCTGGGAGGTGCGATGGTCGCCCAGGCGGCCATGGCGAGCGAGACTCCCCCGGCGTCCGCCAGGCCGCTCAGTTCGGCCGGGACGGCCGGTGACACGGGCGCCACGCTGGTGGCGAAGCTCGGCACGGCGCGGACGGCGGGCAGCTGGATCGGTGGCGACGGGCGGCCCGTCGTCGCGGTGACCGACGCGCAGGCGGCGCAGACGGTGCGGCGGGCGGGGGCCGAGGCGAAGGTCGTGTCGCACAGCATGAACGAACTGAAGTCGGCGACGGCCACGCTGCGTTCGGCGCCCCGTGTGGCGGGCACCGCCTGGTCGATGGACTACCGGACCAACCGGGTCGTGGTGCTGGCCGACCGTACGGTGTCGGCCGCCGACTGGTCCCGGATGACCCAAGTCGCCGCGAGGGTCGGCACTTTCGTGCACATGGAGCGCACGAACGGCAGGTTCACCACGCGGCTGAACGGGGCGCAGCCGATCCTGTCGACGGGCGGCCGCTGCTCGGCGGGCTTCAACGTGAGCAACGGGCAGAGCGACTTCATCCTCACCGCAGGCCACTGCGGGCCCGCCGGATCGATCTGGTTCGCCGACAACCAGGGCAACCAGCAGCTGGGCAAGACGGTCAGCAGCAACTTCCCCGGCAACGACTTCTCGCTCGTGCAGTACAACTCCGGCAAGGCCGGGGACGGTGCCGACGTGGTCGCGATCGGTGGCGGCAAGGGCGTGCGGATCACCGGTGCGGCCGATCCGACGGTCGGGCAGCGGGTGTTCCGCAGCGGCAGCACCAGCGGGCTGCACGACGGTCAGGTGACCGGGCTGAACGCGACCGTGAACTATCCCGAGGGCACGGTCACCGGACTCGTCGAGACCAACGTGTGCGCCGAACCGGGCGACAGCGGCGGCCCGCTGTTCTCCGAGGGCGTCGCGCTGGGCGTCACCTCGGGCGGCAACGGGGACTGCACCAAGGGCGGGACGACGTTCTTCCAGCCGATCACCAAGGCGATGGCGGCGCTGAACGTCCGGCTCCTCGTGTCGGCACAGAACGCGGGCGGCGCTCAGGGCGCGGCGCCCTCCCCCGCGCAGTCCGCCGCGGCCGGCCAGGGCGCCGTCGCGCCGAGCGCGGCCTCGCCCGGTTCCGCGGCGCCGGTCACGGGCGCCGCACAGGGCGAGACGCTGCTGGCGCGGCTCACGGACACGCGGAACGTCGGTCCTGGGCTGCTGGTCATCGCGGGGAGTCTGATCGCGCTGGTCGCGACCCGTTACATCCGTGCCGAGCAGGACCGCAAGGCGTACCAGCGGTACTACTCGGCGACATGGGGTTGACGAGAGAGGTTCAGGCCGCCTGGTGCGACTGCGGGGCCGCCGCGGCCCACTCCATCACGAGGCGCTGGTACTCCGCGCGCTGCTCGGTGGTCAGTGTCCCGCCCGACCGGCGCCACAGGGCCCTGATCTCCTCGTTGACCTCGTCGGCCGATCGCTCGGAGACGGCTTCAACAGTGGTGGACATGTTGTGAAGCATATGCCGGGCGACGTGAAGGTGCTGTGAGTAAGTACCCGTGATACGGGCATTTCAGACCGTGTTACTCATCACGTCAATGTGTCAAGTAGGCCCACGTCTTCCCCGCCACCGCGGTCAGCACCCGCACACTGCCGACGGTGAACGCGTGGGTGGTCGCCCGCTACACCCTGCCGGGCATCGTCGCGCACGAGTCCGCGCGGCAGGGCGGGGTCCGGCTGGAGATCCCCGACTTCGGGGACGCGCCGGACAACCGAGGCCGGTGGCCGGGCGCCTGGGCCGGCTCAGGTGCCCGGCTTGCGGCCGTAGACGAAGACGTCGTCGCCCGTCTTCAGCAGCGACCAGTACTTCTTGGCGTCCTTCGTGGTCATGTTGACGCAGCCGTGGGAGCCCGGCGGGTTCCACATGCTGAGGTTGACGGAGTGGAAGGCCTGGCCGCCGTCGAAGAACTGGCTGTAGGGCATCGGCACGTTGTAGATGTCCGAGACGTGGTCGATGTCCCGCCAGTAGATCTTCTTCAGACCGGTGCGGGTCTCGTACCCGTCACGTCCGGTGCGCACCGGCACGGGCCCGTAGACGAGCTTGTCGCCGTCCTGGATCCAGCTCAGCTGGAGCGAGAGGTTCACGCAGGCGATACGGCCCTTGTTCACCGGGCACTTGCCGTCCTTGTTCGGGTTGTTCCCGACGGCCTTCTGCTTGTTCATCAGGTCCATCACGCCCCAGGTGACCGGCCCGGCGTAGCCGATGGCGGGCGTGATGCCGTGCTTGTTCTGGAAGGCCTGGATGGCCCTGCAGTCGGCGGAGGACTGCTTTCCGTCGACCGGGCGGCCGAGGAACTTCTCCACCTGCTTCTGGTACGGCCCCGCCTGCGTGGTGCAGCTCGCGGCCTGGGCCGGTGCCGCGGTGAAGGCGAGCGCGAGCGGCGCCACCAGCCCGGTGACACCCAGCGCGACGACACCTCGTCTGCGTATGTCCCCCATATCTGCTTCTACCCCTTCTCCCCTTTGTTCCCAGGGCTTCCCCCGGGCGGTTCCCTTCGCGATTCCCGCGCTCTCGGCCTACTAGACCTGCCGCCTGGCCCGACGGTTGTAGTTCCGGCCACGCTGTGACGGAACGGTGAACTTGGCCGCCGCGCGGAGGCCGGGTCAGGCTGATTCGGGGCTCCCCGAGCATGCGCGCAAGAGCCCCACCGCCCGCGTCAGCGTCTCCTGCGTCGCCGTGAACGGCAGGCGCAGGTGCCGGGTGAGGGTGGTGCGGTCGGCGGCGAAGTGCGGGCCGGGGGTCACCGCGAGCCCGCGTGCGGCGGCCCGGGCCGCGAGGTCGGTGGCGTTCGTGCCCGCGCCGAGGCGCAGCCACAGGGTGAGGCCGCCGTCCGGGACGGTGTACGTCCATCCGGTCGCGGTGAGCAGGCCGGCGAGGTGGTCGCGCTGGGCGCGCAGGCGGTCGCGGCGGTCGGCGAGGAGGTCCGGGAGCGGCGCGCCGAGGAGTTCGGCGGCGATGAGCTGTTCCAGCGGGGGCGGGGAGAGCTGGGCCTGGAGCGGGCCGAGCCGCAGCTGTCGAACGAGGTCCGCGCTCGCCCTGATCCAGCCGACTCTGAGGCCGCTCCACAGGGTCTTGCTCGCCGAGCCGATCTGGATCACCCGGGATCCTGCGAGGTGGGGTTCGGTGCCGGGCGGTGTCCTCAGGTCCAGGTCGCGCATCGTCTCGTCGGCGAGGACGGTCAGCCCGTACCGGTCGGCGAGGGAGGCGATCGTACGGCGCTGCGCCGCGTCCATGTGGGCGCCGGTCGGATTGTGGAAGTCGGGCATCAGGTAGGCGAGTCGGGGACCGTGGCGGCGTACGGTGTCCGTGAGGCGGGCGGCGTCCCAGCCGTCGGGTGCCGTGACGGGGACGGCCAGCAGGCGGGTGCGGCGGGCGCGCAGGACGGCGAGGGCGCCGGGGTAGGTGGGGTTCTCCACGACGACGGGCGTCCGGCGGTCGGTGTGGAGGTGGTCGAGGAGCAGGGTCAGGGCGGCCTGGGCGCCCGCGGTGACGAGGATCTGCTCGGGGCGGGTGGCGAGGCCGGCGCGGGTGTAGCGGTCGGCGAGCAGCTCGCGCAGGCGGGGCAGGCCCACTCCGGTGACGCCGGAGTCGACGAGCAGGGCGGCGCTGCGTTCGGCGGCGCGGGCGAGGGCGGTGCGGAAGGCCTCGTGGGGTGCGGCGGTGACGGCGAGGGTGAGGTCGAGGTCGGCGTCGGGAGCGCCGCCCCGGTCCTGGGACCAGGGCGTGGTGCGCTCGGTGAGCCGGGCCGGCAGGCAAACGACGCTGCCGCTGCCGTGCCGGGTGGCGAGCCAGCCGTCGTCGCGCAGCAGGGTCAGCGCGGCCACGACCGTGCCGCGGCTGAGGTGCAGGGTGCGGGCGAGTTCCCGCTCCGAGGGCAGCCGGGAGCCGGCCGGCAGCCGCCCGTCGACGACCGCCTCGCGCACCGCCGTGGCGAGGGAGCCGGCGCGGGGGCCGGGCAGGGCACGCCAGTCACCGAGCGCGGCGACGAAACCTGTGTCCATTGGTCCAGTTTCGCTCAAGTGGACCAGTCGAACGGCTCGCGTCGGGCCTACGCTGCGGCTCATGCACCCCACACTCGCCGACGATCTCTCCCGGCTCCCCGAACTCCTGCAGTCCGCCCGCGACTTCGCCGCCGGTGAGGTGGCGGGCCTGGCCGAGCGGCCGGTCGCCGCGGCCGGGCGGCCGCCCGGGCGTGCGCCCCTCCCGGACGAGGGCGCGGGCGGCGCGGGCGCCCTCGCGCGGTTCGCCGGGCGGTGGGCGCCGGGCTTCTCCGGCTCGGCCGGGCCCCGCTACCTGGGCTTCGTCACCGGCGGCGCGACCCCCGCGTCGGTCGCCGGGGACTGGCTGACCTCCGCGTTCGACCAGAACGTCTCCGGGGCGGTCGGCTCCTGGGCGGCGGAGCTGGAGCGGGAGACGGTGGCATGGCTGCGCGAGCTGTTCGGGCTGGGCGAGGCGCACAGCGGGGCGTTCGTGACCGGGGCGACGGTGTCCAACACGGTCGGGCTGGCGATCGCCCGCGAGTGGCTCGGCGAGCGGCTCGGGGTGGACGTCTCCCGGGCGGGGGTCGCCGCGCTCGGCCCGGTCGACGTGCTCTCCGGCAGTCCGCACTCCAGCGTGGTGAAGGCCCTGTCGGTGCTGGGGATCGGCCGGGACCGGCTGCGGCGGGTGCCGCTGCTGCCGGGCGACCGGGAGGCCGTGGACGTGGCCGCGCTGGAGACGGCGCTGGCGGGGCTGGGCGGGCGGCCCGCGATCGTCGTCGCGAACGCGGGGACCGTGGACACCGTCGACTTCGACGACCTGCGGACGATCGCCGCGCTGAAGGAGCGCCACGACTTCTGGCTGCACGTGGACGCCGCGTTCGGCGGTTTCGCCGCCCTCTCCCCCGAGTACGCCGCCCTGGTCGACGGGCTGGACGCGGCCGACTCGGTCTGCGTGGACCTGCACAAGTGGCTCAACGTGCCCTATGACGCGGCCGTCCAGTTCACCCGCCGCCGCGACCTCCAGGTGGCGGTGTTCCACAACGCCTCGCCGTACCTGGGCCTGCCCACCGGCGAGCCCGACTTCCTGCACCTCACCCCGGAGAACTCCCGGCGGCTGCGCGCCCTGCCTGCCTGGTTCTCGCTGGTGGCCTACGGCCGGGCCGGGCACCGCGAGATCGTCGAGCGGAACGTGGCCCTCGCCCGCCGGCTGGGCGAGGGCGTCGACGGCCTGCCGGGCCTGCGCCTGCTGGCCCCGGTCCGGCTCAACGTCGTCTGCTTCACGCTCGCCGAGGAGGAGCCCACGCAGGAGCGGGTGGCCGCGCTGGCGCGGGCGGTCGCCGAGTCCGGGGAGGCGTTCCTGACGCCGACCGTGTACGGCGGGGTGCCCGCGCTGCGGGCCGCGTTCAGCAACTGGCGCACCACCGAGGCCGACACCCGCCGGGTCCTGGACGTGCTCGCGGCGGCTTCCGGCTGACGGCTCAGGGCTGCTCGAGGGCCGTACGGAACCCGGTCTGTACGGCGGTCAGGCCGCCGTCGACCACCAGCGTGGTGCCGGTGATCCAGGCGGCGTCGCGGGAGGCGAGGAAGGCGACCGCGGCCGCGACGTCCTCCGGTTCGCCGACCCGGCCGAGCGGGTACAGGCCGCGGACGGCGTCGAGTTCGCTGTCGCGCGCTTCCCAGGCGGAGGTGCGGACCGTGCCCGGCCTTGGCGACGCTGTAGGCGTGGTTGCCGAAGTCCTGCGGGCCGTTGACGGAGCCGACGCCGACGATGGCGCAGCGCGCAAAGGCGGCGAGGTGGGGCAGGGCGGCGCAGTTGACCAGAACGTCGAGCGAGCCGAAGGCGGCAACGGCGTGGGCGACGGCCGCCTCGACGGAGTTCCGGTCCGCCACGTCGCACGCCCAACGCCTCGCCGATCAGACCCGGTTGGCGCAGCGGCCGCGGTCCGCTCCGGGTCAGTGCCCGCGTTTGATCCACTCCTCCAGGTGGGGTGCCTCGTCGCCGATGGTGGTGGAGTCGCCGTGTCCGGTGAGGACCTTGGTCTCCGGCGGGAGTGTGAGGAGCCGGTCGCGGATGGACTCGATGATCGTCGGGAAGTGGGAGAACGAGCGTCCGGTGGCACCCGGGCCGCCCTTGAAGAGGGTGTCGCCGGTGAAGACGACGCCGAGCCCGGGGTCGTACAGGCAGACCGCGCCGAGGGCGTGGCCGGGGGTGTGCAGGACCGTCAGGTCGGCGCCGGCGGCCTCGATGACCTGGCCGTCGGCGAGGTGGCGGTCGGGGTCGCGGCCGGGGTGGGTGAGCCTCCACAGCGGCAGGTCGTCCGGGTGGAGCCAGATGGTGGCGCCGGTGAGGTCCGCGAGGGCGGGGGCCGCGTCGATGTGGTCGTTGTGGGCGTGGGTGCACAGGATCGCGGTGAGCCGGCGGTCGCCGACGGCGCGGGCGATGGCCTCGGCGTCGTGGGCGGCGTCGATGACGACCACCTCGTGATCGTCGCCGACGAGCCACACGTTGTTGTCGACGTCCCAGGTGCCGCCGTCGAGCGTGAACTGGCCGGAGGTGACGAGGCGTTCGATGCGGGCGGTCATCACAGCACCACCACCGAGCGCAGCACGTCGCCGTGGTGCATCCGCTCGAACGCCTTCTCCACCTCGTCGAGTTGGATGGTCTCGGTGACGAACGCGTCCAGCGGCAGGCGCCCCTGGAGGTGGAGGTCGATCAGCATGGGGAAGTCCCGGGAGGGCAGGCAGTCGCCGTACCAGCTGGACTTGAGCGCGCCGCCGCGCCCGAAGACGTCCAGCAGCGGCAGTTCGAGCTTCATCTCGGGGGTGGGGACGCCGACGAGGACGACGGTGCCGGCCAGGTCACGGGCGTAGAAGGCCTGCTTGTACGTCTCGGGCCGGCCGACCGCCTCGATGACGACGTCGGCGCCGAAGCCGCCGGTCAGCTCGCGGATGGCCTCGACCGGGTCGGTCTCCTTGGAGTTGACCGTGTGGGTGGCGCCCAGCGTGCGGGCCTTCTCCAGCTTGCGGTCGTCGATGTCCACGGCGATGATCCGGGCCGCGCCGGCGAGGTTCGACCCGGCGATGGCCGCGTCGCCGACGCCACCGCAGCCGATGACGGCGACCGAGTCGCCGCGGCCGACGCCTCCGGTGTTGATGGCGGCGCCGATGCCGGCCATCACCCCGCAGCCGAGCAGCCCGGCCACGGCCGGGGAGACGGCCGGGTCGACCTTGGTGCACTGTCCGGCCGCGACCAGCGTCTTCTCGGCGAAGGCTCCGATGCCGAGCGCCGGGGAGAGTTCCTGCCCGGTGGCGGCGAGGGTCATCCTCTGCTTCGCGTTGTGGGTGTTGAAGCAGTACCAAGGGCGGCCGCGCAGGCAGGCCCGGCAATTGCCGCACACGGCACGCCAGTTGAGGACGACGAAGTCACCGGGCGCCAGGTCGGTGACGCCCTCGCCGACCGACTCCACGACGCCGGCGGCCTCGTGGCCGAGCAGGAAGGGGAACTCGTCCGAGATTCCGCCCTGTTTGTAGTGCAGATCGGTGTGACAGACACCGCAGGCCTGGACGCGTACGACGGCTTCGCCGGGCCCCGGGTCCGGGACCACGATCGTCTCGACCCGTACGGGCTCGTCCTTCCCCGGTGCGATCACGCCGCGTACTTCCTGCGCCATGGCCTGGCCCCTTTTCCTCGATGTGCCTTCGGGGCCGACCCTACGCGCGAGGGCCCGGTAGCGGGCTGGACCACGACGACGACCGTGGATCTTTCGGCCGTCGTCCGGTGGTCCGGACGCACGGCGAAGAGGGCCGTCCGGGCGGGACGGCCCTCGGGTCCGTGGGCGGCTCAGGCCTCGACGGCGGGCAGCAGACCGGTCACGGGGGCGGCAAGGTCGGTGAGCTGGTGCAGCTCGTTCAGCCGCTGCAGTTCGCTGACCTGGTTCAACGGGCGGAGCTGGTCCGAGACTCGCGGGAGCTCGGTCCTGTGCTCTGCGGGGATGTCGCTGACGGCGAGCGAGTCCAGCGTGGTCATCGGGTTGATCTGCCCGGTGTTCGGTGCGCTCGCGTCGGCAGCGTTGGCCAGCGGCGCGGCGAGGCCCGTGACGCCGACGGCCAGACCGACGGCGGCGACGATACGTCGTGTTGAGATCATGCCCTCAGCAACGGCGGCGGGCCCCGCTCGGACACGGCCCCCGGTCGCCGCTCACCCGTCAGGCGGACCGCCTCGGCTGCGCTTGCCGTCGCCGCCGGGGCGGAGGAGTCTCGGAGGTGGGGCCCGTGCGGCCTGTTCCCGCCGGGCCATGGCGCCTTAAGGAGGTCACCATGGGAGCTGCGACAGGCTCCGCCTTCGACACCGAGACACTGCGCCGGGGCATAGAGGGGAACACTGGGAACACCCTGCTCGCCCTCTACGCGGACGACGCCGAGATCCGCATCATCGACCGCAACACCCAGCCCAGCCATCCCAAGGTCCTGCACGGTCGGCGCGACATAGCCGAGATGCTCGACGACGTCTACAGCCGTGACATGACGCACAAGCTGGACCAGTGCGTCATCCAGGGCGACCACGCCGCCTTCTCCGAGTCCTGCGAGTACGCGGACGGCACGCGTGTCCTCGCCGAGTCCATGGTCACCCTGCGTGACGGGAAGATCGCCGAACAGATCCTGATCCAGGCATGGGACGAGTAGGGAGGAAGGTCGCGAGGGTCCAGGTCACCTCCCGGCTGACCTGGACCTTCTCGGCCCGTGCAGCGTTGGGCCGGGCGCGTCCGCCCCGCTCTCGGCTGCCAGGACCAGTTTCCGCAGCAGGTCTGCGAGCGTCCGCTGCTCTGCTTCGGTCAGTGTTGCGAGCAGCGCACCCTCACCCGCGTCCTCCGCTGCCGCATGCGCCTCGAACGCGGCGTGCCCGGCCTCGGTGAGCCGTACCCGCACCCGCCGGCGGTCGCCGGTCTCGTGGGTACGGGTGATCAGCCCGGCCTCCTCGACGGCCCCGAGCCGCGCCGACAGCGCACCCCGGGTCAGGCCGAGCCGGCCGGCGAGCTGTGAGGGACTGGACTCGTACGGCGGTCCGGACCTGCGCAGCATCAACAGCACCTTGTACTGCCAGTACTTGAGGCCGTCGGAGTCCAGCACGTCCCGGCGGGCCTGGGCGGTGTGCCGGCCGAGGATCGCCAGCCGGGCGACGATCGCCTCCTTGACCGGGTCCAGCCAGTCCAGCTCGCGCGCCCAGACGGCCACGTGCCGGTCCACCGAGTCCTGCACTGTCTGCCTCCCGCAGTGGTTTTCTTGTGGATCATTTTTCGCGTAACTACCTTGCCCGGCATGACCTCTGCAGCGCACGCTTTCGTTGACATCGATGAACTACTCGACGCGGCACGTGAGTTGAGCGTGGCCGGTCGCTGGGAGCGGGCGGCGCGGCTGCTCGACGCGGCCGCCGCCGACGAGCCCGCCGCCCGCGCGCGGCTCACCCGGGCCGCTGCCGAAGTCGCCCTGGACCGTGACTGGTTCGCGGGGACCGACACCGCGGCCGAGCGGCTCGAGGCGGCGGAGAAGGAGTTCCCGGACGGCGACTGGGAAACCGGCTTCCTCCGGCTCAGGCACACCTACGGCCGGCTGCTCCTGGTCGACGGCACCCTGCGCATCGGCCCGGACGGCAAGGACCCCGAGGCGCTCACCGCCGTCCTCGACCGGGCGCGGGAGCTGCACGACAGCGCTCCGGACGAGGTGCGGCGGGGCTGGGCGGCGATGTACCGGGGGCTGATCACGGAGAACCACTTCGCCCAGCGGGCGGCCGCCGCCGGGCACTACACCGCCGCGCTCCGCGCCGGGGAGGCCGGCGCGGACGGTCTGCTGGCCCGTGAGGCGCTGCGGCATCTCGGCGACCACGACCACGACGCCGGTGACCGCGTGCGGGCCGGGGAGCGCTGGCGGCGGGCCACCGCGCTGGGCGCCCGGGCCGGCACGGTGCCCGGCACCCTCTCCCAGCAGTTGCTGCTGGCCGTGCTGGCCCGGGACGCGGGCGACGAGGCGGGCGCCGTCGCCCTGGCGGCGGAGATCGTGCGCTGGGCCGGGGCGATCGGCGCGGACCGGCTGGCCGCCCAGGCGGACGCCTTCCTCGCCGGGGCGGATCCCACGGCGCCCGGGTCCACGGACGCGCACTGAGCGCCGTCCGCGCTCTCGGCTAGGCTGTGGGCGGGCCGTGACTGGCGCTGAGGTGGAGTACCACCGGGGAGCGGTCCGTGGAGAATGCCGCGCGCCTGGGCGATGAAGGCCAACCAGCTCAGGAGTGCAGATGACACAGGCCCGGCTCATGGACGGCACCGCCCTCGCCCGACGCATCGTCGAGGAGACCGCGAAGAAGGCCGCCGATCTGACCGAACGGACGGGCAGCGCGCCCTGTCTGGCCACGGTGCTGGTCGGCGAGGACCCGGCGTCCGTCACCTACGTCCGCATGAAGCAGAACCGCTGCCGCAAGGCCGGCATCGAGTCCCGTCACGTGGCGCTGCCCGCCGCCACGACCACCGCCGAACTCGTCGGCACCCTGCGGGAGTTGTCGGCCGACCCGGCGGTGCACGGCATCCTGCTGCAGCACCCGGTGGGTGACCACATCGACGAGCGGGCCGCGTTCGAGGCGATCGCGCCGGAGAAGGACGTCGACGGCGTCACCTTCGCCTCGTTCGCCACGATGAGTTTCGGCCTGCCGGGCTTCGTCTCCTGCACGCCCGGCGGCATCATCCGGCTGCTCGACGAGTACGACGTCGACCCGGCCGGGAAGCGGGCCGTGGTGGTGGGCCGCAGCGCGATCCTCGGCAAGCCGGTGGGCATGCTGCTCCTGGCCCGCGACGCGACCGTGACGTACTGCCACTCGCGCACCCGGGACCTGTCCGCCGCGGTCCGTGAGGCGGACATCGTGGTCGCCGCCGTGGGCCGGCCGCGTCTCATCCGGGGCCAGGACATCAAGCCGGGCGCGGTCGTCGTCGACGCGGGCTACAACGCCGGGAACGTCGGTGACGTCGACTTCGACTCCGCCGTGGAGCGGGCCTCGCTGATCACGCCGGTGCCGGGCGGTGTCGGCCCGATGACGATCGCCACGCTGCTGGAGCAGACCGTGGCCGCCGCCGCCCGGCAGCTCGGGGTGTGATCAGCGCATCCAGGCGCGGTACTCCATGACGTCCCCGGCCTTCACCCGGTACTCGTGCTCGGCCCGGGTGAAGGTGGTCTCCATGCCGAGGACGGCGCCGGTGCGCGGCTCCAGGATCAGCATGCGGCGAACGCCCCCGGTGTCGTACACGTACGCATGGCCGGGGCGGCCCAGGCGGTCGGTCACCTCACCGGCCGGCCGCAGCCCCTTGGCCTCGGCGAACAGCCGGACGAGGGCCGCCGACTCGCGGGCACCCAGGGTCCAGTGGTCGAGCAGTTCCCCGACGGCGTCGAACAGTTCGGCGGTCCTCAGCGGGGCCGTGCTGCGGTCGATCCCGGGCCGGACGATCTCGGTGAGGTAGTCCCGCAGACGCGCCGCGGTGTGCGGCGGGGTCCCCTCGGGCGGGACATCGCTCCACATCGGCGGGTACGTGGTCCGGCTGATCACGTGGCCGTCCGCCACCTCGTGCGGGTTGTCACCCTCGTCGGTGAGGACCGGGCGACCCGGCCTGCGTGGGTCGGTCGCCACGACCAGTTCGGTGTGGCCTGCGTCCGCCCGCCAGCGCACCACCCGCTCCTCGGGGAGGGTGACGGGGTGCTTGCCGTCGCTCATGCCGAGGCTCCACGACTGCACGTGCGTGCCCTTGCGCAGGCCCGGTGAGCCGCCCGCCGCGGCCGCGTCGGCCAGGGCGACCATCTCCTTCAGGGCCACGGGCGTGGAGTGGAGGCGGACGGTCAGCGGGCGCGGCGCGGCGACGGCCCGCGGTGCGCTCGGACCGCCGAGCACGGCGTCGACGGCGACCACCAGGACGACGGTGGTGGCGGCGAGGCCCCAGACCAGCCGGGCGCGCGGGGTGCGACCGGGGAGCGCCGGGAGCAGCCGGACCCGGCGCCGCGGGGGGGCCTCGTGCAGCAGCCGCTCCAACCATCGCTCGGCGCGCTGGTCCAGCGGCCCGTCGCCGAAGTGGGGGCCGTCGGTCGGCACCGGGTTGGCGCGGCGGAGGAGTTCGAGTTCGTCAGCCATGTCGGTGGTCCTCGCAGAGGGTCGCGTCGGCGGGGGCGGGCAGGGCTGCCGCAGCGGGCCCCATCCGGTCGATCTCGGCTCTCAGCCGACGCCGGGCCCGGTGCAGTCGCATGACCGCCGCCCGTCTGCCGCAGCCCAGGGCCACCGCGATCTCGTCGGCGCCGAGTTCCTCCCATGCCGCGAGGCGCAGTATCTCCTGGTCCGCCGGGGAGAGCCGGGCCAGCGCCTCGTGCACCCAGGCGCCGGGGGCCTCCGCGTCGGGGCTGTCCACGATGTGCCGGCCGTGCGCCGCCTCGTCGTTGCCCAGCCGGTCCACCAGCCGGCGCCGCCGTCCGTAGCCGCGTACCGCGTTGGCCAGGCAGTTGCGTGCCACGCCGTACAGCCAGGGCAGCGGTGTCACGGGCAGGTCGGCCCGGCGGCGCCAGGCCACCGTGAACACCTCCGCCACCACTTCCTCCACCTCGTCGGCCCGCCCCTGAAGTCGCCTGGCGACATAGCGGCTGACCGCCCAGTAGTGCTCGCGATAGGCAGCGGCGAAGATCTCGTCGTTGCTCATATTCGGTTCGTGTCCGGCACCCCCCGGATCGTCACACCCTTCTTCCGTGATGCTCGTCGCGCCGTCCGAGTGTGACCCACGGGCCGGGCGCGGACACAGGCGGGGCGTGAAGAGGATCAGAGACTTCAGGGCCGTGCGGTGGCTGACGACCACCGATCACAAGACGATCGGAACGCTCTACTTGGTCACAGCGTTCGCGTTCTTCCTGATCGGTGGCGTCATGGCGCTGCTCATGCGCGCCGAGCTGGCCCGTCCGGGCCTGCAGA
This sequence comes from Streptomyces sp. NPDC001450, assembly GCF_053597295.1. NCBI lineage: Bacteria > Bacillati > Actinomycetota > Actinomycetes > Kitasatosporales > Streptomycetaceae > Streptomyces > Streptomyces sp. NPDC001450. The sequence goes on from NZ_JBSFHY010000059.1 coordinate 45,203, forward strand.
TCATGTCGAACGAACAGTTCAACCAGGCGTTCACGATGCACGGCACCGT
>NZ_JBSFHY010000060.1:0-41725 GCF_053597295.1 Streptomyces sp. NPDC001450
AGGATGATCGAGAACGGGGTCGTGTAGCCGGTGACCAGCATCGAGAACGCGTCGAGCACCGACCGCCTGGAGAGCGAGCTGTACGACCGGCGCTTCCTCATCGCCCGGCCGCTGCTGCTGGCGTTGCAGACGCAGCCGTCGGTACTGCTGGTCGACGAGATCGACCGGGCCGACGACGAGTTCGAGGCGTTCCTGCTGGAGCTCCTGTCCGAGTACTCCGTCACGATCCCGGAGCTGGGCACCCTGCGGGCCGAGGAGCCGCCGGTGGTCGTGCTGACCTCCAACCGGACCCGGGAGGTACACGACGCGCTGAAGCGGCGGTGCCTCTACCACTGGTTCGACCATCCCTCCTTCGCCCGCGAACTGGCCATCGTGCGCACCCGGCTGCCGAAGGTGTCGGCACGGCTGGCCGAGCAGGTCACCGCGCTGGTGCAGGTCCTGCGAGGCGCGGACCTGCTCAAGCCTCCCGGTGTGGCCGAGACGATCGACTGGGCCGAGGCCCTCGACGCGCTCGGCGCGAGCGAGGTGGACGCGGAACTGGCCGTGGCGACACTGGGCTCGGCACTGAAGTACCGGGAGGACATGGACCGGGCACGGGCGCTCGATCTCGCGGCGATCCTGGCGACGCGGGGAACGTGACCGCCATGGCCGGATCGGGACGCAGGGGGAACGGGACTCCGGGGACCGGGGATCAGCCGTTGCACGGTCCAGCCGGACCAGGAGACGTGCCCCCCATCGGCCCGGCAGGGCCCGGCACGATCGGCCCCTCCGCTGCCCGGGACCGACCTCCGGGCGGAGCGGGGGGTGGGCCGGCCGGGATGGGCGGGGCCGCCGGCGCGGATGCCGTGCTGCTCGGGTTCGTGCGGGCGGTGCGGGCTGCGGGGGTCGACGCGAGCACCGAGCGGGTGTACGCCTTCCTGCGTGCCGTGGACGTGCTGCGGCCCGGGGTGCGGGCCGACGTGTACTGGGCGGGGCGGGCGACGCTGTGCGGCGGGCACGACGACCTGGAGCGGTACGAGCGGGTGTTCGCCGCCTACTTCGGGCCGTCGGGCGTGCCCGCCCGGCAGGTGGTGCGGCACGTTCCCCCGCCCCGGCTGCGGCTCGTCGCGCGGGACGCGCCCGCCGGGAGCCGTACCCCGGGCGAGGGCGAGCCCGCGGGGCCGCCGACGGCCGCGCTCGCCAGTGCCACCGAGGTGCTGCGGCACCGCGACGTCGGCGAGCTGGACGCGGCCGAGCGCGCCCATCTCAACCGGCTGCTGGCCGCGTTCGCGCTGTCCGGGCAGACCCGGCGCTCCGCGCGGCGGCGCCCGGCCCGGCGCGGGGACGTCGACCCGCGCCGCACCGTCCGGGAACTGCTGCGCCGGGGCGGGGAGCCGGCCCGGCTGCGGCGGCACGCGCGCGTGGACCGGCCCCGCCGGGTCGTGCTGCTCGTCGACGTGAGCGGGTCGATGGCGCCGTACGCCGACGCGCTGCTCAGGTTCGCGCACGCCGCGGTGCGCGGGGGTCGTACGGAGGTGTTCACGATCGGCACCCGGCTGACCCGGGTGACCCGGGAACTCTCGCACCGCGACCCGGACCTGGCGATGGCCGCGCTCGCGCAGGCTGTCCCCGACTGGCGCGGCGGCACCCGGCTGGGAGAGCTGCTGCGCGAGTTCCTCAACCGCTGGGGGCAGCGCGGCATGGCGCGCGGCGCGGTCGTCGTCCTGCTCTCGGACGGCTGGGAGCGCGACGATCCGGAGCTGCTCGGCGCGCAGATGCGCCGTCTGCACGGGCTGGCGCACCGGGTGGTCTGGGCGAACCCGCGCAAGGCACGCCCGGGTTACGTGCCCCTCGCGGGCGGGATGGCGGCGGCCCTGCCCAGCGTGGACGACTTCGTCGAGGGGCACAGCCTGGCGGCGCTGGAGCGGCTGGCGGCGGTGGTGCGCGGGGCGCAGACCCAGGGGGTTCCCCTGGGTCGGGTGAGAGGAGCGGAGCGTGCGTGAGATCCTGCCGGCGCTGGAGCGCTGGTACACGGCCCGGATCCCGTTCGGTCTGGCCACGGTCGTCGCGGTCAGCCGCAGCGCGCCGCGCGGACCCGGCGCCGCCATGGCGGTGGGGTCCGACGACGAGGTCGTGGGAAGCGTGTCCGGGGGCTGCGTGGAAGGGGCGGTGTTCGAGCTCGCGCAGGACGTGGTGGCGAGCGGCGAGGCCCGGCTGGAGACCTTCGGGTACAGCGACGAGGACGCGTTCGCGGTCGGACTCACCTGCGGCGGCGAGATCACCCTGCTGGTACGGCCGGTGACGCCCGAGACCGACCCGGCGTTCGGCGAGGTCGCCGCGTCCGTGGCCGCCGGTGAGCCCGTGACCGTGGCCACGGTGGTGGACGGGCCCGCCCCGCGCGGGGCCACGCTGGCCGTCTGGCCGGACTCCGAGGCCGGCACGCTCGGCACGACCGGGCTCGACGTCGCGGTGACCGCCGACGCGCGCGGCGAACTCGCCCTCGGCGCCTCGGTGCTCAGGCACTACGGGCCGCACGGCGAGCGCCGCGAGGACGCCGTCACCGTGTTCCTGCAGTCGTTCGCCCCACCGCCGCGCATGCTGGTCTTCGGGGCGATCGACTACGCGGCCTCGGTGGCCCGCATCGGCGACTTCCTCGGCTACCGGGTCACCGTGTGCGACGCCCGCCCGGTCTTCGCCACGCCCAAGCGCTTCCCGGCGGGCGTGGAGGTGGTCGTCGAATGGCCGCACCGCTACCTCGCGAGCACGGACACCGACGAACGCACGGTGATCTGCGTGCTCACCCACGACCCGAAGTTCGACGTGCCGCTGCTCGAGGAGGCGCTGCGCCGGCCGGCCGCCTACATCGGGGCGATGGGCAGCCGCCGTACCCACGACGAACGGCGCGCTCGGCTGACCGAGGCCGGTCTCACCGAGGCCGAGCTGTCCCGGCTGCGCTCGCCGCTCGGGCTCGACCTCGGCGCCCGTACGCCCGAGGAGGTCGCCGTGTCCGTCGCCGCCGAGATCGTCGCCCTGCGCTGGGGCGGCAGCGGCGCGCCCCTGACCACGACCGCCGGGGCCATCCACCCACGCGCCACGGCTTGAGTACGAGGAGAAGTCATGGAGCTGCACCACGAGTTCACCGTCCCCGTCGCGGTCGACGACGCCTGGCGCGCGCTCCTCGACATCGAACGCGTCGCGCCCTGCCTGCCGGGCGCGGTGGTGGAGGAGTACGACGGCAAGACCGTGACCGGCTCGGTGAAGGTCAAGGTCGGCCCGGTCACCCTGACCTACCGGGGTACCGCGGTCTTCGAGGAGCAGGACGATGCGGCGCACCGGATGGTGCTCGTGGCCAGCGGCCGGGAGACCCGGGGGCAGGGCACCGCGCGGGCGACGGTCACCGGAACGCTGAGCGGACGCGACGGCGGTACGGCGGTGTCGGTGCGGACCGATCTGACGGTGACCGGCCGCCCGGCGCAGTTCGGACGCGGCATGCTGGCGGAGGTGGGAGACCGCCTGGTCGGCCAGTTCGCGGCATGCCTCGCCCAACGGCTGACCGAACGCCCCTCACAGACCGCCGACACCGACGAGAGACATGCACCGCCCGCCGAGGAGGAAGCGGTCGAGCCACTCGACCTCCTGCGAGCGGCCGCGGTACCGGTGGCCAAGCGAGCAGCGGGCGCGGCCGTGGTACTCGCCGTGCTGGTGCTGGTCGCCGTGGGGTTGCGACGGTGCACGAGGGCCCGGCGCCGGTAGTCGTCGGCCCGCCTCCCCCGCGGGGGCTCAGGCGTCCTCGGCCACCAGTGCGTGCAGATGCTCGTCGTGCCAGCCGTCGGCGTGCAGCAGGGAGGAGCGCATCGTGCCCTCGAAGGCGTAGCCGGCCTTCTCCGCGACGCGGCAGGACGCCGGGTTGGCGACCGCGTGACACAGCCGCAGACGGTGCAGGCCCAGGTCGTCCAGCGCCCACCGGCTCAGCCGCCGGGCCGCCTCGACGACGATGCCGCCGCCGCGGGACTCGGGCAGCACCCAGTACATGATCTCGGCGTTGCCGCCCGTCAGATTGACGTCGTGGAACCCGGCGAGCCCCAGCGGCGGGCCGCCGGGCCGGGCGATCGCCCATACGGCACCCGTCTCGGCGCGCCACCGCTCGTGCATGCGCTCGATCCGGGCCCGGGCCTCGTCACGGGTGCGGACGGAGAACAGGTTCCAGAGCTGGATCGCCGGGTCCGTCCCGGCGGTCAGCAGCGCGTCGGCGTCGGCGTCGTCGGTCCGCCAGGGCCGCAGCTCCAGGCCGCCCGGCAGTGCGAGGACGGGCTGGTCGCGCTCGGCCATGCTTCCCGCGGGTACGACGTCGGGTATGTCGTAGTCGGAGATCATCGCCGCATCGTGCCACAGGCCGGCTACCGCTGGGGCAGCCGCCGCAAGGTGACGTCGGTGAGCGCGCCGTCGGCGAGGGTCGCCGTGAGGTAGGTGCAGTGCGGCTGGCGGCGGCGGTCGGTCGGAGAGCCGGGGTTGAGCAGCCGCAGCCCGCCGGGGGCGACGGTGTCCCAGGGGATGTGGCTGTGGCCGAAGACCAGCACGTCCAGGTCGGGGAAGCGGGCGGCGCAGCGGGCCTCGCGGCCCTGCGCGGGGCCGGTCTCGTGCACCACGCCGAAACGCAGGCCGCCCAGCTCGGCGTAGGCCACCTCGGGGAGCCGGGCCCGCAGCTCGGGGCCGTCGTTGTTGCCGTACACCCCGATCAGCCGCCGGCTGCGGCTCTCCAGCAGGTCGAGGGTGGCGGTGTCGACCCAGTCACCGGCGTGGAACACGACGTCCGCGTGCGGGAGTTCGGCGAGCAGCTGCTCCGGGAGCCGCTTGGCGCGATTGGGGAGGTGGGTGTCCGACATCAACAGGAGACGCACCCCACCAGCCTATGCACTCATGCCGGTCGAGAGGTGCACCCTGCCGTCCTCGGGATCTTCATGTGGAACACGAGGAACAGATCTTCAGGCGTAACTGAACAGGTCAGGCTGGACAGTCTCGGCTGACGGTTCTACGCTGACGGCATGGCTCACATCTCGGACTCCGCCGCCCGCACCGCGCGCGACCTGCGCGTGGTGTTCAGCCGGCTGCGGCGCCGTATCCGCGAGGTCGCGCAGGACTCCGACCTGACCCCGTCGCAGGAGTCGGCACTCTCTCTGGTCGGCAAGCACGGCGCGGCCACGGCCAGCGCCCTGGCCGCCGCGGAGGGCGTGCGGCCCCAGTCGATGGCGACGACACTGGCCGCCCTGGAGCAGCACGACCTGATCCGGCGTGCCCCCGACCCCGACGACGGCCGCCGCCAGCTGGTCACCCTGACCGAGTCCGGCCGGGCCCGGGTCGAGGGCAACAAGCAGCTGCGCGAGGAGTGGCTGGCCCGCGCCTTCGAGGACCGCTACACCGAGGAGGAGCGGCGGACGGTCCTGGAGGCGCTGGAGCTGCTGGAACGGCTCTCGCAGCCGTGACACCGAGGTTCACCCCGCGCACCCGGCGGACCGCCCGCCCCTGCCCGGCCGTTCGCTCAACCGACCCACAGCCCCGAAAGGCCTGATCGACCCATGTCCGTCAGCACCCTCGACCCCCGTACCGCCCTCGTCGTGATCGACCTGCAGAGCGGCATCGTGGCCATGCCCACCCAGCCGCACGCCGCCGCGGACGTGGTGGCCCGCGCGGCCGAACTCGCCGACGCCTTCCGGGCCCGCGACCTGCCCGTGGTCCTGGTCCGGGTCTCCTTCGCACCCGACTGGGCGGACGCCGTCCCCGGCCGTACCGAGCGCCAGGCGCGCGGCCTCGCCTTCCCGGAGGGCTGGGACGTCATCGTCGGCGAACTGGCCGGCCACCCCGGCGACATCCACGTCACCAAGCACAACTGGAGCGCCCTGCACGGCACCGACCTCGACGTCCAGCTGCGCCGCCGCGGCGTCACGCAGATCGTGCTGACCGGCATCGCCACCAGCATCGGCGTCGAGTCCACCGCCCGTGACGCCTACGCCCACGGCTATCACGTCACCCTCGCCACCGACGCCATGGCCGACAGCGACGCCGAGGCACACCGGGGCAGCGTGGAGCGGATCTTCCCGCGGCTCGGCGAGAGCGGTACGACGGCGGAGATTCTGGAGTTGCTGGCCAAGACCCACGCCTGAGCGGCCAGTTGGGGCCTTCCTCGTGCGGGCAGCCGTTCGCCCGCACAAGGCCGCGAGTTAACATTCGGCCACGCGCACCGCGCCACCCAGGTGACGGGAAGCGAACCAAGGGGGCTTGGAAGCCGGATGCCGGTCAAGGTCAGCGTCGTCGTACCCGTGTACAACCCCGGGCCGCACATCGAGGACTGCATCGCCTCGCTGCTGCGACAGTCGATGCCCCCCGACGAGTTCGAGGTCCTCTTCGTCGACGACGGCTCCACCGACGCCACCCCGGCCCGGCTGGACGCGCTGGCCGCCGGGCACCCGCACATCAGGGTCGTCCACCAGGAGAACTCCGGCTGGTCCGGCAAGCCCCGCAACGTGGGCATCGAGGCCGCCCGGGGCGAGTTCGTGATGTTCGTCGACAACGACGACCACCTCGGCGACGAGGCCCTGGAGCGGATGTACGAGTACGGGGTCGCCCACCAGGCCGACGTGATCGTCGGCAAGATGGCCGGGAGGGGCCGCCCGGTGCCGGTGGAGCTGTTCCGCCGCAACCACCCGCACGCCACGGTGGACAACGCCCCGCTGATCGACAGCCTCACCCCGCACAAGATGCTCCGGCGTTCCTTCCTGGACCGCACGGGGCTCAGGTTTCCCGAGGGCCGGCGGCGCCTGGAGGACCACGTCTTCATCACCGAGGCCTACCTGCGCGCCGACAACGTGTCGGTGCTGAGCGACTACGTCTGCTATTACCACGTCAAACGCGAGGACGCCGCCAACGCGGGCATCCGGCGCTTCGAGCCGGTCGGCTACTTCAAGAACCTCCGCGAGGCCCTGGACGTCGTCGAGCGGTACACCGAGCCGGGCCCGCTGCGCGACAGGCTGCTCCGCCGCTGGCTGCGGGTGGAGATGGTCGAGCGGATGAGCGGGCGCCGGCTGCTGGCGCTGCCGGACGACTACCGGCGCGAGCTGTTCGGGGAGATGCACGCGGTGGTCGTGGAGCGCTTCGGCCCCGGCGTCGCCGCCGGGCTGCGGCCGGCCGGGCGCGTCGTCGCCGCGCTGATCCGGGACGACCGGTACGACGACCTGGTCGCCTACGCCGAGTGGGAGGACGGTCTGCGGCCCAAGGCCGCCCCGACCGGCGTCGAGTGGCAGGACGGGACCCTGCGCGTACGGTTCACCGCCGAGTTCACCGATGCCGACGGCCCGCTGACCGTCCACTCCGGCGGGCCGCGGCCCGTCGGGGTGGACGGTGCGCCCGCCGACCTCGCCGAGGCGGTGTCCTGGCTGGCCACGGCAGCCGCCGACGGCTTCGAGAAGGCGAGTGCCGACCTGATCCTGCGCGACCGGGAGACCGCCGCCTCCTTCTTCCAACCCGTGGAGGTCACCCGGGAACGCGTGGCGGCCGGGGACGGCCGGACCCGGCTGGTGCTGCGCGGCACGGCCACCGTCGACCCCGCCGCGGCGGCGGGCGGCGCCCCGCTGCACGGCGGGCTCTGGGACGCCTACGTCCGGGTCGGGCTGGGCGGCTGGACCAAGGAGTGCCGGCTGGGCCCCGCCCCCGTTCAGGGACTCACGCCGCCGCCCGCCGGCATGGTCGCCGGCCGGGTCGTGCTGCCGTACTGGACGAAGGAGTACCGCAACCTCTCCCTGGACGTCGACCGGGCCGTCAGGTCGCTGGGCCTGCACCGGCTCACCCCGGCCGACGCGGCCGTCTCCGACGCCGAGGTGCTGACCGTCGCGCTGCCGTTGTACGTCCCGGACACCACCGAGGTCCTGGTGCGGCTGACGGACAGCACCTCGCACCGCACCTTCGACCAGGACTCATCGCTGACCCCCGTGAACGGCGCGCGGTCGCTGCTCGAGGTGCGGGTGCCGGTGCCGCTCCTGAGGAACGCCAGGTGGCGGACCGAGCTCGTGCTGCCCCGGCACGACGAGCAGGAGCGCGCGCTCGGACTGCCGCTGCTGTTGAAGGTGGGCCGCGGGCCGGGTTCCGTGGAGGTGACGCCCACGGCACCGCCCGGCCTCCCGCAGCGGCTGCTGCGCGCGGTGCGGCGCGTGCTGGGAGTGGTGCTGAAGCAGCCGACACGGAAGCTGTGACGGAGTGCGGCAGCTGGGCGTAGCAGACACCTGGGTGCTGGAGCCCAAGGTGTTCCCGGGCGAGCGGGGCAGCTTCCACGAGTGGTACCGGGGCGAGGAGTTCCGGGAGGCCACCGGTCACGGCCTCACGCTCGCCCAGGCCAACTGCCCGGTGTCCCGGCGGGGCGTGCTGCGCGGCGTCCACTTCGCCGACCTACCGCCCGGGCGGGCCTCGGGCACGCCTTCATGGCGCTGACCGACGACACCACCGTGGTGTACCTGTGCTCGGCCGGGTACGCGCCGCAGCGCGAGCACACCGTGCACGCCCTCGATCCCGAGCTGGGCATCGCCTGGCCCACGGCACCGCCCGCTTCGTTTGTCCTACTGGCTTGTCATGACGGTGTGGCACGGGTGCAGTCGGCCGTTCATGTGGCGTCCATGCGGTAGCGTCACCGGCGATGACGGAACTACCCGAAATGTCGGACTCCAGAGAGATCGTCGCGCGGTACACGGCCCCCGCCCCGCGGCCCGGCCGGACCCTGCTGCGCTGGGTCTGCACGACCGACCACAAGGTGATCGGCCGGCTCTACATGGTCACGGCGTTCTGCTTCTTCCTCCTCGCCGGCCTGCTGGCTCTCGCGATGCGCGCCGAACTGGCCCGGCCGGGGCTGCAGTTCCTGAGCACGCAGGGCTACAACGAGTTCTTCACCGTCCACGGCACGATCATGATGCTGCTGTTCGCGACGCCGATGTTCGCCGGGTTCACGAACGCCGTGATGCCGCTTCAGATCGGCGCGCCGGACGTGGCGTTCCCGCGGCTGAACGCGCTGTCGTACTGGATGTACCTGTTCGGCGGGCTGATGGTGGTGTCCGGGTTCCTGGTGCCGGGCGGTGCGGCCGCGTTCGGCTGGTTCGCGTACGCGCCGCTGAACAGCGCCTACTTCTCCCCCGGCGCGGGCGGTGACCTGTGGACGATGGGGCTGGTGGTGACCGGTGTGTCGACGACGCTGGGCGCGGTCAACTTCATCGCGACGATCGTGTGCCTGCGCGCGCCGGGCATGACCATGTTCCGGATGCCGATGTTCACCTGGAACGTGCTGTTCACCTCGATCCTGGTGCTGCCCGCTTTCCCGGTGCTGACGGCGGACCTGCTGGTGCTGGAGTCGGACCGGAAGTTCGGCTCGCACGTCTTCGACGCGGCGAACGGGGGCGCTGTGCTGTGGCAGCACCTGTTCTGGTTCTTCGGGCATCCGGAGGTCTACATCGTGGCGCTGCCGTTCTTCGGGATCATCTCCGAGGTCATTCCGGTGTTCTCCCGCAAGCCGCTGTTCGGCTATCTGCCGATGATCGGGGCGACGACCGCGATCACCATGCTGTCGGCGGTCGTGTGGGCGCATCACATGTTCGCGACCGGCGCGGTGTTGCTGCCGTTCTTCTCCATCATGTCGTTCCTGATCGCGGTGCCCACCGGCATCAAGTTCTTCGCGTGGATCGGGACGATGATCCACGGGTCCGTCTCGTTCGAGACGCCGATGCTGTGGTCTCTGGGGTTCCTGATGTCCTTCCTGCTGGGCGGGTTGAGCGGGGTGCTGATCGCCTCGCCGCCGCTGGACTTCCATCTGACCGACTCGTACTTCATCGTCGCCCATCTGCACTACGTGCTGTTCGGGACGGTGGTGTTCGCGATGTTCGCCGGCTTCTACTTCTGGTGGCCCAAGTTCACCGGGAAGATGCTGGACGAGCGGCTCGGGAAAGTGCACTTCTGGCTGTTGTTCCCGGCGTTCCAGCTGACCTTCTTCGTACAGCACTGGCTCGGCGAGGAGGGGATGCCCCGCCGGTACGCGGACTATCTGCCTTCGGACGGCTTCACGCTGCTCAACTCCCTTTCTTCGGCAGGTGCGTTCCTGCTGGGCATCTCCACGCTGCCGTTCCTCTACAACGTCTGGCGCACCTCCACGAAGGCCGAGAAGGTCACCGAGGACGACCCGTGGGGGTGGGGACGGAGCCTGGAGTGGGCGACGTCCTGCCCGCCGCCGCGCCACAACTTCCTGGCACTGCCCCGGGTGCGGTCGGAGTCGCCTGCCTTCGACCTGCATCATCCGGAGGTCGGTCGGATGGCCGAGGACACCGAGCGGAGGGGACCGCTGTGAAGGCCGAGGCGATCCTGTTCGGCGGTGTGGCGCTGTTCTTCGGCGGGTCCGCCGCCCTGTACGGGGTGTGGTCCCAGGACGACACGGGCACGGCCGTGCTGGTCGTCGCGTGCGCGATGGCGGCGCTGGACGCCTTCTTCTGCCTGATCCAGTACCGGCGCAGGGGGAAACGGGCGCAGGACCGTAAGGACGCGGAGGTGGCGGACGGGGCCGGGCCGGTGGCGTTCTTCCCGCACGAGAGCCCGTGGCCGATCGTCACCGCGCTCGGGTTCGCGGTGGCGGCGACCGGCGTGGTCTTCGGGCTGTGGCTGTTCCTCATCGGTCTGGGTGTTCTGGCGCGCGGGGTTTTCGGGATGGTGTTCCAGTACGTGCACCGGTGAGCGGCCTGCGCGGCGCGCCGGGCCGGAACCGCTCGACGGGCTCGTGGCCGCTCTCGTAGCCGCCGGTCAGGCTCTGGCGGATCCCGCCGCTGGACACGCCCTCGGCGAGGCGCTCGCACTCGGCCTCCGTCAGCGCCCGGCACAGCCAGCGCGTCACCAGGAAGGCGAGGACCGGCGCGACCACGAGGGCGATGCGCAGCACCCAGGTCAGGGCGTTGACGGAGATGCGGAAGGTCTGGGCGATGATGTCGTTGCCGCCCGCCAGCAGCAGCACGCCGAAGAAGACGGTGCCCGCCACGCCGAGACCGGTGCGGACGGGGCGCTCGCGCGGCCGGTCGCACAGGTGCTGCTCGTACTGCCACTCCCCCGTCAGGCGCTGCTCCACGAACGGGTAGGCGTACAGCACGGTGAAGAGCAGCCCGGGCAGGACGACGGCCGGGAGCAGCACGTTCCACATGAGGGTGTGTCCGGCGACGTTGGTCTCCCAGGGCGGCACCAGCCGCAGGGCGCCCTCCAGGAAGCCGACGTACCAGTCGGGCTGGGAGCCGGTGGAGACCACGTCGGGGCGGTAGGGGCCGTAGTTCCAGATCGGGTTGATCTGGGCGAGGCCGGAGAGCAGTACGAGCACGCCGGAGACGGTCATGGCCAGCCCCGCGGTGAGGGCGGTGAAGTGCGGGAAGAGCGGCTTGCCGACGGCGTTGCGGTTGCTGCGGCGGGGGCCGCGCCACTGCGTGTGCTTCAGATAGAAGACCAGGGTCAGATGCACCGTCACCAGGCCGATGAGCGCGCCCGGGAGCAGCAGGATGTGCACCGGGTAGAGCCGGGTGATGATGTCGTGGCCCGGGAACTGGCCGCCGAAGACGAAGAAGGCCACGTACGTCCCGACCACCGGGAGGGACAGCATGATGCCCTGGGCGATGCGCAGGCCGGTGCCGGAGAGCAGGTCGTCGGGGAGCGAGTAGCCGGCGAAGCCCTCGGCGAGCGCGAGGACGAACAGGGTGAGCCCGATCGCCCAGTTCATCTCGCGGGGCCGGCGGAAGGCGCCGGTGAAGAAGATCCGCAGCATGTGCAGGCCGATCGCGGCGACGAACACGAGCGCGGCCCAGTGGTGGGCCTGCCGGATCAGCAGTCCGCCGCGCACGTCGAAGCTGATGCGGAGGGTGGAGTCGAAGGCCGCCGACATGAGCACGCCCTGCAGCGGCTGGTAGGAGCCGTGGTAGACGACCTCGCGCATCTCCGGCTGGAAGAAGAACGTCAGCCACACCCCGGTCAGGACCAGCACGAGGAGGCTGTAGAGGGCGATTTCGCCGAGCAGGAAGGACCAGTGCTCGGGGAACGCCTTGCGCAGCAGCTGCCCGCCCTCCAGGAGGGGCAGTCGGGCGTCCGCCGCGTCCGCGAGCCGCTCGGCGCGGCGGCCGGCTCGGCTCATGTGTCCTCCGCCGCCGCCCGCTCCACCTCGGCCTCCACATCGGCACGCGGCCGGTCCGTCTCCCTGGCGTAGTCGCTCACCGCGGTCTGCACGTCCCGCGCGAGCTCCCGCCAGGCGCGCAGGGCCGTCTCATAGGTGTCCGACTGGGCGCCTGTCATCCCGCGCTCGGCGGGCGGGCCGTAGGTGTCGCGCAGTTCCTCGACCATGCGGTGCGCCGCGGCGGCCGCGCGCTGCTTCTCCACCAGTTCTTCGAAGGTGTGTGCCACGACAGGAGACCCTAGGCACGACGGGCCCGCGGGCTCCTCCGACCTGCCGGGAGCGGCCCCGACCGGTACCCGAGTGGCCGTCAGGTGTCGGGTGCGAGGTCGGCCCACACCTGTTTGCCGCCGCTGACCGGCACCGTCCCCCAGGTCTCCGACACCGCCTCCACCAGCAGGATGCCGCGGCCGCCGGTGGCCTCCCAGCCGACGTTGGTGTTCTTCACGGGGCTGCGCGGCGAGGTGTCGGCGACGGCGAGCCGCAACCGGTGGTTGACCAGGCTGAGGTCGAGGCGGACCTGGCCGTCGGTGTGCACGAGGGCGTTGGTGACCAGCTCGGAGACGACCAGGAGGGCCGCGTCCATGGTGTCGGACGGGACGTCCCAGGTGCGCAGCGTGCGCCGGGTGAAGCGGCGGGCGTGCCGGACGGCCTCCGGGACCCGCCACACGGTCCAGGTCTCGCGCAGCGGGCGTACGGCCATGCCGTCGTAGCGCATCAGCAGCAGGGCGACGTCGTCGCCGCGGTGGGCCCTGGTGAGCAGGGCGTCGGCGACGAGGCCGAGGTGGCCGGGGTCGGCGCCGGCGAGTTCGCTCGTGAGCCGCTCGAGGCCCACGTCGATGTCGGTCTCGGCGGACTCCACCAGACCGTCGGTGGTGAGCGCGAGGACCGTACCGGGCTGGAGGCGGAGCGGGGTGATCGGGAACTCGGCCTGGGTGAGCACACCGAGCGGCGGGCCGCCCTCGGCCTCGACGATCTCCGTGGAGCCGTCGGGGTGACGCAGCACCGGCGGCAGATGACCGGCGCGCACGCACCAGGCGGTGCCCTGCTCCATGTCGACGTCGACGTAGCAGCAGGTGGCGAAGAGGTCGGTCTCCATGTCCAGCAGCAGCCGGTTGGCGTGCGCGACGACGACGTCCGGGGCGTGGCCCTCGACGGCGTAGGCGCGCAGGGCGGTGCGCATCTGGCCCATCAGGGTGGCGGCGCCCGCGTTGTGGCCCTGGACGTCGCCGATGACGAGGGCCACGTGGTTGTCGGCGAGCGGGATCACGTCGTACCAGTCACCGCCGACCTCGAGCCCCGCGGTGGTGGGCAGGTACCGGGCGACGGCGACCGCGCCGGGCAGCCGGGGCAGGCGGCGCGGCAGCAGGGTGCGCTGGAGCATGCCGACGAGTTCGTGCTCGGCGTCGAAGGCGTGGGCGCGCAGCAGGGCCTGCCCGGTGAGGCCGGCGGAGGCGGTGAGCAGGGCGCGCTCGTCGGGGCCGAACTCGTGCGGACGGTCCCAGCCGATCAGGCAGGCGCCGGCCATGCGGCCGCCCGCGGGCAGCGGCAGCACGGCGAGGCCGCCGGGGCCGACGCCGGCCAGGGCGGGCTCCAGCGGGGAGCCAGCGGGCCAGATCCGGGAGCGGCCCTCGCGCAGGGCGGCGGCGAGGGTGGGCATGGCGCGCACCGGCGCGTCGGGCCATTCGGTGCGCCACTCGGAGCGCCACAGCTCCGGCCAGGCTTCTGGGTCGGGCGGGTCGAGGACGGTGACGACGAGGCGGTCGTTCTCCAGTTCGGCGAGGGCGATGCGGTCGGCCTTGAGGGGTTTGCGCAGGGCGGCGACGACGGCCTGGCCGACGTCCTTGACGGTGCCGGCCATGGCGAGGGCGGCGGCCAGCCGCTGCACGCGGGCCACGTCGGTGACGTCGGAGCGCACGGTGGAGGCGTCCGCGACGGTGCCGACGAGCCGGGCCGGGCGCCCCTCGCCGCCGGGCAGCAGCCGGCCGCTCAGCCGCAGCCACTTGGGCGGGCCGGAGGGCTGCAGGGCGCGGAACTCCAGCTCGCGGTCGCCGATGGACATGTGGTCGGCCTCGACCACCGACATCAGGGCGGGCAGGTCCTCGGGCACGGTGAGAGCGAGCAGCGTCTCCACCCTGCCGTCGAACGCGTCCCGGCCGATCCCGAAGAGGCGCAGGAGCTCGTCGCCGACCTCGACCCGGCCGGTGTCCATGGCCAGGCTGAACGCGTCGCCGGGCAGCTCGCCGGTGTCGGCGTCCGGGCCGGCCGGTACGGGCACGGCGACCGCCCGGGCGATCAGCTCCAGGCAGGCGCGGTCGTCGGTGCCGAAGCCGCCGGGGTGCTCGCTGACGGCGAGCAGACAACCGCTGTCGGCCGGGCCGAGCGGCAGCGCGCCCACGGAGAACTCGGCCGACGGTGTGCGGCGCGCCTCGGGGCAGGCGGCCAGCTCGTCCGGGCCGAGCCAGCGGGGCCGCCCGGTGCGGTGGGCCTCGGCGACCGGGGTGCCGCCGGTGGCCGAATAGCCGTCGCGCAGGCCGTACAGCGTGCGGGGCAGCCCCGCCGACTCGGTCAGACAGAGCACGGAGGGGTCGTCGCCGGGCACGTAGACGCCCACGAACGCCGCCCCGGCGAACACGAGTGCCTGTTCGAGGACCCGGCGCAGCCGGTCGGGAGAGGCGGGCACGGCGATGAGTGTTTCAAGGGCGATTTCGGCACGCTCGGCTCTCGTTCTGCGCACCGCAGCACCCTCACTGGCCACTTCGCCATTACAGCGCGTATGAGCCGCGTGCGCAGCCCCTGTGAAGACTCCGCGTGCCGTCGGTGGAGACGCCGCTCGAAAGTCGCCGAACACATCTTCACCCATGCGTTCCGCACGGTGATCTCATGACAGCCGTGACTGTCCGCGCCCGTCCGCCTGCTGCGAGTGTCTACCGGGTCAACCGGAGGAGGGGGCGCAAGGCGCATGGACAAGCGGTACGAGGTGTACGCGCTGGCCGACGGGCACTTCTACGACACGCCCGACCGGCTCTCGGCGGTCGGGGGCGAGTCCGCGCCGCTGTTCACGACGGCGCGTCGCGCGGTCCCCGACGGCTGGCACGCGGCGCGCACGGGCGACTGGCTGACGCTGACCCCGCTCGGTGAGGACGGCGCGCCGCTCCCGTCGCCGGCCCAGGGCTGGAAGATCCACTCCTCGGCGACGGCGGCGAACGCGGAGCTGATCGCCGGCATCGTGTGGGACTACTGCGTGCCGCGCCGCATCCCGTTCAAGTTCGTACCGTCCCCGCACCTGCTGCACCTGCGCAACGCCAAGTACGCGGGCCGGGACACCAGCGGCAAGTTCGTCACCGTCTATCCCGCCGGCGAGGAGCAGCTGCACGAGGTGCTGCGTGAGCTGGGCGCGCTGCTGGAGGGCCGCGAGGGACCCTACATCCTGACCGACCTGCGCTGGCACGACGGTCCGCTCTATGTCCGCTACGGCGCCTTCGCGCGCCGGTACGTCGTCGACGAGCGCGGCTCACTCGTCCCTGCCGTGACCGACGGCGGGGGGCGCCTGGTCCCGGACCGGCGGGCACCGTCCTTCCAGGTGCCCGAGTGGGTGACACTGCCGGAGTTTCTGCGCCCGCACCTGGAGGCCCGCAACACCACTACGGTGGGCGACCTGCCGTACCGCATCGAGAAGGCGCTGCACTTCTCCAACGGTGGCGGCGTGTACGTCGGCACGGACACCCGGGACGGGCGCCGGGTGGTGCTGAAGGAGGGGCGTCCGCACGCGGGGCTCGCCGCCGACGGGGCGGACGCGGTGGCCCGGCTGGCGCGGGAGAAGGCCGCGCTGGAGCGGGTCGCCGGGACGGGCGTGGTGCCTCAGGTGCGGGACTGGTTCACGCTCGGCGACCACCGGTTCCTGGTGATGGACTTCCTGGAGGGCCGCCCCCTCAACTCGTTCTTCGCCGAACGGCATCCGCTGCTCACGTCCGACCCGGATCCGGCGAAGGTCGCCTCGTACACGGCGTGGGCGCTGCGCATCCACCGGGCGGTGGAGCGGGCGCTGGCGGCGGTGCACGCGCGCGGGCTGGTCTTCCACGACCTGCACGTCTTCAACGTCATGGTCGCCCCGGACGAGGAGACGGTGTACCTCATCGACTTCGAGGCGGCCGCCCCGGCCGAGGAGAACGGCCGGCAGACGGTGGCCCACCCCGGCTTCTTCGCCCCGCCGGACCGCCGGGGCATCGACGTCGACCGGTACGCGCTGGCCTGTCTGCGTCTGGCCCTGTTCCTGCCGGTGACCACGCTGTTCGTGGTGGACGGCGGCAAGGCGGCCCATCTGGCGGACGTCATCGCGGAGCAGTTCCCGGACGTGCCGCGCGACTTCCTGGACGAGGCGGTCGCGGAGATCACCCGGGACACCGCGGGCGGGCCCGCCCGCCGTACGTCCGCTCCGCCGGTGGTGCCGGGCGACTGGCCCTACAGCCGGGACTCCATGGTCAAGGCGATCCTCGCCGCCGCGACCCCGGAGCGCGACGACCGGCTCTTCCCCGGCGACATCGCCCAGTTCTCCGACGGCGGCGGCCTCGGGCTCGCGCACGGCGCGGCCGGGGTGCTGTACGCGCTGGAGGTCTCCGGCGCCGGCCGGTACGACGAGGGCGAGCGCTGGCTGCTGGACCACACCGCCCCGCCACCGCCCGGCACCCCGCTCGGCCTGTACGACGGTCTCGCGGGCGTGGCCCTGGTCCTGGACCGGCTCGGCCACCGGCAGCGGGCGCTGGAGCTGATCGGCGGTGTGCTGCGGGAGAACTGGCGCAACCTCTCCTCCGACCTGCACGGCGGCCTCGCCGGACTCGGCCTGGTCCTCGGCGAGCTGGCGGGCACGACCGGCGAGCCGGCGCTGCGCGATCGTGCCGCCGAGGCCGCCGAGATCCTCGTACGACGCCTCGCCGAACCGGTTCCGGACCCGCCCCGGCGGCGGGCCGGGCTGCTGCGGGGCGCGAGCGGGCCCGCGCTGTTCCTGCTGCGGCGGTACCAGGAGACCGGTGAACCCCGGCTGCTGGCCGCGGCGGCCGAGGCACTCCGGCGCGACCTGGCCTGCTGCGTCGTCCAGGAGGCGAGCGGCGCCCTGGAGGTGGACGAGGGCTGGCGGACACTGCCGTACCTCGGCGACGGGAGCGTGGGGATCGGGCTGGTCCTCGACGACCACCTGGCGCAGGCGAGCGGCTCCCTCGCCGAATCAGCCGACACCACAAGGGAGTTCGAGCGGGCCCGGACCGGCATCCTCACCGCCGCCACCTCCCGTTTCTACGCACAGCCCGGTCTGTTCCAGGGCCGCGCCGGCATGGTCCTGCATCTCGCCCGGAGCACCGCGCCGGGCGCCGGGCGGGAGCGGCTCGAGCAACAGATCGACGGTCTCGGCTGGTTGGCGATGGCCTATCAGGGCCAGCTCGCCTTCCCCGGGCACCAGATGATGCGGCTCTCCATGGACCTCGCCACCGGAACGGCAGGCTGCCTGCTGGCGCTCGCCGCGGCCCACGACGCCGGGCGGACCGCGCACCTGCCCTTCCTTCCGCCGCCACCGGCGGCCCCCACCCGCGGCTCCGCTACCTGACGGAGTCGTGACACAACCCCGTCCCCAGTGAAGGGAAAAGACACAACCATGGCACTTCTCGACCTGCAGACCCTGGAGTCCGACGAGCTGTCCCACACCGGCGCGAGCACGGTGAGCCTGCTGTCCTGCGTCTCGGCGGCCAGCATCCTGCTCTGTCTCTGACCGGGCCGGTGAGTCCACGGCTCCGGGCAGTCCTCTTCCCCGTCCGGGAGGGGGCTGCCCGGAGCCTTCCCGTCCGCCCCGACGCGAGGCCGCAGCCGATGACGCCCTCCCCCGAAGCTCCCGCTCGTCTGCCGCGTGCCGTGCTCCGGCACGGCGGCGCCCGCTGCGCCGCCCTGTGCGCCGTGAACACGGCCGCCACGGCCGCCGGGCTGCTGCTGCCCGCCGCACTGGGCCGGACCCTCGACCTGCTGCTCGCGCGCGCTCCGGCAATCCGCTGGGTGGCCTGCTGCGCGGGCCTGGTGCTGCTGCTCGCCGTGCTGGACGGATGCGCGGGCGTGCTCACCGGCACGGTCGACGCCCGGTCCACCGCGTGGCTGCGCCGCCGGGTCACCGGGCAGGTGCTGGCCCTGGGCCCGCGCGCGGGCGCCCGGTTCGGCGCCGGGGACCTGGTGGCGCGGCTGGTCGGCAACGCCGCGCAGGCGGGGACGGCGCCGGCCGCGGTGGCCGCGCTGGTCGCCGCGCTCGCCGGGCCGGTCGGGGGCGTGGTGGCGCTCGGCCTCGTCGACCCGTGGCTGGCGGCCGTGTTCCTCGCCGGTGCGCCGGTACTGGCACTGCTGCTGCGGGCCTTCGCCCGGGACACCTCGGCCTGCGTGGCCGACTACCAGCGGGTGCAGGGGCGGATGGCGGCCGCTCTCGCGGAGGCGGTCGGCGGCGTCCGCACCATCCGGGCCGCGGGCGTGGCGGACCGCGAGGCGGCCCGGATCCTCGCTCCGCTGCCCAAACTGTCCCGCGCCGGGCACCGCATGTGGCGGGTGCAGGGGCGGGCCGCCGCACAGGCGGTCACCGTGGCACCGCTGCTGAACCTGGGCGTGGTCGCGGTGGCCGGGCTGCTGCTCGCCCACCATCGCCTGTCGGTGGGTGAAGTGCTGGCCGCCTCCCGGTACGCCGTCCTCGCGACAGGAGTCGGCGTGCTGGTCGGACAACTGGCCGCGCTCTCCCGGGCCCGGACGGCGACCGGGCGGCTCGCCGAGGTGCTGGCCGAGCCGGCGCCCGGGTACGGCACCCGAGGGCTGCCGTCCGGCTCCGGGCAGCTGGAGCTGCGCGGCGTGACGGCGGCCCGGGGCGGCCGCACCGTCCTGGACGGCGTGGACCTGCTCGTCCCCGGCGGCACGACCCTCGCCGTGGTAGGCCGCTCCGGCACGGGCAAGTCCCTGCTGGCCGAGCTCGCCGGCCGACTCGCCGACCCGGACGCGGGCGAGGTGCTCCTCGACGGGGTCCCCCTGCGCGACCTCGGCCACGCCGACCTGCGCCGCGCGGTCTCCTACGCCTTCGAACGCCCCGTCCTGCTCGGCACGACCATCGAGGAGGCCATCGCGTTCGGGCTCACCACGCCCTCCCCCGACCGGATCCGGTCGGCCGCGCGCACGGCCCACGCCGACGCCTTCGTCCGCCGCCTGCCCGACGGCTACGCCACCCGCTGCGCCGACGCGCCCCGCTCCGGCGGCGAGTCCCAGCGTCTCGGCCTCGCCCGCGCCTTCGCCCACGACGGCCGCCTGCTGATCCTCGACGACGCCCTCTCCAGCCTCGACACGGTCACCGAACACCGGATCGCCCAGTCCCTGCTGGCCCCGGGAGCGGGCCCGACCCGCCTGCTGATCGCCCACCGCACGGCCACGGCGGCCCGCGCCGACGCCGTCGCCTGGCTGGACGGCGGCCGGATACGCGCGATCGGCCCCCACGCCGAGCTGTGGCGAGACGCGGAGTACCGGGCGGTGTTCGGGGCATGAGCGCGCGGACACGGGTCCTGGGGTCCGTACGGGCGCAGTGGCCGGTGCTGGTCCGGCTCGGGCTCTGGTCCCTCCTGGAGGCCGGGCAGACCTTCCTGGCCGGCTATGCGCCGGCCCGGGCGCTGGACGACGGGTTCCTCGCCGGGAACACGCGGGTCGGTCTGCTGTGGCTCGGCGCGGCCGGACTCACGGTGGGCATCGGGGCGTACGGGACCGGGCGGGTGTACGGCGTGGTCGCCGCGCTGGTCGAGCCGGTCCGGGACCGCCTGGTGGCGAGCGTGGTCGGGCGCGGGGTGCGGGAGGCGGACGCCCGGGCGCTGTCCGGGCTCACCCAGCAGGTGGAGATCGCCCGGGACACGCTCGCCGGACTGGTGCTGGTCTCCCGCTCCTTCCTGTTCACCGCCGCCGGAGCGCTGTTCGGCCTGTTCTCGCTGGCCCCGCTGCTGCTGACGGTCGTCGTGCCCCCGCTGCTCGCCGGGTTGGGTCTGTTCGCGGCGACCCTGCGGCCGCTGGCCCGGCGTCAGGAGGCCTTCCTCACCGCCGACGAAGCGCTGGCCGAGGAGCTGGGCGCGGTGTGTCCGGGGCTGCGGGACGTCACGGCCGCCGGTGCCGAGGCCCGGGTGGCGGCCACCGTCGCGGAGTCGGTCGACGCGGAACAGCGGGCCGCTCGGGTCCTGGCCCGCTGGAGCGTGGCCCGGGTGGCCGCCCTGGCGGTGGGCGGCGAGCTGCCGGTGGTCCTGCTGCTCGCCGCCGCGCCCTGGCTCCTGGACCACGGCGTGACGCCGGGTGCGCTGGTGGGTGCCCTCGCCTACGTCACCCAGTCCCTGCTCCCCGCCCTGCAGAACCTCGTCCACGGCCTGGGCACCAGCGGGTCCCGGCTCACGGTCGTCCTGCGCCGCCTGGCGCCGCCGACGGTCTCCGGGGGACGCGGGCCCGAGGACCGGAGCGAGACCCCCCAGGCCACGGGGACCCCGCTCCCCACCAGCCCGGCCCTGGCCCTCACCTCTGTCGCCTTCGCCTACGGCCCCGCGAGC
Organism: Streptomyces sp. NPDC001450; assembly: GCF_053597295.1. Taxonomy (NCBI): domain Bacteria; kingdom Bacillati; phylum Actinomycetota; class Actinomycetes; order Kitasatosporales; family Streptomycetaceae; genus Streptomyces; species Streptomyces sp. NPDC001450. The sequence goes on from NZ_JBSFHY010000060.1 coordinate 20,773, forward strand.
GAGCCTGTCCTCCACGGACTCGACCTCACCGTCCCGGCGGGGGCGCACCTCGCCGTCGTAGGGCCGAGCGGGATCGGGAAGTCGACGCTCACGGGGCTGGTCGCCGGGTTGCTGGAGCCGCGGGAGGGGTCGATCCGGGTGTACGGGCATGCCGTGCCGGGGCCGGAGGCGGCCGCATCCCGCGTGCTGATCCCGCAGGAGGCGTACGTCCATGGCGGGACCCTCGCCGAGAACCTGGGCCTGTTCCGCAGGCACCCGGTACCGGAGGCGGAGCTGCTGGCCGCTGCCGAGGCGGTCGGGCTGACGCCGTTGTTGCGGGCGCTGGGCGGGCTCGGGGGCAGGGTCGATCCGGTCGCGCTGTCGGCGGGCGAGCGGCAGTTGATCGCGTTGACCCGGGCCTATCTGTCATCCGCGCCGCTCGCCCTGCTGGACGAGGCGACCTGTCATCTGGACCCTGCGGCGGAGGCCCGGGCCGAACAGGCGTTCGCGCAACGGCCGGGCGGCACCCTCGTGGTCGTCGCCCACCGCATCAGCTCGGCCCGCCGGGCCGGCCGCGTCCTGGTGCTGGACGGCTCGCGCACCGCCTGCGGCACCCACGACGAGCTGCTGCGGACCTCGGCCCTGTACCGGGACCTGGTCGGCGGCTGGACGGCGCGGCCCACCGCACCGGTCCGGTGATCACACCCACCCCTCCCCCCGGGATATCCGGATCGCGTCGATGCGGTTGCGCGCCCCGGTCTTGCGGGTGATCGCCGCCATGTAGTTGCGCACCGTGCCGTGCGACAGGTGCAGGCTGTCGGCGATCTCCGCGACGGACGCCCCGCCGGCCGCCAGGGACAGCACGCTCAGCTCGCGTCTGGTCAGCGGCATCTGCGCCGCCTTGAGGAAGCCGAAGCCCAGCGACGCATCGACGAAACGTTCCCTCTCCGCGACGCAGCGGATCGCGTGCACCAGCCGCTCCGGCGAGCCCGCCTTGTCGACGAAGCCGAGCGCACCCGCCTCGGCCGCCCGCTTCAGCAGCCCGGGACGGTTCGCACTCGCAAGCACCACCAGCGCGGGTGGCCCGCCACCCGCGCCGGGCGGACACAGGTCGCCGAGCGGCGGCACGCCATGGCCGTCGGCGCAGTCCAGGTCCGCCGCGCACACGTCCGGGCGCACGGACCGCACCCGCGCGGGCGCGCCACGCCACGGTGTGTCCTCCACGTACAGGCCAGGTTCCCCCCGTAACCACTCAGCCAGGACCGATCGCACCAGACACGCGTCGTGCACCAGCAGTACCCGGATCACTGCCCGCCCCTCCAGTCGGCCGTACTTCGCCCCGTATCGCCGGGCTCTCGTCCCCAGGTGTTCCACGCGTGCCCCATTCTTGGGCGCGTTCGCCGTTCGCGGGCGCGGAGAATCGGCCATCAGGTTGCGCGGGGGCGCACACGCGGCGCCCGCACGCCGCCGCACGCTTCGGCTGCGGGGGCATGATCCCGTCCCGACGGGGTATCCGGAGGCCCTCGGGGTGACGAGACGCCTGCGCAGGTCACGGCCGCGACCGAAGGCGCGACGGGTGCTCGCCGCGCGCCGCCCGTTCCCGCGAGGCAGCCTTGACCCCGAGACGCGACGCGCGGCCCGGCGAGGAGGTGGTCGGCGTGTCCGACGGGCCAGGGCCGGCACAGCCAGGGGCAGCCGACGGGACTCCGGCCGGCCGACCGCTGCTGTCCATCGCGCTGGCCTCGATGATCGAGGACGTGCACGCGCACTCCGGCGCGGTGTACCTGCTCCGGCCCGATGAGCCGGTCCTGGAGATGGCGGTGATGGCGGGCATGCCCCGCGCGTTCGCGGCGCCGTGGGAGCGGGTCGGGCTGAGCGCGCCGATCCCGGTGGCGGACGCGGTGCGCGAGCGGCGGCTCGTGTGGGTGGGCGGCGAGGAGGAGATGGCACGCTGCTATCCGCGGATCTCGGTGGTGCTGCCGTACCCGTTCGCGCTGGCCGCGCTGCCGGTGGCCACGGCGAGGACCGTGTACGGCGCCGTGTTCGTGACCTGGCCCGGCGCGCATCCGCCGGAGCTGTCCGACCGGGAGCGCGAGAATCTGACGGCGGCCTGCGAACGGCTGGCCCTGCGGCTGGAGCGGGCCGCCGCGGAGAACCGGCCGATCGCTCCCGAGGTCGACCTGCTGGCGACACCGCTGTCGGGTGTGTCGGACACGCTGGGATCGGTGGAGGCGGCGCGGATGGTGTCCCGGCTGCCGTACGGACTGATGTCGCTGGACCTGCACAGCCGGATCGCCTTCGTCAACGCGGCCGCCGCCGACCTGCTCGGGCGACCCGCCGGGGAGTTGCTCGGCATCCTGCCGTGGGTGTCCGTGCCGTGGCTGAACGACCCGATGTACGAGGACCGGTACCGGGCCGCACTGATCAGCCAGCAGGTGACGTCGTTCGTGGCGCTGCGCCCGCCGGGCGAGTGGCTGTCGTTCCGGATGTATCCGAGCACGACCGGACTGAGCGTACGGATCAGCCGGGCGCGGGCGGTGGCGGAGATGGCGCGGGAGGCGCCGCGGACGGGGCCGGGGCCCTCGCGGCTGGTGACCATCACTCAGGTGCTGAGCCTGGCCGCGGCGCTGACCGAGGCGGTGGGGGTGCAGGACGTCGTGCAGTTGGTGTGGGACGAGGTCGCCCCGTCGGTCGGCTGCCAGGCGCTGGTGATCCTCGCCTCGCAGGCGGGGCGGCTGCATGTGCTCGGACACCGCGGGTACGCGGACCCGTACGTGGTGGAGCGCTTCGACGGGCTGCCGCTGAGCGAACGCACCCCGGGCACCCAGGCGCTCAACAGCGGGGTGCCTTCGTTCTTCGACTCGTGGGAACAGATGGCGCGGCTGTACCCGAACCGGCCCCCGGACGGGTTCGGGTCCTGGGCGTATCTGCCGCTGATCGCGTCCGGGCGGCCGGTGGGCTCGTGTGTGCTGGCGTACGTCGACCCGCATGTCTTCCCCGCCGACGAGCGGGCGGTGCTCACCAGTCTCGGCGGCCTGATCGCGCAGGCGCTGGAGCGCGCCCAGCTGTACGACGCCAAGCACCGGCTGGCGCAGGGGCTGCAGGAGTCGCTGCTGCCGCACACGCTGGCGGCGCTGCCCGGCATCGAGGCGGCCGCCCGCTATCTGCCGGCCACTCAGGGCATGGAGATCGGCGGCGACTTCTACGACCTGGTGCCGACCCGGCCGCTGGCCGCGGCGGTGATCGGGGACGTCCAGGGGCACAACGTGACGGCGGCCGCGTTGATGGGGCAGATCCGCACCGGGGTACGGGCTTACACCACGGTGGGTCAGGCGCCGCAGGACGTGATGAGCAGCACCAACCGGCTGCTCATCGACCTGGGCGCCGACCTGTTCGCCAGTTGCCTCTACCTACGGCTCGACCCGGCGCAGGGGCAGGCCGTGATGGCACGCGCCGGGCATCCGCCACCGCTGCTCCGGCGCCCGGACGGGCAGGTGCGGGTGCTGGACCTCGCCGGCGGCCCGCTGCTCGGGATCGACGCGACGGCCACGTACCCGACCACCGAGGTGTCCCTGGCCCCCGGCTCGGTCCTCGCCCTCTACACGGACGGTCTCGTGGAGTCCCCCGGCATCGACATCGAGGACTCCCTGGTCGGCCTCGGCGCGCTGCTCGCCGAAGCCGGCGACCAGCCGCTGGAGGATCTGGCCGACGAACTCGTACGACACAGCGCGGCGGCGCGGGAACGAGTGGACGACGTGGCGGTCCTGCTGCTGCGGGCCCGCGAGGACCGCTGAGCCGCCGGGCTCGACGGCTGTGGCCCGGCCCTTCCGCCGGAGGGCCGGACCGTCCCTGCCGGCCGGAACCGCGGCGGGCCGGTCAGGGAGTCTCGGGACGGCTCGGCCGGCCCCGTCGAGAGGCCGGCCTGCCGGATCCCGGTGCGGGACGGCTCGGTGTCCTGTCCCGCTGGAGGGGGTCAGTGACTGTCGGTCAGGGACGACGACCCGTCGCCCGTGCCCTCGCCGGACTGGTCTCCGGTGCCCGTGCCCGCGCCGGACTGGTCTCCGGCGCCCGTGCCCTCGCCGGTGCCGCTCTGGTCGCCTGCCGAGGCGGACGGGTCGGCGGAGCCGCCGATCTGGTCGCCGCCCGCCTGGTCACCGGCCCCTGCCTGGTCCCCGGCCGAGGCCGAGGGGTCGGCGGTGCCCGCCTGGTCGCCCGCACCCGCCTGGCCGCCCGCGCCGTTGCCGCCGTCGCCGAGGGTGGCGCCGGTGGCCTGCAGAGCGGCGGTGACCGGCTGGAAGAAGGTCTCGCCGCCGCTGGTGCAGTCGCCACTGCCGCCGGAGGTCAGGCCGACCGCGCCGCCGTCCTGGGTGAACAGGGAGCCGCCGCTGTCGCCGGGCTCGGCGCAGACGTTGGTCTGGATGAGGCCGTTGACGGTGTCGACGCCGTTGGGGTCGGTCTCGCTCTGGAAGTTGACGGTGGCGTCGAGGCCGGTCACCTGGCCGTTGTGCAGCCCGGTGGTGGAGCCCATCCGGAACACGTTCTCGCCGACGGTGGCGTCCTGGGCCTGGGTGATCTGGACGGTCTGGCCGTTGCCGGTGTTGACCTCGCTGGGCGCCTGGGTGGTGGCGTCGTTGTACTTCACGAGGGAGAAGTCGTTGCCCGGGAACTTGGCCTGGTCGACGGTGGCGATGGGCTGGCCGTTCTGGGAGTCGGACCAGTCCTTGGCGGCGACGCCGCAGTGACCGGCCGTCAGGAAGGCGGGACTGCCGTCGGAGGCCTTGACGTTGAAGCCGAGGGAGCAGCGCACGTTGCCGCCCTGCACCTGGGAGAAGATGGCGTCGCCGCCGGAGACGAAGGTCTTGAAGGTGCCGGCGGACTTCTTCAGGCTCGCCATGCCGGAGCCGAGGCCCTGCACGGTGGACTGGAGCCGGTTCCACTTGGCGCCGGTGACGCTGGAGTCGGCGGTGACCACGACCTTGTTCGTGCGCGGGTCCACGGCCCAGGCGGTGCCCGGGATGGTCGCCTTGGTCTTCAGCGTCCGCGCGGCGGCCTTGAGTTCGGAGGTGCTGTTCTCGACCTGGCGGACGACCGCCCCGGCCTTCTCCGCCTGTTGGACGATGTTGTTGTCGCCGCTGACGACGTTGACGACCAGCTGCTTCTTTCCGCTGTCGTAGTAGGACCCGGCGACGGCGTCGCCGAGCAGCTTCTGCAACTGTGCGGCGAGATCCGAGGCGTCCGAGGCCTTCAGGGTCTTCGCGGTGCCGGCAGCGCCCGCCGCGTTGTTGTGATCCTGTGACGCGTTGGCGTTCGGCAGCAGGATGGCCGCCGCTCCGAGCGCCGCGACACCGCCCACCGCTATCGCGGCCTTGCGCTTGGGCATTCGCTTGTGACTCAAACTTCTCGACCTCCTGGGGACGGGGGTCTGCCGCTGTCGGGCAGTTGATCGGGGGCGCCTGGATGGCTGTAGGTACGGGCGGCTCATGCGGTGCGTTCAATTCCGTTCGCCAACTTCCGCCCCCTGGCGCCGAATCGGCCACGCTCCGCGTGTCGTGCCGTGCGGCCGGGAAGAATCCCCCATATGACGATGACCACCGCCGAAGCCGACAAGATCCTCTCCGCCAACTTCGCCCCCTGGGTGCTCGACCTCGGACTGTCCGTCCAAACCGTGGGCGAGGACCGCGCGATCCTGCGTCTGCCCTGGTCGGAGCGGCTGGCCCGGGAGGGCGGCGGGCTGTCGGGGCAGGCGCTCATGGCGGCCGCCGACACGGCGACGGTGATCGCGGTCTCGGCCGCGCGGGGCGGCTTCGTGCCGATGACGACCGTGCAGCAGTCGACGTCCTTCCAGCGGGCGGTGACCGGTTCGGATGTCCTGATCGAAGCGGTCCTGACCAAGCTGGGCCGTCGGATGGCGTTCGCGGACATCACGCTGACCGACGCCGCGTCAGGTGCGCTCGCGGCCCGCGCGAACACGGTCTACGCGCTCATGGGCTGACACATCTGTGCGCTCACGGGCTGACACGCTCAGCTACTGATCGGTAGCGGTCCGTTCCGATCGCTTACCGGAATCCCCGCTTCAGGGAATCTGCACATTGAATACTCAACCAAGTCACTGACACCCCTGGTTCTGCACATCCGCGCGCCCCCTGACAGGCCTTTGGAGCCGAGTGCCGGGTTCGCCGCCCGGCGGACAAGAGCCGGGGTGCGACGATGCGGTGCGCCATGTGAAGGAGTCGCCGACAAGCCGTGCGCGCGCCTGCACGGTTGAGGCTCCGGGCGGGGCAAGTGCGCTGGTGAGAGGCCTGGTTGATTGGAAGCGCAGCCCGCGTGCGTGCTTTGATCCATCGCACCGCGGGGGTCCCCCGGGCTCCCGGAGACGGGCGTTCCGGCACCCGCGGTCGCGGCCGCCGTCTGTCCCCAGAGGGGGCCGTTTCCCCCCTTGTGAAATATCCATACGAAGGGAAGTTCCACCATGAACTCCACCCCCCAGGTCGAGACCGTCGAGATCTCGGACGCCGAGCTGGACAACGTCTCCGGCGGCCTTTCCGTGAACGCCCTCAACACCGTGACCGGCGCCGTCAACGGCATCGCCCCGGTTTCCGGCGTGGTCGACACGGCCGTCGGCACCCTCGAGGGTGTCACCGGCCTGAACGTGGCCCCGGTCACCGGCCTGGTCGCCGGTCTCTGATCGCACCTCGGTGTCACCGAAGTCCCGGAGCCGTCCCACGGCCCCGGGACTCTCGGGTGCCCGAAGGCGCCCGAAGCAGGTCGTAACCATGTCTCTCCTCGGGTGAGGGAAGTTCCGTGCAGTTCCGCCAACAGGCCCTCGCCAAGCTCCAGTCGCCGGAGGAGCTGGACCTTCCGGTGCGGCTGGCCCGTCCCCAGGGCTGGCTCGCGCTCGGCGTCACCGTCGTCGTCATGGCGGCGGCCTCCGGGTGGGCGGTGACCGGCTCGGTCGCCTCCACGGTGAGCGCGCAGGCCATCCTCACCCACGGACAGGGCAGCTATCTGCTGCAGAGCCCCGTGGCCGGCCAGGTGACGGCCGTACTCGCCAAACAGGGCGAACGGCTGCCCGCGAACGCTCCCGTCCTCAGAGTGCGGACGAGTCAAGGCGATTCGGTGGTCCGCACGGTCGCCGCGGGCCGCGTCACCGCACTCGCCGCCACCATCGGCCAGATCATCCAGACCGGTGCGAACATCGCCGCGGTGGAGAAGGTCGCCCACGCCTCCGACCCGCTGTACGCCACCGTGTACGTCCCGGCAGAGAACGCCGCCGCCATCCCGGCGCACGCCGCCGTGGACCTCACCGTGTCCTCGGTGCCGACCCAGCAGTACGGCGTGCTGCGCGGGCATGTGAAGTCGGTGGACCGGACCGCCCAGTCCGCCCAGTCGATCGCCGCGTTCCTCGGGGACAGCCAGCTGGGCGAGCAGTTCACGAAGAAGGGCCGCCCGGTGGCGGTCCTGGTCGCGCTCGACAAGTCGACCGGCACCAGGAGCGGCTACCGGTGGTCCTCCGCGGACGGGCCGCCGTACAAGCTCGACTCCATGACCCTCGCCTCCGGTTCGATCCGGCTGGCCGACCAGCGTCCCGTCGATTGGCTACTGCCGTGAGCACCCGAACCGGAGATGGCCAGGATATCCGCGGCCGCAGACGCGCCGCCCCGGCCCGGCGCCCCATCCCCAAGCCCCGTGGCGGCGTGGTCCGTACGCCGACCGTGCTCCAGATGGAGGCCGTCGAATGCGGCGCCGCCTCCCTCGCGATGGTCCTCGGCCACTACGGCCGGCACGTGCCGCTGGAGGAGCTGCGCATCGCCTGCGGTGTCTCCCGCGACGGCTCGCGCGCCAGCAACCTGCTGAAGGCAGCCCGCAGTTACGGCCTGACCGCCAAGGGCATGCAGATGGACCTGGCCGCCCTCGCCGAGGTGACGGCACCGGCCATCCTCTTCTGGGAGTTCAACCACTACGTCGTCTACGACGGCATGGGCCGCCGCTTCGGCCGGCGCGGGGTGTACGTCAACGACCCCGCGAAGGGCCGCCGGTTCGTGCCCATGGAGGAGTTCGACGGCAGCTTCACCGGTGTCGTGCTGGTGATGGAGCCCGGCGACGGCTTCAGCAAGGGCGGACGCAAGGCCGGCGTGCTCGGCGCGATGCCGGCCCGGCTGCGCGGCACCGCGGGCACCCTGCCCGCCGCGGTGCTGGCCAGCCTGCTGCTGGTGGCGGTGGGCGCGGCGGTGCCCGCGCTCAGCCGTACCTACATCGACATGTTCCTCATCGGCGGCCAGACCTCGCTGCTGGGCGTGCTGTTCGCCTCGATGGCCACCTGTGTCCTGCTCACCCTGGTGCTGACCTGGCTCCAGCAGGCCAACCTGCTGCACGGCCGGATCATCTCCTCCACCCTCTCCAGCGCCCGCTTCCTGCGCCATCTGCTGCGGCTGCCGGTGACCTTCTTCGCCCAGCGCTCCCCGGCCGACCTGGTGCAACGGCTGCAGTCCAACGACCAGGTCGCCGAGACCCTGGCCCGCGACCTGGCGGCGGCGGGCGTGGACGCCGTCGTGGTCGTCCTGTACGCCGTGCTGCTGTACACCTACGACCCACAGCTGACGTTCGTCGGCATCGGCGTGGCCCTGCTGAACGTGGTGGCGATGCGGCTGGTCGTACGGCTGCGCGCGACCCGTACGGCGAAGCTGCGCGCGGACACCGCACGGCTCACCAACACGTCTTACACCGGTCTTCAGCTGATCGAGACGATGAAGGCGACCGGCGGCGAGGACGGCTACTTCCGCAAGTGGGCCGGACAGCACGCCACCACGCTGGAGGAGCAGCAGCGGCTCGGCGTGCCGAGCGCCTGGCTGGGTGTGGTCGCGCCGACGCTCGCCACGCTCAACAGCGCGCTGATCCTGTGGATCGGCGGAATGCGGGCGGTCGAGGGGCACATCTCGGTCGGCCTCCTGGTCGCCTTCCAGGCGCTGGTCACCCGCTTCACCGCACCCCTCACCCGGCTCAACGGCGTGGCGGGCCGCGTCCAGGACTTCGCGGCCGACGTGGCCCGGCTCAAGGACGTGGAGAACTTCCAGGCCGACCCGCTCTACGCCCGCCCCGGTGGCGCCGACTCCACGCGCCGGCTGCACGGGCACGTCGAGCTGGAGAACGTCACCTTCGGCTACAGCCCGCTGGACAAACCGCTGCTGACCGGGTTCGACCTGACCGTGGGCCCCGGGCAGCAGGTGGCGCTGGTCGGCGGCTCGGGCAGCGGCAAATCGACGGTGTCCAGGCTCATCTCGGGTCTGTACGCGCCCTGGGACGGCGTGATCCGCATCGACGGCCGCCGGCTGGCGGACATCCCGCGCGGCGCGCTCGCCTCCTCGGTCTCCTTCGTGGACCAGGACGTGTTCCTCTTCGAGGGCTCGGTCCGCGACAACGTGGCCCTGTGGGACCCGTCGATCCCGGACGAGGCCGTGGTGGAGGCGCTGAAGGACGCGGCTCTGTACGACGTGGTGATGCGCCGCCCCGGCGGCGTCCACAGCAGGGTCGAGCAGGACGGCCGGAACTTCTCCGGCGGGCAGCGCCAGCGCCTCGAGGTCGCCCGGGCGTTGGTGCGGCGGCCCAGCATCCTCGTGCTGGACGAGGTGACCAGCGCGCTGGACGCGGAGACCGAGCTGGTCGTGATGGACAACCTGCGCCGGCGCGGCTGCGCCTGTGTGGTGATCGCCCACCGGCTGAGCACCGTCCGGGACAGCGACGAGATCGTGGTGCTCCAGCACGGCACGGTCGTGGAGCGCGGGCGGCACGAGGAGCTGGTGGCGCGCGGCGGCGCGTACGCCGCACTGGTCAGGGAGCGGTGAGATGACGACCGTCGGCGAAGGCGACCTCGTTCTGGGTGCGTTGGGGTCCATGGGCGCGCGCATCGACTGCGCGGGCTTCAACCGGCTGGACCTGGAGGGCCCGCAGGTGCTGTGGCTGGTCGCGGCCGGCGCCCTGGACCTGTTCGCGGTGGACGCCGCCCAGCAGGGCCACTGGCACCACCTCGGCCGGCTGGAGGCGGGCGCGCTGCTGCTCGGCCCGGTCGCCGGACCGCAGCACACGCTGGTGGCGCGCCCGGCGCGGGACTGTGTGGTGCACCGGATCAACCTGCGCGAGCTGTACCAGCCGGCCCACACCCAGACGTGGTCGTACGACGAGTACGGCAACCCGCAGTACGTGCCCCCGGCGTCGAGCCCGCTGGAGTACGCGGTCGCGCTGGGCGTCGGCCGTGGTCTGTCCGTCCTCTTCCAGGACCCGATGGCCGAGGAGCGGTCCGCCGCCCATGGAGGTGCCCCCGCGGGAGCTCGTTCGAGCGTGGGGGACGACGACGTGTTCTGGATGCAGGTGCCGCCGGGCAGCGTGCAGTACGGCTCGCTGTACGGCGCGGAGGCCGCCGCCGATCTGCTGATGGACCCGGCGCTGTGGCAGAGCATGGTCGACCAGCAGTACCGGCTGCTGACCGCGCTGGACCGGTGGATCGAGCAGCTGGAGCGCACGCACGAGACGCGTGCGGCCGCCGGGATCAAGGCCGGTGAGGCGGTCCGCGCCCAGGCCGACCAGACCCTGCTCGCCTCCATCGGCAAGCGCTCGGCCCGCCGTACGACGGCCGCGGACGCCGACGCCGGCTACGCGGCCTGCAAGCTGGCCGCCGAGGCGGCCGGGATCGCCCTCGCGGAGCCCGCGCAGAGCGGCACCGAGAGCGAACGCCTCGACCCGGTCGAGCGGGTGGCACTGGCCTCCCGGGTGCGCACCCGGGCCGTCCGCCTGGACGGGCGCTGGTGGCGGGAGAACGTGGGCCCGCTGGTCGGGCACCGGGCGCTGTCCGGGGCGCCGGTCGCGCTGCTGTGGCGGCGCGGCGGCTATGTGGCCGTGCACCCCGGTACCGGACGCGAGACGCCGATCGAGAAGGCGAACGCGGAGGAGTTCGAGCCGCGCGCGGTGATGTTCTACCGGCCGCTGCCCGAGCGGCGGCTCGGTCCGCTCGGGCTGCTGCGGTTCAGTCTGCGCGGGACGCGTGGCGACCTGCTGAACCTGATGCTCGCCGGGCTGGTGACGGTGGCGATCGGCGCACTGGTGCCGATCGCCACGGGCAAGGTGCTCGGCGAGTACGTCCCCAGGGCCCAGACGGGCCTGATCGTCCAGGTCTGTCTGGCGGTGATGATCAGCGGGGTCGTGTCGGCCGCGTTCACGCTGCTGGAGAACCTGACCATCCTGCGTCTGGAGGGCCGTATCGAGTCGGCGCTCCAACCGGCCGTCTGGGACCGGCTGCTCAGGCTCCCGACCCGGTTCTTCACCCAGCGCTCCACCGGTGAACTCGCCAGTGCCGCCATGGGCATCAGCGCGATCCGACGGCTGCTGGCGGGTGTCGGCCCGGTGGTCGCGCAGTCGGTGACGGTCGGTGCGATGAACCTCGGTCTGCTGCTGTGGTACAGCGTGCCGATGGCGCTGGCGGCGATCGGCATGCTCGTCGTGATCGCGGCCGTGTTCCTGGGGCTCGGGCTGTGGCAGGTGCGCTGGCAGCGCCGTCTCGTGACGCTCGGCAACAAGCTGAACAACCAGGCCTTCCAGACGCTGCGCGGGCTGCCCAAGCTGCGGGTCGCGGCGGCGGAGAACTACGCGTACGCCGCCTGGGCCGGGGAGTTCGCGCGCAGCCGGGAACTCCAGCAGAAGGTCGGCCGGATCAAGAACGTCACCACCGTGCTGGGCGCGGTCTATCTGCCGGTGTGCACCCTGCTGATGTTCATGCTGCTGGCCGGTCCGGCCAGGGGCGCGATGTCGGCGGCGGCCTTCCTCACCTTCAACACGTCGGTGACGATGGTGCTGACCTCGGTCACCCAGCTCACGGGTTCCTTCGTCTCGGCGGTGGCCGCGCTGCCGCTGTTCGAGGAGATCAAGCCGGTCCTGGACGCCACGCCCGAGGTGCGCACGGCGAGCACCCGGCCGGGTCCGCTGTCCGGCGCGCTGGAGGCCCGCCGGCTCTCCTTCCGGTACGCCGACGACGGCCCGCTCGTCCTGGACGACGTGTCCTTCGCCGTCCGTCCGGGCGAGTTCGTGGCGATCGTCGGCCCCAGCGGCTGCGGCAAGTCCACGCTGCTGCGCCTGCTCATCGGCTTCGACAAACCGGTCTCTGGCAGCGTCCTGTACGACGGGCAGGACCTGGCGGCCCTCGACCAGTCGGCGGTGCGCCGGCAGTGCGGGGTCGTGCTCCAGCACGCGCAGCCGTTCACCGGCTCCATCCTGGACGTCATCTGCGGCACCGAGCCGTACACGCCCGAGGAGGCGATGGCGGCGGCCGAGATGGCGGGTCTCGCGGAGGACATCAAGCGCATGCCGATGGGCCTGCACACGATCGTCGCGGGCAACGGCGCGATCTCCGGGGGGCAGCGGCAGCGTCTGATGATCGCCCAGGCCCTGATCCGGCGCCCGCGCATCCTCTTCTTCGACGAGGCGACCAGCGCCCTCGACAACGACACCCAGCGCATCGTCATCGAGAGCACCCGCAAGCTCAACGCCACGCGCATCGTCATCGCCCACCGCCTGTCCACGGTGCTGGACGCGGACCGGGTCGTCGTCATGGAGGACGGCAAGGTCATCCAGCAGGGCCCGCCCGCCCAGTTGCTCGCGGACACCGGGGGGCGGCTGCACGAACTGGTGCGCAGACAGCTGGCGTAGGGCGGCGGTGGCCGGGTCGCCGCGCGGGTTCCCTCGGGCGACCATGGTTCCCGGGGCAGCGCGGGAGGCGCCCATGACGGACTGTTCCTGGTGGGCTGCGACGGCGCGCACAGCGTCGTGCGCAAGACGCCGGGGCTCTCCTTCGAGGGCGGCGCACTGCCTGAGGAGTACATGCTCGCGGACGTGGAGGTGGACTGGGACCTGGCACCGGGATGGACGTGCACTCGATGCACCACACTCCCGGCCGGAGGCGGGGGACGCGGTCGCCCATGGCCTGGAGACGGGGCGCGCCCCGCGACTGGAGCACATCCAGGCGGTCCTGAACCGGCTGTCTCCCTTACCCGGACAGTCCGCTCGTCGAGCCGGGCCCGGCCGCCGGTGCGGCGGCGGGCGAGCGCGCACCGGACTGCGGCGGCCTGCTGGACCCGCTCGCGACGTTGCCGCTGCGCCCGTACGACGTGCTGCGCGAGCGCGACCACGTCCTGCTGCTCCACGCGGACTCCGCCGACGGGACCAAGGGTTGCAGTCCAAGCCTGGTCCAAGCCTGAGAGTCAGTCCAGGCCCGGCACCGGCGCGCCCGAGGGCACTCCGGCTCCGACATAGCCGTCGTAGAACTCCTTCCAGGACGCGCTCGCCCCGGCGTGCGGCCCCTCGAAGCGCTCGCCGCGGGCCTTGGCGTCCAGGGCGGCGAGGCAGACCTCCCAGCCTGCGCCGTTGCGGGCGGCGGTGTTCTCGGCGGCGAGGACGTCGGTGAGGGTGAACCGGGTGCGCCCTTCGCCGGCCTCCTCCAGGTCGAAGTGGAGTTCGTCGCCGCCCCACTCGAAGGAGAGGTGCCGGGGCGGGTCGACGGCGAGCACCTTGCCGGTGGACTCCGGCATGTTGGGATCGCCGCTGAACCGGATGGCTCCGCCGGGGCGCAGGTCCATCTCGGCGCGGGAGGGGAACCACTGGGCGAGTTCGTCCGGGTCGGTCACGAAGTGCCAGACGCGGTCGACGGGGTGGTCGTAGGTGCGGCTGAAGCGGACGGCGGGGCGGCCGTCGTCGAGCGTCAGACAGGTGCCGGTGAGGTCGACGGACATGGTGCTTCGGTCCTTCGGGATGTGGGGGTGTCAGGTGTCGTCCGACGTCTCGTCGAGGCGGCGGCCCAGCGCGTCGAGGCTGCTGTTCCACAACCTGCGGTACGGCGCGAGCCAGGCGTCGAGGGCGGCGATCGGGGCGGGGTCGAGGGCGTAGACGCGGCGCTGTGCGTCCTGCCTGACCCGCACCAGACCCGCCTCCCGCAGCACCTTCAGATGCTTGGAGGTGCTCGGCTGGCTCAGTCCGCATGCCTCCACGATCTCCCCGACGGGCCGGGGCCGCTCCAGGAGCAGAGCGACGATGGCCCGCCGGTGGGGGTCCGCGAGAGCGGTCCAGAGCACGGCGTCGGACATGAGACCAATATGCCTCGGCGGTTATATTCCCGTCAAGGAATGTACGGTTCCACGACCCGGGGACGGGCCCCTCAGAAGTTCCACGCTCGAAGATCGTGCCGCCCCCGTAGCGGACACACCCCCCTCAGGGGCCAGGTCGGACCAGCCCAACAAGCGAAACGTTGCCGTTTCGCTGGAACTCCTCTAGAGTCCACGTGTACGAAACGGTTTCGTTTACGCCGTCGCCGCGCATCCTCCTCGAACTCCTCGAACGACTTCCCTGGAGTGGTCCCCCATGCCCCAGAACACCCTGACCGACGGCCCCCGCGCAGGGGCCCTCGCGAAGGCCCGCGCCGAGGCCTCGGGCAAGCGGTGGTGGATCCTCGCGATCATCGCCGTCGCCCAGCTGATGGTGGTCCTCGACGCCACGATCGTGAACATCGCCCTGCCGTCCGCCCAGGCCGACCTCGGCTTCTCCGACGGCAGCCGGCAGTGGATCGTGACCGCCTACGCGCTGGCCTTCGCCTCACTGCTGCTGCTCGGCGGCCGGATCGCCGACCTGTTCGGCCGCAAGCCCGCCTTCCTCGTCGGCGTCGTCGGCTTCGCCGCGGCCTCCGCGCTCGGCGGTGCCGCGAACGGCTTCACCATGCTCGTCGTGGCCCGCGCCCTGCAGGGCGCCTTCGGCGCGCTGCTCGCTCCGGCCGCGCTGTCCCTGCTCAACACCACGTTCACCGACGCCCGCGAACGGGCCCGCGCGTTCAGCGTGTACGGCGCCATCGCCGGTGCCGGCGGTGCGGTCGGCCTGCTGCTCGGTGGTGTGCTGACCGACGCGTTCGACTGGCGCTGGACCCTGTACGTGAACGTGGCCATCGCGGTCGTCGCCTTCGTCGGCGGCTGGGTGCTGCTCGGCAACCACCGCGACGCGGCGAACGCCAAGCTGGACGTGCCGGGCACCGTCCTGGTCGCCGCCGGTCTGTTCTCCCTGGTGTACGGCTTCTCCAACGCCGAGACCCACGACTGGGGTTCGCCGCTGACCTGGGGCTTCCTGATCGCGGGCGGACTCCTGCTGGCGGCCTTCGCCTGGTGGCAGACCCGGGCCCCGCACCCGCTGCTGCCGCTGCGTATCCTGCTCGACCGTGACCGGGGCGCCTCGTTCCTCGCGGTGCTGATCACCGGCGCGGGCATGTTCGGCGTCTTCCTCTTCCTGACCTACTACCTCCAGCTCAACCTCGGCTTCAGCCCCACGAAGACCGGTGTGGCGTTCCTGCCGATGGTCGGCGCGCTGATGGTGACCGCGCAGGTCGGCACCACGGTCCTGATGCCCCGGATCGGCCCGAAGGCGGTCATCCCGCTGGGCTTCGCGATCGCCACGGCCGGCATGGCCTGGCTCACCGGTATCGGGCTCGGCTCCCACTACGTCAGCGCCGTGCTCCCCCAGCTGATCGTCATCGGCGTGGGCCTCGGCATGGTCATGCCGCCGGCCATGCAGCTGGCCACCGGCGGGGTGGCGGCCGAGGACGCGGGTGTCGCCTCGGCGACCGTCAACGCCATGCAGCAGGTGGGCGGTTCGATCGGTACGGCCCTGCTGAACACCCTCGCCGCGAGCGCCGCCACCGACTACCTGTCGAACCACAACCCCGCGAGCAAGCTGGTGCGGGCGCAGGCGACGATCGAGAGCTACACCACCGCCTTCTGGTGGTCGGCGGGCTTCTTCGCCGCGGGCACGGTCATCGCGTTCCTGCTCTACCGGCGCGGCGTGCCCAAGCAGGACGCCGGGGCCGCGCCCGTCGTCCACATGTAGGACCGGGTTCCATGGTCCGAGGGGCCGCCGTCAGCAGGGAGACGGCGGCCCCTCCGCGCTGTCATGGTGGAGGTATGCGCAAGGCGTCGGCGGCGCTGGGCAGCGCCCTGTTCCTCGTCGTGGTCTCCGGCAGCGCGGCCGCGCTCGTCCCCTGGTGGCTGACCGGCGGCTGGCAGGCGGGTGACTGGTGGCTGCCACTGCGGCTGCTCGGCCTCGTCCCCCTGGCGGCCGGCACCACCGTGATCCTGGAGGCCTTCACGCGGTTCGCGCTGGAAGGACTCGGTACTCCGGCGCCTGTCGCGCCGCCGGCGCGGCTGGTGGTGAGCGGGCCGTACCGGTACGTGCGCAATCCGATCTACCTCGCGGTCGTCGCCGTGCTCTGCGGCCAGGGCCTGCTGCTCGCCCGGCCGGTGCTGTTCGCGTACGCGGCCGGGGCCTGGGTACTCACCTGGGCGTTCGTGCGCTGGGACGAGGAGCCGGGGCTGGTGCGCCGGTTCGGCGCGGAGTACGAGCGCTACCGGCGGGCGGTGCCGGCCTGGTGGCCGCGGCGCACGCCGTGGCGTGGAGCCTGAGAACGCGCCGCCGCCCGCCACGGCAACTGTCCGTGCACGGGCGGGCGTTGGCGTCGTCACCTCTTGTACGACACGAGTCACCAATACGTGGCGTCGACACCTGTTGAAACCAGTTGTTTTTCGCCGCTCCCCGGGACGACCCCCCACAGGCCGGCCCAGGGAGCGGCTTGGTGCCCGGAAGCCGGCGGGCGGCCCCACTCCGCCCGTCGGTCCCGGTGCGAGATCGCGGGTTCCCCGCTCCAGGGGCCGCACTCCCCAGTTGCGAGCCTGATCCGGCGATGCGGGGACCGCGCGATCCCGGTCCCTAGAAGGCGAAGACGCTGCTGTTGAGCGCGTCCTTCATGCACGTGTTGCCGAAGGTGCGCTCGTAGGAGACGCGCTTGCCCTGCCAGACGCCCTGGACGGTGACGACCACGGGGTCGTACAGCTTGGTGCACCAGACGTCGTCCCGGGTCTGCAGGGCCGTGAAGTCGCCGCCGATGCCGCGCAGTTCGCTGCAGGCCAGGGCCGC
The DNA here is from genome assembly GCF_053597295.1 of Streptomyces sp. NPDC001450. Classification (NCBI taxonomy): domain Bacteria; kingdom Bacillati; phylum Actinomycetota; class Actinomycetes; order Kitasatosporales; family Streptomycetaceae; genus Streptomyces; species Streptomyces sp. NPDC001450. The sequence continues at coordinate 37,735 of NZ_JBSFHY010000060.1, forward strand.
GGCAGGGTGGGTGCCGGAGGCAGTCGGGGCGCAGTTCAGGGTGACGGCGCGCTCCGGAGTGGCCGTCGCCGCGTTGTCGCCGTGGCCGGTGGTGAGGACCAGCGCCGAGGGGGCGTAGAGCGACGACGGGCCGGCAGCCGGTGCAGCGCCGGCGGCCCCGGTCAGGGGTCCGCAGACGGCGGCGGCCGTGAGGCCGAGTGTCGCTGCCCAGCGCGCGGTGTTCCGCATTGTGTGCATCCTTCCGCTCGAATAGACGGGTGGCGCTCCAGCCCGGTGGGCGCCGGAGCGGCGAGCGACACTCTGCCGAGTCCGCCGACGAAACACACATCGAACCCACATCTTTCAGTAACCTTGCGTGTTGAAACAGTGGCGTGAAGTCACGGAAATCGAACACGTCGACCGCATGACTGAGCGGTTCTTGATCGCGGGCAGCGGTCGGATGGCCGAAAACCACCGCCTCGTTAATAGGCCTGAAACATTCCGGCTCAGCCCTCGGCGAACCCCTTCGTGACGCCTTGTGTTCATGAAAGGGTCGGAGTAATCGTCATTACATGATTACGACAGAGCAGAGAGAGAAGCTGCGCGGCTGGTTCGCCGGCCGCCTGCCCGACGATCTCTTCGAGGAACTGGTCGAGGTGACCGTCGACCGCGAGGAGATCACCGTGATCGGGCGCGTCCCGGAGCCCCGGCTCGCCGAGAGCGCCTCGGACGCCGAGCGGGAGGCCGCCGTACGGGCCCGCATCCAGGAGTTCCGTGAGCGCACCCGTGAGGTCCGGATCGAGGTGGCCCGCGAGGCCGAGCACCTGTTCCGCCGGAAGGTGTCCTGGGGCGTGGCGTGCGGCGCGGAGCGCGCCCTGTTCACACATGTGGCCGCGCCGGTGATGACCCGGCTGCGGCAGCCCGAGCGGCAGGTCCTGGACACCCTGATCGCCGGGGGCGTGGCGCGCAGCCGCAGTGATGCCCTCGCCTGGTGCGTGCGCCTGGTGCAGCGTCACACCGACGACTGGCTGACCGAGTTGCGCGAGTCCCTGGAACACGTCCAGCGGGTCAGGGCGCAGGGACCGGACAGTGAGGAGGTGGTCGATTCCTCCACCGGCGACGGCGAAGACGGATGAAACGTCCTCTGGCAGGGGACTTCTCCGGCGCCGTACCGTCGAGCAGACCCCTCCGGGACGTCCTCCCCCCGCCCCGCACACCCCTGCGGCTGCGACGGTCGTCCGCCACCGCCGCGCCACGAAGCGCTCCATCGCCGCATACTCGCTGGAGCCCGCCTTGACCCGCCAGTCCCCCGGCTCCCCCACCGCGCCGCCGTCCCTGACCGTAACCGTCGAGGCCCAGGTGCCACCGCCGACGGCGTCAACGTCCTGACATCCTGGCCCTGCACCTGGGTTCGCAGTCGGTACCCACGTCGACGCGCCGTACCACGTCGACGACGCCCGGTCCCGGCCGGACGGGCTGCCGCCGGACCGGTTCGCCGGGCCCGCGGTCGTGGCCGACGTCCGGGGGCTGCCCGCCCGGGCGCCGATCGCGCCGGCCCTGACGGCCCCCGCGCTCGACGCCCTCGCGGCGACACCGGGCGCGCTGCTGCTGCTCGTCACCGGCTGGTCGGCGCACCGGGGCACGGACGCGTACCTCGCCCACCCCTGGCCCCGGAGGCGGCCCGGGCCGTGGTCGCGGCGGGCGCGCGCACGGTGGCCGTCGACGCGCTGAGCGTCGACCCCACTCCCCGACCCGGTGACCCGCATGCCGATGCCGGGCTGCTCTTCACGCTGCGGCTGCCCGGGGCGGACGGCGCTCCGTCCGGGCGGTCGCCCGGGCCGGCTGAGCGCCTCGCGGGCCGTCCCCGGTCGATGAACCAGAGCTCGCCGGCGTGCCCGCAGGCCCGCCGTCGGAATGGTCAACTCCGCTCATTTGACGATAAGTTGCAGGGCCTGTCCGGTACGTTGACGACCATGACCGACTTCGTACTGGTGGCGGGTGCCTGGCTGGGGGCGTGGGCGTGGGACGAGGTGGCGGCCGACCTGCGCGCCGCCGGCCATGAGGTGCACGCCCTCACCCTGTCCGGGCTGGCCGAGAAGAAGGAACTGCCCGCGGGGCAGCAGATCCACGTCCAGGACATCGTCGACGAGGTCGAGCGACTGGACCTGCGGGACGTCGTCCTGGTCGGGCACAGCTACTCGGGCGTGCCGGTCGGGCAGGCGGCCGAGCGGATCGGCGACCGGCTGCGCCGCGTGGTGTTCGTCGACTCCAACCTGCCGGCGGACGGGGTGTCGTTCCTCGACGGCTTCCCCAGCGACCACATCCGTGCCGCTCTCGCCGGGCACGACGGCGTGTGGCCGCTCCTCGCCCCGGCGGCCTACGCGAACCAGGACCTCACGGACGAACAGATCGCCCGTCTCGTCGGCGAGGGAACCCCGCACCCGGCCGCCACGCTGACCGAACCGGCCCTGCTCAAGCGCCCACTGGCCGAGCTGCCCGCGACATACGTCAAGTGTGTGCTGGACGGCCGCCCGCCGCTGCCCGCCGTGACCGAGGCGCTGGCGGGCGGGCGCTGGGAACTGGTGGAGCTGAACACCGGTCACTGGCCCATGTTCTCCACACCCCATGAGCTGGCCGGAATCCTGGGCGAGGCGGCCGGCCGCGGCTGAGGGCCACCTGCCGAGGTGCGCCTACCCGCCAGTATCGTCGGGCCGCAGCGCGTACTCAGCGACGAGAGGCGGACGGCCGGATGGCGAAGCACTGGGCGGACTTCCAGTACGAGATCTATCTGAACGGGATGACCGGGGCCGTGCCCCGGCTGCCCACCGATCTGACCCGGCTGGAGGAGCTGGCCGAGCACCGGCTCGGGCCCGGCCCGGTGGGCTATGTGGCGGGCAGCGCGGGTGACGGCAGCACGGCACACGCCAACCGGGCGGCTCTCGCCCGGCGCCGGATCGTGCCGCGCATGCTCAGGAACGTACAGGAGCGCGACCTGTCGGTGCGGGTGCTGGGCCGCGCGCTGCCGGCGCCGTTGGCCCTGGCCCCGGTGGGCGTATTGTCGATCATGCATCCGGACGCCGAGTCCGCGGCCGCCCGGGCCGCCGCCGCGCAGGGGGTGCCGTACATCCTGTCGTCGGCGTCGAGCACGCCGATGGAGCAGGTGGCGGAGGCGATGGGGGACGCCGAGCGGTGGTTCCAGCTGTACTGGGGCAAGGACCGTGAGGTGACCCGGAGTTTCCTCGCCCGGGCCAAGGCGGCCGGGTTCTCGGTACTGGTCGTCACCCTGGACACCCCGCTGCTGGCATGGCGGCCGCGCGATCTGGACCAGGCGTATCTGCCGTTCCTGCACGGGGTGGGCACCGCCAACTACTTCACCGACCCGGCCTTCCGGGCGGGTCTCGACAAGCCGGTGCACGAGGACCCGAACGCGGCGGTGCTGCACTTCCTCGGACTGTTCGGGGACGCGAGCCACACCTGGCCCGACCTCGCGTTCCTGCGCGAGCACTGGGACGGGCCGATCGTCCTCAAGGGCGTCCTGCACCCGGACGACGCCCGGCTCGCCGCGGACGCCGGGATGGACGGGGTGGTGGTCTCGAACCACGGCGGCCGGCAGGTGGCCGGCTCCGTCGCGGCGGCCGATGCGCTGCCCCGGATCGCGGACGCGGTCGGCGACCGGCTGACGGTGCTGTTCGACAGCGGGGTGCGCACCGGCGACGACGTGTTCAAGGCCCTCGCCCTCGGCGCCCGGGCGGTGCTGCTGGGGCGGCCGTACGTGTACGGGCTCGGTCTGGAGGGACAGGCGGGCGTGGAGCACGTCATCCGCTGTGTGCTCGCGGAGTTGGACCTCACGCTCGCCCTGTCCGGCCACTCCACTCCGGCAACCGTCACGGCGGACGACCTCGTGGAGGCCGCTGTCTGACGACCAGGTGTCCCGCCGCCGGCCGGCGACCGGGACGACCCGGGTACGGCTGCTGTCCGTGGACACGTCGGGCCCGTTCCTGACGGCCGAGCT
>NZ_JBSFHY010000061.1:0-41371 GCF_053597295.1 Streptomyces sp. NPDC001450
AACGCGTCGGCCTTCTCCGTACCGCCCTTGCCGTCCAGCGACACACTCTGGATGTTGCCGTTCAGGTGCTGGTAGAACCACCAGCCGACACCGGCCGTGCCGAGCACCAGGAGCGACAGGCATACCGCGGCGATCTTCAGGATCCGCTTGCCGCGCCCCGCACGAGCCCGGCGCCGCGAAGGGCTGCCGGCATGTGAGCGGGAGGCTGCCCGGCCGCCCGGGCGCGGTCCGTCGGGCTCGCCCGTGCGCTGTCCGGGTACCCGGGCGCTGCGGTTGCGCGTGGCCTGGCCACCCGGGCCGTCCCAGGGGTCGCTCATCTACCCACTCCCATGAACGGTCGGGCTCGGCAGGCCGGGCCGTCGGGTGTGCGGCCGGGCAAGCGCGGCGGTACTCGAGCAGGCGGGAAGCGGTGGCTCCACCTGAATTGCGTGATTGCGCAATCTAACAAACCCGTGCCCCGAACAGCACGGATCCTGTGGGAATTCACAGGTGAGGGATCTCATGGAACGGGGAGCGGGCCCCGGTGGGCTCAGGCGTCGGCCCCGTGCAGCTGCCGTACGGGGGCGGCGGCGTGCTGCGAGCGCGCGGTGAGCTGTCCGACCAGCACCCGCATGACGGTCACGATGTCGGGGTCGTCGATGTAGTAGACCTGCCGGCGGCCCTCACGGCGGGAGCTGACGAGCCCGGCGAGCTTCAGCTTGGCCAGGTGCTGGCTGACCGCGGGCAGCGCACCGCCCACCCGGTCGGCGAGGTGCGTGACATCGCTTTCGCCCTGCGCCAGCGCCCACATCAGGTTCAGTCGGGCCGACGAGGCGAGCAGCCCGAACGCGGCGGCCGCCGCCGCCAGCACCTCGGCCGACGGGTCCTCGAAGCCACCGTTGTCCGCCACAGTCCTCTCCTGCCCCCGCCCACTTCACCGTTCACGCACGTTCGGGCACCCAGTGTAGGGGTCCGCCCAGGGTTCCCCTGGGCGGACGAGGACTGCGTGTGCGGTTACTTGACGTAGACCAGGCCGTCCGTGGTGACGGTGGGACGGCCGCTGGTGCCGACCACGACGATCTTGACGGTGTGCTTGGCGCTGCTGGACCAGCTCTTGGTCCAGATGGCCTGGCGGTACTGGGTGGTGGTGGACTTCAGGTCGATCGTGGCCGTCTTCGTACCGTCCGCGTAGACGTACGCCTGCCCGGAGGTGGAGGCGCGGGAGACCACCCAGGCGGCGGAGCGGCCGGTGAAGGTCCAGGTGAGGGCGGCACCCTTGGAGCCGCTGGAGTACGACGTGCCGCCGAGGTAGCTGGTGGAGGAACGGGTGGTCCAGCTGCCGGACTTGGTGGCGGAGGTCTCCTGCAGGATCACCGGCGTGTAGGACGGGGACGACGTGCGGTAGTTGCCCGCGTAGTCGTAGGCGCGCATGGACCAGGTGGTGGCGGTGCCGGACTTGGCTGTGCGCTTGGAGCTGGTGGTGGTCGGGCCGAAGGTGGCGGTCGTGGGGGACAGCAGCTTCACATAGCGCAGCGCGGCGTTGTCGGTGGACTTCCAGCCGAGGGTGACCGGGACGGCGGTGGTATCGACCGTGCCGGTGCGCAGCGTGAGATTCGGCGTGGTCGTGAAGGTTGGCGCGGTCGTCTCCGCCACGACGTTCAGCGCGGCGCTCGTCGTGGCCTTCCCGGACTGGTGGACGGCCCGGACGGCGACGGTGTGGCTGCCTGCGGCCAGTGTGGCGCCGGCCGAGGTGGCGTCACCGGACACGCTGGCCGCGGTCTCGCCGTCTACCAGCAGCTCGAATTCGGAGATGAGCGAGCCCGGCGTGGTGGTCGTCCAGTGCAGCGTGACGGCGCCCTTGGTGTAGTACGTCGAGCCGGCCAGGCCCGCCTTGTCGACCGAGGTGACCTTCAGGCCCTGCACCGGGCCGGCCGCCCAGGCGCGGATGGTGGGCAGCTGGGCGTAGAGGGAGCTGCCGGGGCACTGGGTGTTGTAGCCGTCGCGGTGCCCGGAGATCCGTTGGAAGGTGTACGTGTTTCCGGCGGTGAAGTTCGTGCCGAAGTAGTTGGTCTGGGTGGCACCGGCCGTCAGCTGGGCCGTCCCGTCGGGGGCGAGGCCGTACTGGCCGAGCTTCCACGCGGCCACACGGGCGATCGAGGCCAGCGCGGCGTCGGTGGCGCCGGTGGTGGTGAAGTCGCCGAGCACCGCGATACCCGCGGCTTCCCGGTTCCAGCCGTAGGTGTGGGCACCGAGCACCGGCAGGCCGACACCGCCCTTGCGGCCCTCGAAGACGGTGCCGCACTTGTCGACCAGGAAGTTGTAGCCGATGTCCTTCCAGCCGCTGACCTGCACGTGGTACGCGTAGATGCTCCGCACGATCGACGCCGAGTCGGTGCAGGAGTAGTCGTTGCTGCCGTCCGTGTGATGGACGAAGACGGCCTTGACGTCCGCGTTGTACTCCGGCGCGTCGGGGCTGATCGACTCGTCGGCGCCCCAGTCGGCGCGGGAGGTGATCGGCGGTTCGGGCACGGTGGACGGCGGCGCCGTCGGCGTGGTGGCCGACGTGCTCGCCGAGGGGGACTCGGTCGTGCTCGCCGAGGGGGATTCGATCGTGCTCGCCGAGGGCGACGCCGTCTCGGCGGCGAACGCGGCCGGATGGGCGTCACCGGCACCGGACTTGGTCTCGGCGTCGGTCACCACGCCCGGATCGACCAGGTTGACCTGCAGGCCCTTCGGCAACGGGGCGTTGGAGCCGTCCTGGCGGACGACCTGCGCCTGGACGCCGTCGGAGGAGCCGACCCACAGCGGCTCGGAGGCGCCGCGCACCTCGGCGTCGGGATGCTCCAGCGGGTCGACGTTCACCTCGAGGTCACGCCATGCGCCCCAGTCCCCCGTCTCCCTGCTGCGGGTGCGCACCTGTGCCGTGCCGTCGAGCCGCTTGGCGGCGCCGGTCCAGGACACACCGAGCATCGAGAACTGAGCGGTGTCGGTGCGGGGCAGCTCACGCTTGCCGTTCGCGGTGACCTTCAGTACGAGGTCGTAGACCTTCACCGGCCGCTTGGCCCGGTCGGCGCCACCCGAGTCCTGGGAGGGGCTGGCGACCGCGTAGGAGACCACTCCCCCGCCGCCCAGAACCACCGCACCAAGTGTCAGCCATGCCCGCCGTTTGAGGCCCAACGGTCTGTACGCATGCGCTGTACGACGGCTCACGGAGAGTCCACCCCCACAATCGGGCCGGGAACGGCCATAGAAGAACGCCACGTCAGGCCCACCTGCCACACAGGCAACCCATCTCGAAAGCGCATTCCAGTGGGTGATCATCACGGGTGGACGGGCTGAAGTGAGCCACGCCACACCTCACCGGCCCCAGCGAGATGATCTTGGTCTGGTAACGCCGCAATTGCCCGCAACTCCGCGGCCGTTCGCGGCGACGAACCCGTACAACCGGCCGAGCCCGCCGCCACGTTGACGTGCCCCTTGAAGCGCGTGCCGAGTTGAGTCCGGGTCAGGTCGTTGACGCGCCGGTGCGTCTTTAGGTCCCAGGTGTCGAGGGCGGTGCGGTTCCAGGTGCGGGTGATGACGACGTCGATCTTGTACTGGCGAGCAGTCCGGTCTCCGGGTGCCGAACGGCCCCACGGCCCAGGCCGCGCCCCGCACCCCCGACGCCTCCCGCCAACTGGCCGCCCGAGTACAGGCGTTCCCCCTCGGCGCGGTGTCCCTGCCGACCGGCCCGTTCCAGGAGAACCAGAGCCGCAACACCGCCTGTCTGCGCATCGTCGACATCGACGGGTTACTGCACACCTTCCGGCTGAACGTCGGGCCTGACCAGTACCGCCCAGCCGTGCGGCGGCTGGGCGGGACCGACCGTAGAACTGCGCGACCACTCCACCGGCCACCTCCTGTCCGGCCTCGTGCACAGGAGAGCCGACGAGGATGACGAAGCGGGACAGTCCCGGCGTGACACGTCCTCCGCGGCGACACCGACGGTGCCGAGGCGCCGACGTACGACGACAGCTCCTGGCGGGCGCTCGACCTGCCGCACGGCTGGAGCATCGAGGACCTGCCCCATGCCACCTCCACCGACGCGGAAGAGCCGGAGCGACACACCCGCCTGCGCCGCTTCGACCGGGGAGTCGTCCGGCTGGAGGCGGCCCCGGCTGAACCGGCGACCGGCCGACCGGGCCGCTGATCGGCGTTTCGGCCAACCTCGGTCCCGCTGCCTCCTGTTGTGCGGCAAGGGTCGGTGCATCGGGCACGCTCCGCGGTGGGCTCTGTGTCTGGGTTCCGGGCACGGCTGAAACACGTGTGTTCGATATCGGTGCCGGGTCGTTGAGCCACATGACCAGCCGGAGCGACCGTCAGGGGGATCACGTTGACCTCGGCCGACACACGCGATCAGCAGGACGCGGCACCTCCTCCGCCACCGCCGGCGGAGATCAGATACAGCGGGCAGTACTCGGTCAACCCGTTGGCCGAGGTGTCCTTCCGGCGGATGTGCGGGCAGATTCCCGCGGTACTGGCCCGGATCGGACGGCTGTCGTGGCGCACCGACCGGCGTGCGGTGCGGCTGCTGCTCGGCTGCCAGGTGGTGACGGGGGTGTCCGCGGCGGTCCAACTCGCCGCGACGGCAAGGGCGATGGGGTATGTCCTCGGGCCGGGCCCGGTCGGCGGACGGCTGGGCGCGGCCGTGCCGGCGCTGGTGGTCGTGGCCGCTGCTGCCGCGCTCGCCCGGGGTGCGGGCGCCGTGGCGACGTACGCCGAGCGCCGGATCACGCCGCTGCTGACGACGGAGACCGACAGTGCGCTGGTGGAGGCGGTCTGCCGGGTGGAGGCAGCGGCCTACGCGGTCGACGGATTCACCGACCGGCAGGAAGCGGCGGAGATGGGGGTGATGCGCACCATTGTGATGGTGGCCGACGCCCAGCGGTTCATGTCCGCGCTCATCCGCATGATCACCGCCAGCGGTGTCCTGTCCGTGCTGAACCTGATGATGCTGCCGCTGCTCCTCCTCGCCGTGCTGCCCGCGGGGATCGGTGCCGTCCTGACGGCCCGGGTGGACTACGAGATCCACTATGCCAACGTGGCCGACCGCAACGCACGCGGAATGATGCGCTGGTGGGCGACCACCGCGAAGTACGGGGACGAGGTCCGGGCCAACTCGATGACGGACTACCTGGTGTTCTGGTACCGGTCGCTGTCCGACCGGTGCGACCGGCGCACCCTCGCGGCGGCCCCGCGCACGCTGCGGATCGCGCTGCTCACCTCACTCGCCGGCGGGGTCTTCCTGGTCACCACCTGGGCGTCGCTGGCCTGGCTCGCGGTGACCGGCCGTATCGCGCTCGCGATCGCCGCCACCGCCGTCGTCGCCGTCCAGACCACCCTCGCCGCCCTGTCGCAGGTCGTCGTCAACGGCGCCGCCGTCTTCCACACCAGCCTCTACCTCGGCGACATGCAGGCCTTCCTGGACGACGCGGCCGCCCGCGCCCCGCGCCGGGGTGACCGCGCCGTCGCCGGCCCGGTCGAGGAGATCCGGCTCGACGAGGTGGTGTACCAGTACCCCGGCAAGGACAGACCGGCCGTGGACGGCGTCTCCCTCACGCTGCGCAGGGGGTCGATCCTCGCGATCGTCGGCGTCAACGGCTCGGGGAAGTCGACCCTGACCCGGCTGCTCACCGGGATCTACCTGCCGGACAAGGGCAAGGTCACCTGGAACGGCACGGACATCGCCCACGCCGACCCGGCGGCGGTATGGGCGAGGACCGGGCTGGTGCCGCAGATCTTCGCCCAGTGGCCGCTGCGGGTCCGCGAGAACATCACGCTCGGCCAGCCCCGCAGCCACGACGACCAACCCGTGTGGGACGCCGTCGACGCGGTCGGCATGCGGGCGGCGGTGGAGAGCCTCCCGGCCGGCCTGGACACCCTCCTCGCCCGGGAGATCTTCGGCGGGGCGGAACTCTCCGGCGGCCAGTGGCAGCGGCTGGCCTGCAGCCGTGCCCTGTACCGCCGGCCGGAGCTGCTGATCCTCGACGAACCGACCTCGCAGATGGATCCCCGGGGCGAACACGGCATCTTCGAGCGGATCAGAACCATCGCCGCCGACCGGATCACGGTGGTGGTCACCCATCGGCTGGAGAACACCAAGGTCGCCGACCACATCGTGGTGCTGGACGACGGCCGCATCACCGAGCAGGGCTCCTACGACGACCTGGTCCACGCGGGCGGTACCTTCGCCGAACTGCTGGCCCTGTCGCACGACCGCTGACGGGTCAGGGGCGGTCCGCGGCGGCCGGCCGCCAGAGCACCGACAGGTCCGCGGGCCGTACCCGCACCGTCACCGGCAGCGTGGCCTCCACCTCGCCGTCGGCTCCGTAGGGGACGGGGCGGGCGGCCTCGATGCGGATCTCCTTTCCGCGCAGGACCCGTACCTCGGGGCGGTGGACGTGGCCGCCCGTCTTCAGCTCGTTCATGAGGGCGAAGAACAGCCGGCGCGGCGCCTCGCGGATCATGACGATGTCCAGCAGTCCGTCGTCGACCCGCGCGCCTGGGGCGATGAGCCGGCCGGAGCCGTAGTAGGGGGAGTTGGCGGCCACGACGGTGTAGCCGCGGTGGGCGTGTGCCTCGCCGTCGACGGTGACGCGGTAGTCCGCCGGCCGCCAGGTGGTCACCGCGCGCAGGCCGCCCGCGTAGTACGAGGCGGCTCCGCGCAGCAGCCGGGCCTCGTTGGCGTGCCGGTTGGCCAGCGCGTCGACGCCTGCGTAGACGCTGCCGAGGACCACGGTGCGCCGGTGCACGGCCGACTCCACCTCGATGGTGTCGACACGGCCGGGCTCGGCGTGCAGGAGGATGTCGGCGAGCGCGGCCGGGTCGGACGGCAGGCCCAGCGCCCGGGCGAAGTCGTTGCCCCGGCCGGCGGGTACGAGGCCCAGGACCGTACCAGTGCCGCTCAGCGCTCCGCCGATGCCGCCGGCCATGCCGTCGCCGCCGACCGCCAGGACCACCCGGCCGCGCTCCCCGGCCTGCCGGGCGATGTCCTGGGCGTGGGCGAGGCTGTGGCTGTACTCCGTCTCCAGCTCGGCCCCGGCCTCGCGGAGCAGTCGGGCCAGATGGAGCAGCGATGCCGCCCCGGTCGAGTCGCCCGCGGTCGGGTTGACGACGGCGGTGAACTGTCGCATCGGTAGGCCTCCGGGCGATGACGAGAGTGACGGGCTGGGCGGGTGCGGATCAGTCGGTGGGCAGCAGGACGCCCGGGTTGAGGAGTCCCTCGGGGTCGAGGCTGCGCTTGACGGCGCGCAGGGCCTCGACGGCCAGGGGTCCGGCCTCCCTGACATACCAGTCGCGGTGGTCGGTGCCCACCCCGTGGTGGTGGCTGATGGTGCCCCCGGCGGCGAGTACGGCGTCGTTGGCGGCGTGCTTGGCGCGCGTCCAGTGTGCAACGGGGTCCTCGCCCTGGGCGCTGACGACCGTGAAGTAGAGCGAGGCGCCGTTCTCGTACACGTGGGAGATGTGGCACATCACCAGGGGCGGGGTGCCGGCCTCGGTGAGGGTGTCGGTGAGGGCGGTGCGGACCGCGGTGTACAGGTCGGGGATCCGGGACCAGAAGGCGGCTGTCTCCAGCGTCTCGGCGAAGGCTCCCGCGTCGAGCAGGGAGTCGCGCAGGTAGGGCGCGGAGTAGCGGCCGTGGGCCCAGCGTTCGCCCGGTTCGGATCCGATCAGGGTCCCGCCGGCGTCCCGCAGGACGGCCGCCGCCTGCTCACGGCGCTGGGCCGTGTCCTCGGCCGTGCCCTCGTAGCCGGTGATCGCCATGCATCCGGCGTTGCTCTCCAGCCCGGCGCCGATGGCGTCCGGCTGGGCGAGGCCGATGAGCGTCTCGGTCTCGTCGGACAGGCGCAGCACGGTCGGCCGGGGTCCGTCCTGGGCGAGCCGGCGCAGTGCCGCGGCTCCCTCCTCGAAGGAGGCGAACCGCCAGCCCTCGTAGACGCGCGCCTCGGGCAGCGGGCGGATCCGCACGAGAACGGAGGTGATGACGCCGAAGGCGCCCTCGGAGCCGAGGATCAGCTGGCGCAGGTCGGGTCCGGCGGCGGAGCGGGGGGCGCGGCCCGCCTCCACGGTTCCCTGGGGGGTGGCGAGGGTGAGGCCGAGCACCATCTCGTCGAAGCGGCCGTATCCGGCGGAGGCCTGTCCGCTGGAGCGGGCGGCGGCGAAGCCGCCGATGGTGGCCCACTCGAAGGACTGCGGGAAGTGGCCGAGGGTGAAGCCCTGTTCGTTGAGCAGGGCCTCGGCCTCGGGGGCGCGCAGACCTGGCTGGAGCACTGCGGTGCGGGAGACCGGGTCCAGGAGTTGCAGGCGGTTCATGCGACGCAGGTCCAGGGCGACGAAGGCGCGCCGCTCGGGGGCGAGACCGCCGACGACGGAGGTGCCGCCGCCGAAGGGGACGACGGCCAGGCCGTGCGCGGCGCAGGCCCCCAGTACGGCGAGGACTTCGTCGTGGGTCGCGGGCAGGACCACGGCCTGCGGGACGTCGGAGACGTCGCCGGCGCGCAGCCGCAGCAGGTCGGGGGTGGACTTGCCGCGGGTGTGCCGGATGCGGCTCTCGGCGTCCGTGCGGACATGCTCCTCGCCGCCGACGGCCTGGGCGAGCGCCTTCAGCGCAGCCGGGTCGGCCGTGGGCGCGGGCAGGTCGATGTCCTCCAGGGCGAGCGTCGGCGTGGTGCGCGGCTTGACGCCGAGCAGGTCGCGCAGCAGTCCGGTCACCGAGTCGGGCAGCGGTGCCGCCTTGGCCGGGTCGCCCCAGCCGTTCCACAGCATGTCCATCGAAGGGTCGTCCTCACAGATCGGTGTGCTCGGTTCGCGCGGCGGCGTCTCCGCCCGGCCCCCGGGGCGTTACACTGTGACACATGACGCCTATTCGTCACAACGGTGCAGACAGCTCTGGCAACGATCACGTGCTCGACGCGGTGCGCGACTGTGTGCTGGCCGTCGGGGTCCGCCGCACCACCCTCGCCGACGTGGCTCGTCGCGCCGGTGTCTCGCGGATGACGCTGTACCGGCGCTGGCCCGACCTGCGCACGCTGGTGGGCGATCTGATGACCCGTGAGTGGATCGACGTGGCCACCCGCGCGATACCGGAGCCCGCCCCCGGCACCGACACGCGCGGCCGGATCGTGGCGGGTCTGGTGGCGGGGGTGGAGGCGTTCCGCGCCCACCCGCTCTTCCGCAAGATCGTCGACGTCGATCCCGAACTGCTGCTCCCCTACGTGCTCGACCGGCGCGGGGCGAGCCAGGAGGCGCTGCTGGAACTGCTGGCCGGCGCACTGCGCGAGGGCCACGCGGACGGATCGGTACGCACCGCTCACATCGAGCGGCAGGCCCGGGGCCTGCTGCTGATCGTGCAGTCCTTCGCCCTGTCCCTGCGCACGATGACCGACGAGGACGATCCCGACCTCGACTCCGCCGCCCTGCTGGGCGAGCTGCGCACCCTTCTGGAGAGGACCCTGACGCCATGAGCCACCTAGAGGCCGTACGAGGCTCGTCCCTCAGCGCGGGTCGGCGGACCCGGGAACTGGCCGAGGCCACCGACGGCAGGGTCGCCGACGTCCTGGTCGTCGGGCTCGGCGCCACGGGGGCCGGAGCCGCCCTGGACGCGGCCGCCCGCGGTCTCGACGTCGTCGCCGTCGACGCGCACGACCTGGCCTTCGGCACCTCCCGCTGGAGTTCCAAGCTCATCCACGGCGGGCTGCGCTATCTGGCCTCCGCGCAGTTCGACGTCGCCCACGAGAGCGCGGTCGAACGCGGGGTCCTGATGACCCGCACCGCCCCGCACCTGGTGGCCGCCCAGCCGTTCGTGCTGCCGCTGACCCCGCTGGTGTCGCGGGCGCAGTCCTCACTGGCGTGGGCCGGGTTCCGGGCGGGCGACATGCTGCGGCTGGCCGCCCGGACCCCGCGGCAGGTGCTGCCCGCCCCGCGCCGGCTGTCGGCGACGGAGGCCCGGCACCTGGCACCCTCGGTGCGCGCGGCCGACCTGCGCGGCGGGCTGCTGTCCTGGGACGGGAAGGTCACCGACGACGCCCGGCTGGTGACCGCGCTGGCGCGCACCGCCGCCGCGCGGGGCGCCCGGGTGCTGACCCGGGTCAGGGTGCTGGAGTCGACCGGGACCGGCGCCCGTGTCCGCGACGAACTCACCGGCGAGGAGGGCGAGATCCGCGCCCGCGCCGTGATCAACGCCACCGGGGTGTGGGCGGGCGACCTGGTCGAGGGGATACGGATCCGGCCCTCCCGCGGCACTCACCTGGTGCTGCGCTCGGAGCGGCTCGGCGCGCTGCCGGCCGGCCTGCACCTCCCGATCCCCGGCGAGACCAACCGCTTCGTCCTGGTGCTGCCCCAGGGGGACGGCCGGGTCTACGTCGGACTCACCGACGAGCCGGTCGACGGCCCGATCCCCGACGTGCCGGAGGTCCCCGAGACCGACATCGGGTTCCTGCTGGACGTGCTCGGGTCCGTATTGGAGACGCCGGTACGCCGGGACGAGGTCGTCGGCGCCTTCGCCGGGCTGCGCCCCCTGCTGGACACCAGCGGGCACGACGACCCGGGTGACGCACCGGCCCGTACCTCCGACATCTCCCGCCGGCACGCGGTGCTGACCTCGCCCGACGGGGTGACCACCATCGTGGGCGGCAAGCTCACCACCTACCGCCGGATGGCGCAGGACGCCGTGGACGCCGCGGCCGAGGCGCGTGGCCTGCCCTCGCGCCCCTCCCCCACCGCCGCCCTGCCGCTGGTCGGCGCCACCGCACCGGACCGGCTGCGCGCCGTGCCCGCCCCCCGCCGTCTGGTCCGCCGCTACGGCACCGAGGCCCCGGCCGTCCACGCCCTCATGGAACGGGATCCTGCCCTGGCCGAACCGGTGCTGCCGGGGTATCCGGTCACCCGGGCCGAACTCGTGTGGGCCGCCCGGCACGAGGGCGCCCTCGACGCGGCGGACCTCCTGGACCGGCGCACCCGGATCGGCGTCGTCCCCGAAGACCGCGCCGAGGCGCTCGCGATCGCCGGGGAGGTCCTGGCCCAGGCCGGCACCCCGGCCTGACCAAGGTCAGCCGAGTGAACCGGTGTTGACCGGATCGCCGGAGCGCGGCCGGGGAACGGTGCCGCTCGGCGGCGGCTCCTCGCCCTGCTCCACCCAGGCCGTCAGCGCGGTGAACGCGGCGCGGTAGCAGGGCAGGATCGGCCGCAGCCGTTCCGGGAAGGTGTCGTAGAGGCTGTCGACGTGGGTGCCGCCCTCGATCCGGTAGTACCGGTGCAGCCCGGACCGGCCCTGCTCGGCGATCATCCGCGTGTAGACGTCGGACTGGACGGCGATGGGCAGCAGCGCGTCCAGGGTTCCGTGCAGCGTGATCATCGGTCGGCCGATGCGGCCGCTGAGCGAGATCCGGGCGACGGCGTCATGGACGGGCCGTGGCCGTGCGGCGTAGTCGTACGCGGCGTCGGACGGGCAGGGGGCGAGGATCTCCTCGGGGGTCGTACCGGCCGAGGCTCCGGGGCAGGCGGGGTCGTATCCAGGGTCGAACTCGGCGCGGTAGATCTTCTGGGTCAGGCCCCAGTACACCTTCTCGTGGTACGGCCACAGGAACTCCGACCCGCGCGCGAAACCGGCCGCGTACATGTCCTCGTCGTCGGCCCGGCCCAGTTGGCGGGCGACGGCGGTGGGCAGGAAGGTGAACAGGTTCGGGCCCTCGGGCCGCCACAGCGGGCCCTCCCAGTCGACGCCGCCGTCGTACAGCTCGGGATGGTTCTCCAGCTGCCAGCGGGTGAGATAGCCGCTGTTGGAGATCCCGGTCATGTACGTGCGGCGCGGAGCGTGTCCGTAGTGCTGGGCCACCACGGCCCTGGCGGCCCGGGTCAGCTGGGTCGTGCGCCGGTTCCACTCGGCGACGGCGTCACCGGGCCGATCGCCGTCGGTGTAGAAGTCCGGGCCGCAATTGCCCTTGTCGGTGGCGGCGAAGGCGTAGCCCTGGGCCAGCACCCAGTCGGAGACGAGGGTGTCCATCGAGTACTGCCTGCGGACGCCGGGGGCGCCCGTGACGACCAGCTTGCCGTTCCAGTGCTCGGGCAGCCGGATGACGAACTGGGCGTCATGGTTCCAGCCGTGCGTCGGGTTGAGGTGCGAGGAGCCGGGGAAGTAGCCGTCGATCTGCCATCCGGGCACGCCTGAGGGGTTCTGGGTGCCCTGAGCGGCGAGTCCGGCCCAGTCCGCCGGGTCGGTGTAGGGCGTGCCGGTGAGGGCACTGGTCGTCAGGTCGTCGAGGCGGGAGACCAGCTGCCGTTCGGCACCGGGGACCGTGATCCGGCGTCGGCGGGTGGAACCGTCGTCGGCTCGGGCGGCGGCCGCGGGCGTGACCGCCGATGCCGCAAGCAGGGCTGCGGACAGGAGGGTGGTTCGTCGACTGGGGCGCATGAGGCACATCGTTGGCTTGCTGCGCCGGGTCGGCCATGGAGGGAGCCCACACTCCGGTGGCGTCCGCAGTGGAGCCGACGAACATGTGACAGACATGAGCACGAGCCGGGGTCGCAGCCGGACGGGAACGGCGTCCGCCACGGCTGGAACGTGTGACCGTGCGGCGGCCACCGCGTGCGCTCAGGTACGGATCTCCCCCGGGTTCTCCGGCGTGGAGCACGGGACCTGCTGACGTGC
The DNA here is from genome assembly GCF_053597295.1 of Streptomyces sp. NPDC001450. Lineage (NCBI taxonomy): Bacteria > Bacillati > Actinomycetota > Actinomycetes > Kitasatosporales > Streptomycetaceae > Streptomyces > Streptomyces sp. NPDC001450. The sequence goes on from NZ_JBSFHY010000061.1 coordinate 12,665, forward strand.
GGCTGCTCGGGACAACCCCCGTGTCCCGGAGCCGGCTCAGGCGGAGCGCCGGGCCAGGCTCTCCAGGACGGCCACCGCCTGATGAGCGTGCTCGTACGGCACGAAGAGGTGGTCGTGGTGGAACCCGGCGACGACGTTGCAGCTCAGGCCGGAGTCGGCGAGTTCCCGCGCGACCGCGGCGGTCAGGCCCACCGCCTGCAGTGCCGAGTGGACGCGCAGGGTGATCCAGGCGGCCACGTAGTCGTACGCCAGCCCCGCCCCGTCCGCCTCGTCCAGCCGCGCCACCAGCGTGAGGCCCTCCTGCTCGGCGACCGTGACCACAGGGGTGATGCCGGAGGGCACGCCCCCCTCGACGGTGGTGAACACGTAGCGGCCCGGATTCAGCTCCGGATGCATCCCGCTGAGCAGCTTCTGCAGATCTCTCTCGCCGGTCATGATCCCCACGTTACGGAACGTGCTATCAGTGCTGCTCGAAATGGCTCGGTCTGTCGTCGTGGTCGACCAGACGGCCCAGTCGGGCGGCCCGCTCGCGGGGCATCAGGGTCCAGGTGCCGTCGGTGCGGCGGAGGGCGGCCGAGTGCCACGGGGTGGTCCAGGCGTCCGGGGCGTCGAGCAGGCGGATGCCGAACTTGGGGTCGCCGACGGGCTGGGGGTGGATGGACAGACGGACGGCACGGGGGTGGTGCTCTGCGATCAGGGCGCCCCAGGCGCGACTGCGCCGTATGACGCCGTAGGCCCGTTGACGGCACTCGCGTTGGAGGGCGGAGCGCGTGCCGGGGAAGTCGGCCGTGTCCTCGACGAGGAAGCGGGTGATGCCGCGGTAGAGGGCACGGGTGGCGTCGTCGGACCGGACCAGGGCACGCAGGTCCTCGGCCGTCGGGGCGTACCGGTCCTGCACGTGAGCGCGCTTCGCGTCGTACGGAAGAGCGCCGTAGACGTCCCGGAGGTCGAAGACCGACAGCCTGTCGAGGGCCAGGTCGCGCATGAGGGTGCGCAGTTCGTCGGCGTACGCGTCGATGTGCCGGTCGGGCACCCGGACGAGGTCGCCGAAGACGTGGCCGTCGGAGCAGATGACCACCCGGGCGCCGGGCGGGTGGATCCGCTCGATCTCGGTGCACAGGGTGTTCAGGAAGCGCAGGGACAGCCGCTCCGCCCGGTCGGGCAGGTGGCCGAGGACCTTGGCCGGGTTGGGTGACTTGCAGGGGAAGCCGGGCAGGGTGAACTCGAGGGGGGCGCCGTCGCGCACGAAGCCGGCGATCCGGCGCCGCTGGTGCGGGAACGCCTCGGCGGGGGCGGGGGCCCGGTCGGTCGTGCGGTGGTACGGCAGCAGCAGGTTCAGGATGTCGGTGCTGATGCGCGTGGGCGAGGCGGTCGTCAGCAGCATGTCGCTCCTTGGGAGGGCAGGTCTCGGTCAGCGGCGCCGGTCGTAGCCGACGGGCAGGTGGTGGGTGCCGCGGCCGAGGACGGCCGGGATCCAGGCGAGGTCCGCGTCGGCGACGGCGAGGCGCAGGCCGGACAGCCGGGCGAGCAGCGTGCCGAGGGCGATCTGGAGTTCGGTGCGGGCGAGTGCGGCGCCGGGGCAGAAGTGGATGCCGTGGCCGAAGGCGAGGTGGGGGTTGGGGCTGCGGTCGAGGTCGAGGGTGTCGGGGGCGGCGAAGCGGCGCGGGTCGCGGTTGGCGGCGCACAGGGAGACGATCACGGAGTCACCGGCCGGGATCGTGGTGCCGTGCAGATCGCTGTCCTCACCGAAGAAGCGCCAGGTGGTCAGCTCGAAGGCGCTGTCGTGGCGCAGGAGTTCCTCGACCGCGCGGGGCAGCAGATCCGGGGTGTCGCGCAGGCGGGCGAGCTCGTCCGGGCGGCGGAAGAGGGCGATCAGGGCGGTGGTGATCTGGTTGGTGACCGGTTCCTGGCCGGCCACCAGGAGCTGGAAGATCATGGAGTCCAGCTCCTCCTGGGACAGTTCGCCCCGGTCCCGGGCCACGACGAGCCGGCTGAGCAGATCGTCTTCCTCGTGGTCGCGCTTGTGGGCCACGACGTCGGCGATGTAGCTCTGCAGGCCGTGCAGCCGGGCCTCGTACGCGGGCCGCCCGGGGTCGGTGGGTCCGACCGGCTGCACGACCTTGCCCCAGTCGCGGTCGAAGCGGTCGGCCAACTCTTCCGGGAGACCGATGACTTCGGCGAGGACCTGGAAGGGGAAGGGCGCGGCGAAGGCGCTGACGAGGTCCGCGGGGCCGGTCTCGGGCAGCGCGGCCACGAGTGCGTCGGCCAGTTCCTGGAACCGGGGGCGCAGGCTCTCGATGCGGCGCGGGGTGAAGGCGTCGGTGAGCAAGCGCCGCATTCGGGTGTGTCCCGGCGGGTCCTGGTGAAGGAGATGGACCTGAAGCTGAGAGTGCTGCGGCTCGGGCATGATCGAGGCGCGGGCGCGCCAGCGGTCGTTGCCCCGGTCGTGGTTCTTGCCGAGCCGGTCGTCACCGAGCGCGGAGTGGGCGGCGTCGTAGCCGGTCACCAGCCAGGCCTGTACGCCGCTGGGGAAGAGGACGCGGTGGACCGGGCCGGCCTCGCGCATCCGCTCGTAGAGGGGGTAGGGGTTGCTCTTGTAGGTGCAGCCCGTCAGCGGGACCGGGTCGGGGAGTGTCGTCATCGGGGCTCCTCAGAGGGCGAGTTCGGGGCGGTAGTGGTCCAGCCAGAGGGCGAGGTCGACGATGCGTTCGAGGCGCAGTCGGTGGCCCCACTCCAGCCGGTCGGGCGGTGTGTCCAGGCAGGGCTTGACGCGGGTCTCGTCGGTGAGGGCGCGGACCTGCTCGGCGGCGAGGGCGTCGCGGGCCATCCGCTGCAGGCCGCGGTTGTAGTCGGGGTGGTGGGTGGCCGGGTAGTGGTTCTTGGGGCGGTGGAGCACCGAGTCCGGGGCGAGGCCGGCTCCCGCGGCGCGCAGCAGGCTCTTCTCCCTGCCGTCGTGGCTCTTCAGGGCCCAGGGGGTGGTGAAGGCGTACTCGACGAGCCGGTGGTCGCAGTACGGCACCCGCACCTCCAGGCCCTGGGCCATGCTCAACCGGTCCTTGCGGTGCAACAGTTGGCGCAGCCAGCGGGTCAGGGACAGGTGCTGCAGCTCGCGTTGCCGGTGCTCGACGGGGCTCTCGCCGTCCAGGTGGGGTACGTCGGCCAGGGCGGTGCGGTAGATGTCGTCGCGGAACTCGGTGATGCGCAGGTCGAGTTCGGGGTTGAGCGGCATCGCGGCCTCGTCGCCCGTCACCAGCAGCCAGGGGAAGGTGCCGGCGGCCAGCGCCTTGGGGCTGTGGAACCAGGGATAGCCGCCGAAGACCTCGTCGGCGGCCTCGCCGGACAGGGCTACGGTGGAGTGCTGCCGTATCTCGCCGAACAGCAGGTGGAGCGAGGTGTCCATGTCGCCGACGCCGATCGGCGAGTCCCGGGCGACGACGACCGCCGTCCGGTGCCCGGGGTCGAGGAGCGCGCGCGGGTCGAGAACGACCGTGCTGTGGTCGGTGCCGATGAAGGCACCCGCTTCGACGGCGTACGGAGCGTCGTGGCCGGTGCGCAGGACGTCGCCGGTGAACTCGACGGCCTGGTCGCTGTAGTCGACCGCGTAGGAGCGGATCCGGGCTTGCGGCCCCTGCCTCGACCGGAGTTCACCGGTGAGCAGGGCGGTCAGGACGGTGGAGTCGAGCCCTCCGGAGAGCAGGCTGCACAGCGGGACGTCGGCTTCCAACTGGCCCCGCGCGGCGGCGCCGACCAGCTCGCGGATCCGCTCGACGGTCGTGTCCCGGTCGTCGGTGTGGGGCGCGGCCTCCAGCTGCCAGTATCGGCGCTCGCGGATGCCGTCCCGGTCCAGGACGAGCAGCCCGCCGGGCTCGACCTCCCGTACCCCGGACCACACCGTGGGCCCGGTGTTGAACAGCAGGCTGTACGCCTCCCGCAGCCCGTCCGCGTCGACCCTGGGCCGTATCTCCGGGTGGGCGAAGAGCGCTTTCGGCTCGGAGGCGAAGGCCAGGCCGCCGTCGACAGCGGCCCAGTACAGGGGCTTGACGCCGAGCCGGTCCCGCACCAGCAGCAGCCGCTGCTCGCGCTCGTCCCACACGGCGAACGCGAACATCCCCTCCAGGTGCTCGGCCACCGCCTCGCCCCATTCGGCGTAGGCGCGCAGCACCACCTCGGTGTCGCTGCGGGTGCGCAAGACATGTCCTCGGCGGCGCAACTCGGTGCGCAGGCCGTGGTGGTTGTAGACCTCACCGCTGTAACTGAGCACGATCGCCGCCTCGTCGGGCCGGTCCGTCATGGGCTGTACGCCGCCCTCGAGGTCGATGACGGCCAGCCGCCGGTGGCCGATCGCGGCCCGTTCACCGAGCCAGACGCCACCGGCATCGGGGCCGCGCGGGGCGAGGGTGGCGGTCATGGCCTCGATGACCGGGGTCTGTGTGCGGGCGTCGCTGTGGAAGGACACCCAGCCGGTGATTCCGCACATGGGAACGGCTCCTGGGTCAGGGGGAGACGGGGTCGGTGGTCTTCACGGGGACGGTGGCGGGGCGCCGGCCGGGCGGGGCGAGCAGGGGAACGGCTCCTGGGTCAACGGGAGACGGGGTCAGTGGACCTCTCTGGGAGGACGGCCGGCCGCCGGCCGGGCACGGCGAGCAGCGGTACGGCGACACAGGCGGCGATGGCGGCCAGACACAGCCCGGCCCGGGCGCCGGCCAGGGTCCATGCGGCGGTGGCCAGCGCGGGGCCGAGGGTGAAGCCGAGGCCCCGGGCGAGCTGCACCGTGGACCCGACGGTGGCCGTCCGGTCCGGCGGGGCGGCGCCCAGGACCAGGGCCTGGGCCGGTCCGCCGTTCAGGCCCATGCCGAGACCGGCCAGCGCCAGCCGCCAGGCCACCTCCCCCGGCGACCAGCCGTCGCCCAGCTGCACGCACAGCAGCAGGCCGGACGCGGTGAGAACGGCTCCGGTCACGGCCACCGGCCGGGCACCGTACCGATCCGTCAGGCGCCCGCCGAGCGGTCCGGCCAGGCCCATGGCGAGCGGGAAGGCGAGGACCGTGAGGCCGGTGGTCGTGGCGCTGACGCCGTCGTCGCGCTGCAGGTGCAGGGCGACGACATAGTGCAGGGCGGCGAAGCCGGTCGCGAGGGACAGCACCGCGCCATGCGGCCGCAGCAGCGCCGAGGCCCGTAGCAGGCCGGCCACCGGACGTCCGCCGGGCCCGCGCAGCCACCACCACACCAGTGGTACGGCCGCGAGCGCGAGCACCAGCCACGCCGGATTGTCCGCAGCCAGGGTCAGCGCCAGCAGGAGCACGGCCACACCGCCCACGGCCAGGAGGGCGTCCGCCGACTCGCGTCGGCCGGGCAGGCGCAGCCGCCCGTCGCGCGGTATCGCGCGCCACGCCACCACCAGCGCGAGCGCACAGAACGGGAGCTTCACCAGGAACACGGAGTGCCAGCCGAAGTGGTCCAGCAGCAGACCGCCCACGGCCGGTCCGGTGACCGCGCCCAGCGGTCCCAGGGTCGCGGGTACGCTCATCGCCCGCCCGCGGGCCTCGGGCCGTACGGAGCGGATCACGAGGACCGGCATCAGGACGAACAGGACGGCGGCGAAGGCGCCCTGGGCGAGGCGGGCGGCGATCAGCCAGACCGCCCAGGGCGCGAGGGCCGCGAGCGCGCTGCACAGGCCGAAGCCCGCGGTGGCGGTCAGCACGGCCGGGCGCAGGGCCGCCCCGTCCAGCCATCGTCCGACGGGCAACAGCAGTGCCACCACGGGGAGTTGGTAACCCAGTACGGCCCACTGGGCGGTCGCCTGAGACACCCGCAGACCGTCGGCGATGTCCGCGAGGGCCACGTTGACGATGTTCATGTCGAGCATCGCCACGAACGACAGCAGGCCCGCCAGTCCCACCAGCGGCCGGCGGTCCGCACCGCCGGGTATGTCACCGGGTTGTTCCGAGCCGGGTCCCTGGTGTGTCACCCTCGCGTCCCTCACCTTCGCACGCGGACCGCCGGTCGGCAGCCTCGTCCCACAAGTCGGGGGAAACGGCCCGCGAGTTCCCGGCGCGGTGGTCGAAGGCGATCAGCGGGTCGCCGGTGAGGGGGTGGTCGACGACGGCTGCCCGTACGCCGAACACCTCGGCCATCAGCACCGGGGTGAGGACGTCGCGCGGTGGCCCCGAGGCGACCACGGCTCCGGCGTGCAGCACGTGCAGCCGGTCGCACACGGAGGCGGCTGCGTTGAGGTCGTGCAGCGACACCAGGGTCGTACGGCAGCGGGCGCGCAGCAGGGCGAGCAGTTCGACCTGGTGCCGGATGTCGAGATGGTTGGTCGGCTCGTCCAGGACCAGCACGTCCGGGGCCTGCGCGAACGCGCGTGCCAGCAGCACCCGTTGGCGCTCGCCGCCGGACAGGGCCGTGAACCGGCGGCCGGCGTGCTCCGCCATGCCGACATCGGCCAGCGCCCGTAGAACGATGTCCCGGTCGGCGGCGTCCTCGCCGGTGAAGGCACGCTTGTAGGGCGTACGGCCCATCGTGACGACCTCGCGCACGCTCAGCTCGAAGTCGCTGCCGCGCTCCTGCGGGAGGGCCGCGATGTGCCGGGCCGACTGGACGGGGGTCAGGTCGCGCAGGTCGGTGCCGGCCAGCAGCACGCGCCCGGCGGTGGGTCTCAGGTGCCGGTAGACGGTGCGCAGGAGCGTCGACTTGCCGCTGCCGTTCGGGCCGACCAGGCCGGTGATCTCGCCCTGGCCGGCGATGAGCCGGGCACCCGCCACGACCGTGCGTCCGGCGTAGGCGACGTGCAGGTCCTCGATGTCGATCCTCAACTGCCGCTCCCCAGCCGCCGGTCCAGTAGATACAAGAGGGCCGGAGCCCCGAGCAGCGACGTCACCACGCCGACCGGGAGCTCCTGTGTGTCCATGGCCGTACGGCAGACGACGTCGACCACGACCAGCAGCAGGGCGCCGCACAGCGCGGAGACGGGCAGCAGGCGCCGGTGGTCGCCGCCGACGAGCAGGCGGCACACGTGCGGCACCATCAGCGCGACGAAGGCGATCGCACCGGAGGCCGCGACCAGGACACCGGTCAGCACACTGGTCACCGTGAACAGCTCGCGGCGCAGGCGACCGACGTCGACGCCGAGTCCGGCGGCCGTCTCGTCGCCCATCAGCAGGGCGTTCAGCCCCCGGGCGCGGGCCTGCAGCCACAGCAGGGCGATCGGCACGGTCACCGCGGGCACGGCGAGCAGCTGCCAACTCGCGCCGCTGAGACTGCCCATGAGCCAGAACAGCACGCTGTGCGTCTGCTGCTCGTCCCCGGCCCGCAGCACCAGGTAGCTGGTGAAGCCGGACAGGAACTGACCGATCCCCACCCCGGCCAGCACCAGTCTGAGCGGTGCGAAGCCGCCGCCGCGCCGGGCCACCGCCCAGACGAGGGCGAACGTGGCCAGGGCTCCGGCGAAGGCGGCGCCGGACAGACCGAGGCCCGGCACCCCGCCCGCGCCGAGTCCGAGCACGAGCGCGGCGACCGCGCCGAGCGAGGCGCCGTTGGAGACACCCAGCAGGTAGGGGTCGGCCAGCGGGTTGCGCACCAGGGCCTGCACCGCCGTGCCGACGAGCCCGAGACCGGAGCCGACGAGTGCCGCCAACAGGGCACGGGGGACGCGCAGTTGCCACACGATGAGGTCGTCGGTGCCCGGCCGCGGCGGCTCGCCGGACAGCCGGCGCCACACCACGCTCCACACCTCGCCCGGCGCGATGGAGGTCGAGCCCCAGGCGACGGCCGCGGTCAGCGCGGCCAGCAGCGCCCCGCCCAGGACCAGTGCGAGCGGCACCGCGGGAAGAATCCGCGTCTCCGTCCTCGTACGACGGGACGCGGTCGGCGTGGACAGCACCGTCAGCGGACCTTCCCGGGGTGGAGGGCCCTGGCGATCGCCTCGACCGTGTCGGCGTTCTCGACCCCGGCGATGGTGGTCTGCTCCGAGCCGACGCGCACGAAGCGACCCTCCTTCACCGCCTTCAGCCCCTTGGTGGCCGGGTTGGACTTCAGCCAGCTCTGCGCCTCGTCGAACGCCTTCTCGTCGGCCGCGTCGCCGCCCCGGTCGCGCACCCCGAGCTGGATCCAGTCCGGGTTCCTGGAGACCACGTCCTCCCAGCCGACCTGCCTGAAGTCTCCGTCGCAGTCGGCGAAGACGTTGCGGGCACCGGCCAGGGTGATCACGGCGTTGGCGATCTGGCGGTTGCAGGTGACGGTGGGCTGCTTGGTGCCCGCGTCGTAGTCGAAGAAGAAGTACGTGGGCCGCGCGCTCTGCGCCGTACCGCGGACCGCCTTGCGGACGGCGTCCACCTTCTGCCGCATCCCGGCGACGAGTTCTTCGGCCCTGGCACTCGTGCCGGTGACCGCGCCGAGGGAGGTGATGTCGGCCTCGACCGCCGACAGGTCGGTGACCGGGTCCTTGCTCCGGGCCGCGCAGGCCGTGGACTTCAGGTGGATGTGCTTGATCCCGGCTGCCTCGAACTCCTCCTCGGTCGGGGCGTCGCCCATGCCCCCGCCGCCCACGCTCCCCATGGAGGCGAATGTGTCGAGGTACAGATCGGCGCCGGAGCCGAGGAGCTTCTCCCTGGGGATGACACTCTCGCTGAGCACCTCGACCTTCCGCGCCTTCGCGTCGAGGTCACGGGGCAGGGTGCCCTTGCCGGGCGGAAAGCCGGTGCCGATCACCCTGTCCCCCGCACCGAGGCGGAGCAGCAGCTCCAGACCGGAGGCGTTGCTGGTGACGATCCGCTTCGGTGCGGCGGAGAACGTCGTCCTGGCGCCCGTGCAGTCGGTGACCGACACCGGATAGCCGCCGAAGGCAGCCTTCCCCGCGCTCTCGTCCGCCGTGCCCTTCCCGCCGCCGCAGCCCGCTGTCAGCAGGCCGCCGAGCACGAGGGCCGCGGTACCGCCCCACACACGCACACGCATCGAATGTCTCCAGGTCCACTTGGTACTCGGGCGAACGTCCGCCGCCCGGTCCAGTAGTCGGGGCGAACGTGCCTGGAGTTCCCGCCCGGTCGACGCCAGCGGAGCAGAGGGTGCCCGCAGGCGCCGGCACCCTCACGGCACTCTCAGGCCGCTACGACCGCGGGCGCGTCCGCCTCGTCCAGCAGATCCATCAGCGTGGCGCGGGCCCGTGCCACGCGAGAGCGAACCGTGCCGACCGGACAGCCGCTCGCCTCGGCCGCCTCCGCATACGGCAGCCCGGCCAGCTGGGTGAGGACGAACGCCTCGCGGCGCTCGTCCGGCAGGGCGGACAGCAGGTCCAGCAGTGCGATGCCCTCGTCGAAGCCGGGCAGGTCGCGCGGCTGGGCCAGTTCCACGGCCAGCTGCCAGTCCGGGACGTCGGACAGCCGGGGCCGGGCGGCCGCGTACCGGTAGCTGTCGATGACGGCCCGGCGGGCGATGGACAGCAGCCAGGCGCGTGCCGAGGAACGGCCCTCGAAGCGGTGCAGGCTGCCGAGCGCCCGCAGGAACGTGTCCTGCGCCAGGTCGTCCACGGCCTGGGGGTCGGCGCACAGATGGGCGACGTAGCGCTGGACGTCGCGGTGCAACGCGCGCACGAAACGCTCCACGGCACGGGGGTCGCCGCCCCGGGCCGCGAGCGCCCACGCGGTGATCGACTCGTCGGTCGAGACCGGTTTGTCGCCGGCGGCGCTGTCTTCGCGCGAGGTGGGCAGGGCAGGAGTGATCACCTGGTGTCCTTCTCGGGTCATCCGGGATCCGGGCCGCGGGCACGATCGGGCGCCGGCGGTCCGGTGAAAGGGGAACCGGCCCTACGGCGCTCACGCGGGGTACGGCGTGTGCGCGGGCGTACGGCCGAGGCCCGAGGCGCGCGGGGCGGCCTCGGGAAACCGGCTGTCGTCAGGCGACAGCGACCCCGGCGGGCGGACCCCGTGAGATGATCGAGTGGACGAGAAGAAGCAGCCGCGGCGCACGCCGCGAGCGCCGCCGGCGGACGCGCAGCCGCGGCCGGACCGGTGTGTCGGGCAGGGCGAGCAGCAGCCGCAGCGGTGCCGCGAGCCGGGCGGCCACGGCCCGCAGGATGCGGAACGCGGCGCGCTCGCCGTACGCCAGCCACACACCGCACAGCAGGGCGGCGAACAGGTGGGCGGCGAGCATCCCGAACGACGACGAGCCGCCGTCCATGGAGTGCCCCATGTGCCCCATGTGATCCATGCCGCTCACGGCCATGTGGCTCATGGGGCTCATGTCCATGGAGTCCATCGGCATCGACCCCATGTCCATGGAGGCCGTGTCGGCGGAGGCCGACTGGGCGAACGAGAACGCCTCGTGCAGCCCTGTCTGCGCGGCGACCACGACCGTCACGATCAGCGGGAGCCCACGCTCACGGCCCGCCAGCGACCAGCCGGCGGCGCCGGTCACGGCCAGGCCTGCGGCCAGCGCCCACCCGGGCACGTGCTGACCCGACATCATGACGTGGCCCAGGGCGGCGAGCAGCACACAGACGGCCGCGAACACCGCGGCCCGTACCGTGCGAGAACACCACCCTGCAGTCATGGCGTCTCATCCTCGCATCCGGCCGTCCGTCATCATCCGTCGGTACGGAATTTGCCCTGCTGTGTCACTCAACCGGCGCCATGTGATCCAGAACACGTCAAGTGGCGGGAACGGACGAGGCGTTCGATCCGACGTCTGCGGTGAGGCCGGTACCGCCGTCAGCCGGGGCGGATCACCACCGCGAGCGTCTCGATCGCCCCGCTGTGCTCGAAGTGCAGCGTGAACGGCACGAGGTCGCCGGTCCGCCACCCGGCCCCGGCCCGCAGGTTCACGTCCAGGCCGTGCGGCGACATGGCAAGGGTGCGGCCCGCGGGGACGACCGCCGAGTCCGTTTCGGCCTTGGCGGCGGCTGCCGCGCCGGTGCTGCGGTGGCGGCTGAGTGTGATCCCACCGCCGGTGCGGGAGGACGTGACCTTCACCAGCCGGTCGTTCGCGCCGCCGGCGTTGGAGAGGTCGAAGAAGGCGGCCGTCTCCTTCGTGTCGCCGTACGGCAGGAGGACCCGCGCCTTCGAGACGGTGACGCGGGCCGGGCTGCCCGCCTTCCCGGCGCCGGCCCACGTGGTCAGGCCGCCGAGGGCCAGGCTGCACGCCGTGACGGGTGCGAGGGCCGCGAGGAGGGCGTCGGTGAGCCGGCGCCGGGTGGGACGCCACGGGCTCTGCTCGGTCATCGGGTTCGCCTCCCGGCGGGGCTCGGCTGCCAGGTGCGCAGCCGAAGGCTGTTGCCGACCACCACCAGCGAACTGGCCGACATCGCCGCCGCGGCGACCATCGGGGTGAGCAGGCCCACCAGGGCGAGCGGCACGGTCACGAGGTTGTATCCGAAAGCCCAGACGAGATTGGCGCGGATCGTGCCCAGGGTGCGCCGGGCCAGGCGGACCGCGTGCGAGAGGGCCTCGATGTCCCCGCGCACCAGGGTCACGTCGGCGGCGCCGATGGCGGCATCCGTGCCGCCGCCCATGGCGATGCCCAGGTCGGCGGCGGCCAGCGCGGCCGCGTCGTTCACGCCGTCCCCGATGACCGCGACCTGGTGGCCCCGCTGCTGGAGGTCTCGTACGAGGGACGCCTTGTCCTCGGGTGTGCAGCGGGCGTGCACCTCTTCGATGCCCACTTCAGCGGCGACCGCGTGCGCGGGTGCCTCGCGGTCGCCGGTGGCGAGCACCGGCCGTACGCCGAGACGCCGCAGCCGGTCCACGGCCCGGTAGGCCCCGGGCCGTACGACGTCGCCGACCTCGATCAGCGCCTCGGCGATCCCGTCCACGCGGACCAGGACCGGCGTGTGTGCGGCGGCCTCCGCCACCGGCAGCGCCTCGGCCAGCGCCGTGGGCAAGTCGTCGTCGGGGGCCAGGACTTCGACCAGTCGGCCCTCGACCCGGCCGCGCACGCCCCGGCCGGCCTCCGCCCGGAAGTCGGTCACGTCCGGAAGTGCCCCGCGTGCGTAATCGGTGACGGCCCGGCCGAGGGGATGTTCCGAGCCCCGTTCGACCGCAGCGGCCAGCCGCAGCGCCGCGTCCGTCCCCAGCCCGCCGGGTACGGCGGTGACCCGGGCGACGCTCATCCGGCCGGAGGTGAGGGTGCCGGTCTTGTCCAGGACGACCGTGTCGAGGTGCCGCAGCCCCTCCAGGGCCTGCGGGGCGCCGACGAGGACACCCAGTTGGGCTCCGCGACCGGTGGCCGCCATCAGCGCGGTCGGGGTCGCCAGGCCCAGCGCACACGGGCACGCCACCACCAGGACGGCCACCGCGGCCGTGACAGCGGCCTGCGGATCGGCACCCGCGCCGAGCCAGAACCCGAGCGCAGTGACGGCCAGCGCGAGCACGACCGGTACGAAGACACCGGCGACCGAGTCGGCGAGCCGCTGCGCCCGCGCCTTGCCGGCCTGCGCCTCCGTCACCACCTCTGTGATCCGGGCGAGTTGGGTGTCGGCCGCGACCGCCGTGGCCCGTACGAGCAGCAATCCGCCGGCGTTGAGGGCCCCGCCGGTCACGGCGGAGCCCGGCCCGGCCTCGACCGGCTCACTCTCCCCGGTGACCAGGGACAGATCCATCGCGGAACGGCCCTCCACCACCTCGCCGTCGGTGGCGACCCGCTCCCCGGGCCGCACGACGAAGACCTGCCCGACGGTCAATTCCTCAACAGGAAGCAGCTGTTCGGATCCGTCCTCGCGCACCGCCACTTCCCTGGCGGCGAGTTCGGCGAGCGACCGCAGTGCGGAACCGGTCCCACGCCGGGCCCGTGCCTCCAGGAACCGGCCCGCCAGCACGAACAGCGGTACGCCGACGGCCGCTTCGAGGTAGAGATGCGCGGCACCGCTCGACGCGGAGGGCAGCAGGCTGAAGGGCATCCGCATGCCGGGATCCCCGGCGCCGCCGAGGAACAGCGCGTACGACGACCAGGAGAACGAGGCGAGCACACCCAGCGAGACGAGGGTGTCCATGCTGGCCGCCGAGTGCCGCAGCCCGCGCACCGCCCGCTCGTGGAAGGGCCAGGCCCCCCACACGGCCACCGGGGCGGCCAGCACGAAGCACAGCCACTGCCAGTTGCGGAACTGCAGGCCGGGCACCATCGACAGCACGAGCACGGGCAGCGCGAGCAGCGCGGTGACCAGGAGCCGGTCACGCTCCTGCCGTGTCTCCTCCCCGGGGCCCGTCCTGCCCCCGCGCTCGCGCAGCCGCTTCTCGGTTCGCTGCGGGATCTCGGCCGTGTACCCGGCCTGCTCGACGGTCGCGACGAGTGCGTCGGGGCTGATCCCCGCCGGGTGGCTGACGCGGGCCCGCCCGGTGGTCAGGTTGACGACCGCCGTGACCCCGTCGAGTCGGCCGAGCTTCTTCTCGACGCGCTTCACACAGGCCGCGCAGGTCATCCCGCCCACGGCCAGGTCGGTTGTCGTGCGGTCGGTGGTCGCCAGGGCCGCGGCCGCGGGTTCCGTGGCCATCAGTTGCCTCCCCCGTGCATCTGCCCCATGTCGCCGCCGTCGTCCATGCCCCCGCCTTCGCCGTCATCGCCGCCACGGCTGGTGCCGGTGCCGTGCATGCCGGGGGCGACGGGGCCGGCCGCGGCGCCGACGGCGTACGACAGCGTGAACAGCAGGGCGAGCAGCAGAAGGAACCCGCAGAGGGCGGGCGGGGGCACCGCTGTGCGCGGCACAGCGCCCGCGCCGGAGGGGGACTGACGGGACTCGTCCATCAAGCGCGTCTCCAGATCACGTCGTACGGCATCACCTGTCGGAGCCGTAGCGCTTCAGAAGTCGGGCCGTCGAGGGGCCGAGTTCCAAAGTCCCGGTATGGCACGCGTCACGGGGCGGCAACCGCGCGCCGCCGGGCCGCCTGCTCTGCGGGCAGGCAGGGCTGCGCAGTCCTACAGACCGGCCATGCTGCTCTCGGCGTCCCGGTCGCCGGTCGCCTCGCTCTCCAGCGCCCGGTCGAGGTCCGGTCCGGGCACGGTGGCCAGTCGCGGCAGCAGACAGGTCCAGAACTCCACCATGCGGTCCTTCGACAGCCAGTCCCGGTCCGCGCTGCCGAGGACCTCGAAGCCGACCGTCGCGGCCACCACGGCCCCGGCCACGCACTCGGGCGAGAGGTCGTCCGTCAGTTCTCCCGCCGCCTGCGCCTGGTCGACCACGTCGCGCACCCAGCCGTGCCACGAGTCCACCACCGCGGTCCCGCCGTCCCGTGCGGGGTCGCCGCTGAGCGCGAATCCGGCCCGCGTGACCGGGTCGGCCGCTAACGCGACCACCAGTTGGCGGATCGCTGCCACCAGCACCGCGAGCGCGCTGCCGCCCATGGACCGGCAGTGCGCGGTCATCTCCTCCACCGTGCGCGCCGCCGCGCACTCGATCTCGCTCGCGAGCGCGTCCTTGCTCGGGAAGTGGAAGTGCAGCGCGCCGGCGCTCACCCCGGCCCGCTTGCTGATCGCAGGAAGGGACGCGCGGGCGTATCCGTCATGGGCGAAGGCTTCCGCCGCCGCGCGGATGAGGGCCTGCCGTGTGCGAACCGCCCGTACCTGCTTGACCATGACGCCCTCCTCTATAACCGCATGTTCAGTATGTTTACGTAGGTGCGGTGCGGCAAGACCTGACGGGATGCCAGGGCGAAACACCGACGGCCATGCAAATTCCTTCGTCAGAGTGATCTGACACCTCATCAGCAATGAAGTAAACCGCGTGCTCGGTTTGGCTTACGGCAACGAGGAGGCCGGATGACGGACGTGGCCTCGCTCCCGTGGCGCACAAGGAAGTCCGCCGCCCGCGACGGGCGGCGGACTTCCGGCGGGCGCATCCGCCCGCGCGCTCAGGACGCCGACGGACGCAGCAGCACGGGCAGCGATCGGTATCCGTTGAGCATGAAGGTCGGCAGCGGAGCCAACTCCTCGGGTGCGCAGGCCAGCTGGACGTCGGGGAAGAGGTCGAAGAGCTTGGCGAGCGCGGAGGCGGCCTCGATCTCCCCGAGTGGTGCGCCGAGGCAGCGGTGCGTTCCGTGGCCGAAGCCGAGGATGTCCCGGTCACCGCCGCGCAGCAGGTCGAAGCGGTCCGCGTCCGCGCCGTGCCGGTCGGTCTCGTGGCCGCCCGCCGCGAAGTTGACGAGGATGCAGTCGCCCTTGCGGATCCGCACCCCGTCGAGGTCGATGTCCTCGACCGCGAACCGCATCGGCGCGTACGCCCCGGGCGTGTGCACCCGCATGGTCTCGGCGACCACGTCCGCCCAGGTCGCCCGGCCCGCGCGCAGATGCGCCAGCTGCTCGGGGTGGGTCAGCAGCGCACCGGCCGCGTTGGTGATGAGGGTGGCGGTGGTGTCCTGTCCCGCGGCGATGAACATGAAGAGGGAGCCGAGCAGTTCGTCCTCGGTGAGGCGGTCGCCCTGGTCCCGGGCCGCGATCAGCGAGCTGGTGAGGTCGTCGCCCGGCCGCTCCCGCTTCGCCTTGACCAGTGCGGCGAGCCGCCCGAAGGCCTCCAGCCGGGCGGCCTCCATCTCCGCGCCGGTGACGGTGGAGCTGAACACCGTGCTCAGCGCCGCGGACAGCGCGTTCGTCTCGGCGCCCTGCGGCACGCCGAACAGCTCGCAGATGACCCGCAGCGGCAGCACCTCGGCGTACGAGGTGCGCAGGTCGACAGGGGTGCCGGGCGGCAGGGCGGCCAGTGTGCCGAGCAGTTCGGCCGACAGCTCCTGCACCCGGGGACGCAGCGCCTCGGAGCGTCGCGCGGTGAACGCGCCGGCGACGAGCCGGCGCAGCCTGGTGTGGTGCTCCCCGTAGGCGAACAACATGTTCTCGTTCGCCACCCACGGGTAGAGGGGCCACTCCTGCGTTATCTTCCCCTCGACGAACGGCGGCCAGTGCAGGCGGGCGCTGCGCGAGACGCGCGGGTCGGTCAGCAGCTGCTCCACGTACCTCTGCTGTACGACGGCCCAGGCGAGCACGCCTCCGGGCAGTTCCACCCGGACCGCGGGGCCTTGGGCGCGCAGCATCGCGGCCTCCCCCAGGTGGTCCTGTCCGGTGAGGTCGAGGGCGTAAGGGCAGGCGGTCTCTTCCATCGGTGTGCTCCCTGGGTCGGTCCTGCATCACGTTGTGGCGTTGCGACGTGCCCATGGCAGCGATGTCCGCTCCCCCGGCTCCCGGCGGTGCCGGTTTCGGTGGTCCGCGGAGAGACCCCGTTCAGCCGGCGGCCGGCGCCTCCTGCAGTTCCCGGCGCAGTTCCATGGCCTCTTCGTAGACGCGCCGGCCCCGGTCGAGCGACATGTCCAGGCGCACCAGTACCGCGGGGACCGCGATGCTGGTCATCAGGTGCCGGTAGAGGTCGACCACGCGTTCCATCAGGTCGGCATGGTCGTTCATGATCTTGGACAGCACCTGCGCCCCGGTGAACGCGGCCACGAACGCCTTCGCCGCGGCGTCCACGTCGACCTGGGGCAGCACCTCCCCGTTCGCCTTCGCCCGTTCGAGCAGCGCGGCGTTGTAGTCGACCCAGGAGGCCATCGGCACCCGCCGGTCCAGCCCGTCGTGCGGTGACCCCTGGTCCACGGTGAGGCGGATGCTGCCGCGCACCATGGGGTCGCCCGAGCCGAGCAGATGAGCGAGGAGAAAGCCGGCGTCCAGTCCCTCCTGGAGCACCAGTTCCCGCGGCGGGGAGTCCGGCACCGACTTCAGCTGGTCGGTCAGCACCGCCTGGGCGAGCTGCTCCTTGGAGGAGAAGTGGAAGTAGAGGGCGCCCTTGGTGACGTTCGCCCGCTGGAGGATCTCCGAGATGGTCGCCGCCTCGTAGCCGACGTCGGCGAACACGTCGGCGGCTGCCACCAGGATGTTGCGCCTCGTCCTGATCGCTCGTTCCTGCAGGGCCACGGCACATCCTCCGCACTGGCTTCACGGACCGGTCGGCCACAAAAAGAAACCGACAGGTACGTATCCTGCCACCCCGGAAGATGGCCTTTCAACCATGCGGATGCCCCCTCCTCACCAGGTACGCGGGAACCTCTCGAGCCGTCGCTGACCGCCACAATAAAACCTGTCGCCCGGTATCTCAACGTTCCCGCAGCATCTGCCCGCACAGGGAAGTCCGCCGGACCGGACCGGAGTTGAGCATCGCGCTTATTTCCGAGCCCGGAGAGTGCCCCCAAGGCACCTGAGTTCGGCCACCGTTGGCAGAAATTTGGCTTGATAAGCAAACCGGGAGGTCCGTATCTTCTGACTCTGCGCATCCCCACCCTTCCGGTTCCGCGACGATGGGAGAGGGCCATGACCCTTCTGACACCCCAGGTACATCTCCCCTCCTTGCCGGAGATCGAGCACTACGACACGGATCAGGCGCTCGGTCCGGACACGTTCCGAGCCGACGGTCTGCCCGCCGGGCCCGGCGGAGCGCTCTGCGGCACCGTGCCCGGCGAGTTGACCCGGCTCCTCTTCGGCGACGACCGGGAGCACATCCACGGGATGTGGCGCGACCTCATCTCGAAGGACACCTTCCGTCACCGTCCCGGGCTGGACCCCGCCGAGCGCGCCGCCCTCTCCTACGAGTGGCTACGGCTGGTGAACGACACGGCCGGAGGGGCCGAGCGGCTGGCGGACGACCCGCAGCTGCTGGCGGGCCTGCACGAGTGGGCGGCGATCGTGGACGGCGGCGGGGGCCTGTGCACGGTGGCGAGCATCCACTACAACCTCTTCCTCGGCAGCCTGCTCGATCATGAGGGTGCCGAGCTCCGGGATCTGTCCGACTTCGCGACCCTGCGGCGCACCGGCACGTTCCTGTGCACCGAGCTGGACCACGGCAACGACGCCTCGGCGCTGGAGACCACCGCCGCACTGGACCCGGCCACCGGGGGGTTCGTGCTGAACACGCCGAACGCCGGTGCCCAGAAGTTCATGCCCAACACCAGCACGACCGGCGGCCCCAAGAGTGCCGTGGTGGCCGCCCGCCTCATCGTCGAGGGACGGGACGAGGGCGTGTTCCTGTTCCTGACCCCGCTGAGCGACGAGCGGGGCCTGCTGCCTGGGGTACGGGTCCGCCGGCTTCCCCTGCGTACCGGCGCCCCGGTGGACCACTGTCTGACCGCGTTCGACCGGGTGCTGCTGCCGCGTGACGCCCTGCTGGAGTCCGAGCACGGCCGCCTGGACGGCGACGGACGTTTCCACAGCAGCCTCGGCAACCGGCGCAAGCGGTTCCTGCAGTCCATCGGCCGGGTCACGATGGGCAAGCTGTGCATGAGCGGCGCCGCCGTCGGCGCCACCCGGGCCGCACTCGCCATAGCCGTCCGCTACGGCGACCACCGGCAGGTCAGCGGGCCCCGCGCGGGCGTGCGCATCCCGGTCAACGCCCACCGCTCGCACCACGGGCGGCTGTTGAAGGGCCTGGCCTCGGCCTACGCCATGACCTTCCTGCACCGCTCGGTGCTCGCCCGCTGGGCCGCCGTGCACGCCGGCCGCGACGCCGCGCGAGCGGCGGACACGGAGCGGCTGATCGCCATCGCCAAGAGCTGGATCACCTGGCAGGCACGGGACATCACCATCGAGTGCCGGGAACGCTGCGGTGCGCAGGGCCTGTTCGCCGCCAACGGCCTGTCCGAGTTCCCCCAGTACGTCGAGGGCACGATCACCGCCGAGGGCGACAACCTGGTGATCTGGGTGAAGGCCGCCGCCGAGATGCTCTTCGAGCACCAGCCGCCCCGGGAGGCCCCCGAACACCCCGGTGGCGTGGCGCGGTTGACGGATCCCCGGCATCTGCGCGGGCTGCTGGCCCGGGCCGAGGCCGGCTGGCAGGACCGGGCCCGGGCCGCGCTGCGCCGGGGGCCCTCCGGGGATCCGGTCGAGCGCTGGAACGGCGCTTCCTCCGCCGCCCTGGAGATGGTCTCGGTGCACGCCCGACTGCAGGCGGCCGACGCCTTCCTGGACGCGGTCGCCCGGGCGGCGGATCCCGAGGCCCGCGAACTGCTGGAGCGACTTTGCGTGTTGTTCCTGCTGGAGCAGCTCGGCGAGCACACCGGGGATCTGCTGGCCGACGGCCATCTGTCCGCCGAGCAGGTACGCGCCCTGCCCCAGCTGCTGGACGACGTGCTGCGCGACCTCGCGCCGCACATGACGGACCTGGTCGAGGGCTTCGACCTGCCCGCCGCGTACCTGGAGGGAATCCCGCTGGCCAACTCGGGCCACATCTCCCTCGCGGACTACACGACGGCGGCCGGGTAACCGGTCGACCGCGCGCCCCGCGCGACGCGGCAACACCGCTCAGCAGCGACCGGGGCGATGCGGGCCCCGGAATCCGCGGGGCGTCCGAGCCTGGATCAGGACTGCGCGAGGCCGTCGATCCAGGCTTGGAGGCGTTCGCCCTGGGCGGCCATCAGGCCGGGGTCGCGCAGGGTGTTGGTGAGGACCGACATGCCCTGGTAGGCGGCGACCAGCTCGACGGCGAGAGCGCGGGCGTCGGGTCGGCCCAGTTCGGTGAACTGGCCCTCGACCCAGTCGAGCAGGGCCCGCATGACCTTGGCTGCTGCCAGGTCCAGGCCGTCGTCGCGCTTGTCGAGTTCGGTGGCCAGGGTGCCGAAGGGGCAGCCGAAGCGGGCCGCGGTCTCGCGTTCCTCGACCCACCCGGCGATCAGGTTCTTCAGACGGGCGGCCGGACCTGGAAGCTCCTCGAGTCGGGCCGTGAGCCGGGTGAGCTGCTCGCAGTGGGCCTCCACCGCGGCCTCGACCAGCTGGTCCTTGGTCTTGAAGTAGTAGTAGACGTTGCCGAGGGGCACGTCCGCGGCGCGTGAGATGTCCGCGAGAGTGGTCTTCTCCACGCCCTGCTGGTGGAAGACCCGGACGGCCGCTTCGACCAGGCGTTCGCGCTTGCCGCCCCGGGGGGAGGTGGCGGCTCCGGCCGTCGTACCGGATTTTGAGTCAGTCACCTGACTAACGATAGACAACGCCGGACGGACCGACTAGCGTGGCGTGTTAGTTAGTCAACTAACTCAATCGAGGAGCTGTCATGATCGTCGTATCGGGTGGTACGGGGAACGTCGGACGGGCCCTGGTCGCGAAGCTGGCCGAGGAAGGGGCGGCCGTGACCGCGGTGGCCCGGCGCATCACCCCCGAGGACGTCCCGTCGGGGGTCCGGGCCGTGGCCGCCGATCTCGGGCAGCCGGCCGCTCTCTCCCCCGCGCTGGAGGGGGCCACGGCACTGTTCCTGCTCGTGGCCGGGGACGATCCGGAAGGCATCCTGAAGCAGGCAGCCGCGGCCGGGGTCACCAAGGTGGTCCTGCTGTCCTCGCAGGGCGTGGGCACCCGGCCGCACAACTACGCGCACGCCGCCGGCTTCGAGGCGGCCCTCGCCGGATCCGGACTCGCCTTCACCGTGCTGCGCTCGGGCGGGCTGGCCTCCAACGCGTTCGCCTGGGCCGAGCCCGTCCGGCACCACCGCACAGCGGCGGCACCCTTCGCCGACGTGGCACTGCCGTTCGTCGACCCGGACGACGTCGCCGCAGTCGCCGCCGCGGTCCTGCGCGAGGACGGGCACGACGGCGTCACCTACACCCTGACCGGCCCCGCGGCCACCACACCCCGCCAGCGGGCCGCCGCCCTCGCCCAGGCCCTCGCCGAGCCGGTCACCTTCGTGGAGCAGAGCCGCGAGGAAGCCCGCGCGCAGATGGCGCAGTTCATGCCGAGCGCCGTGGTGGAGGGAACCCTGTCCGTCCTCGGCGAGCCGACCCCTGAGGAGCAGAAGGTCAGCGGGGACGTCGAGCGGATCCTGGGGCGCCCTGCGGCACCCTTCGCGACGTGGGCGGCACGCAACGCCGCGGCGTTCCGCTGAGACTCACTCAGAAGAGGCCGGCCGGCGCGGCGATGGGCTCACGGGATCTCCTGCTCGGCCCAGATGATCTTCCCCTCGGCCGTGTACCGGGCCCCCCAGCGCAGGGCGAGCTGGGCCACCAGGAACAGTCCGCGGCCGCCCTCGTCCGTGCTGCGGGCGTGCCGCAACCGGGGGGCGGTGCTGCTGCCGTCGGCGACCTCGCAGGTCAGGCGGGCGTCGCGGAGCAGCCGCAGGCGGATGGGCGAGTCGGCGTAGCGGATCGCGTTCGTGACGAGTTCGCTGACGATGAGTTCCGTCGTCAGGGCCTGTTCCGCGAAGCCCCAGTCCATCACCTGGCGGGTCGCCGCGGCCCGGACGTGTCCGACGGCGGCCGGGTCGGGGGGCACGTCCCACGACGCCACCTGGTCCGCGGCGAGGGTGTGAGAGCGGGCGAGCAGGAGGGCGATGTCGTCGGGCTGCGGTGCGGACACCAGTTGCTGCACCGTGGAGGTGCACAGCGTGCCGAGGTCCGTCCCGGTCCGGCCCAGCACCTCGCCGAGCCGGGCCATACCCGACTCCACGTCCCCGTCACTTCCCTCGATGAGACCGTCGGTGTAGAGACCGAGGAGGCTGTTCTCGGCCAGCTCGATCTCGGCGGCCTCGAAGGCCATGCCGCCCAGCCCGAGCGGTGGCCCGGCCGGGATGTCGGGGAAGTAGGCGCGTCCGTCCGGAGTGACGACGACGGGCGGCGGGTGCCCGGCCCGGGCCATCGAGCACCGCCTGGAGACCGGGTCGTAGACGGCGTAGAGGCAGGTCGCGCCGATGAACGTCGCCGTGCTCCGGTCGGCCGGTGCGCGATCGGTCTCCTCGTCGCTCAGCCGCAGCACCAGATCGTCGAGGTGGGCGAGCAGTTCGTCGGGACGCATCTCCATGTCGGCGAGGGTCTGCACCGCCGTACGCAGCCGCCCCATGCTCGCCGCCGCGGTGATGCCGTGGCCCACCACGTCACCGACGACGAGGCCGACGCGCGCGCCGGACAGGGGGATCACGTCGAACCAGTCACCGCCGACGCCGCCCGTGGGGTCCGCCGGAAGGTAGGAGGAGGCGACCTCCACCGCCGTTCCGCCGGTCAGGGCGTGGGGCAGCAGGCTGCGTTGCAGGGTGACCGCCGCGGTGTGCTCCCGGGTGTAGCGGCGGGCGTTGTCGACGCACACCGCCGCCCGTGCCACCAGCTCCTGGGCCAGCAGCACGTCGTCGTGCCCGAACGGGACCGTGTTGAGCGAGCGGACGAACGTGGTCAGGCCCAGCGCCGTGTTCCGCGCCCGCATCGGAACGGAGATGAGGGAGTGCAGGCCGAGCTCCCGGATGCGGGCCACTCGCTCGGGCTGTTCGGCGACCCACAGGGCGTCGGCCGGGTCGAGGACCGGGATGAGGACCGGCTCACCGCTGATCAGGAGGCTGACGTCGTTGCGCGGAGGCAGGAAGTCCACCTCCTCACCGATCCCCACCACGGCCTCGGGGCAGCCCTCCCGCACCGACTGCAGTCCCGCGCGGCGCATCACCGGCCGTACGGGCGCCGGTCCGGCGTCGGTCAGCCAGGCTCCGTGGCCCTCGGTGCTGAGCACGGGCTCCAGCAGGTCGACGGCGACGAAGTCGGCGAACCGGGGCACCGCGAAGTCGGCCAGTTCCTGGGCCGTCCGCAGCACGTCGAGGGTCGTGCCGATGCTGGTGCCGGCCTCGTTGACCAGGGACAGGAGCCGGCGTGCGTGCCAGCGCTCGGTGACGTCCAGGACCATGTAGCAGACCCCGGTGACGGTGGCCCGGGCGTCCACCAGGGGGAAGAAAGAGGTGGAGTAGGCGTGCTCGCGGTGCGGATCGGCCCAGCTCCAGCCGCAGTACTCGTAGTCGGTCACCGGCTCCCCCGTCGCCAGCACCTTGCGCATCAGGCCTTCCAGGCTGTCCGCCTGCAGCCCGGGCAGCAACTCGCTCAGCCGGCGCCCCAGCCGCTGTTCCCGGGGCACACCGCCGAACCGTTCCAGCGTGTCGTTCAGCCAGACGTAGCGCAGCTCCAGGTCCATCACGGCCATGCCGACCGGGGAGCGGGTCAGGAATCCGTCCAGGACGGACTGGCCGACCGTCCACTGCGGCCGCTGCTCCCGTGCCGAGAGCAGAAAGCACTCCTGCCCGCCCATGCGGAAGGCCGCCGAGACCCGGAGATCGAGCTCGACGCGGTGGCCGTCCCGGTGCCGTACGGGGACGAGGCCGTTCCATCCCATTCCGGCGCGGCACCGCTCCGCGATGCCGACGGCACGGGCCGGGTCCTCGGGCACCGCCAGCAGGCGTGCGGCGGGGCGGCCGACGACGCTGGGCGCGCGGTGGCCGAGCAGCGCTTCCGCGCCCCTGGTCCAGCCGACCACGACGCCGTCCGCCGAGATCACCGCCGCAGCGTCGGTGGAGGCGTCCAGGAGATCACGCGGATCCACGGATGCGGACGCGTCGAAACCATTTCGCGGTGGTTCCATCTGCTCCATCCTCTTTCCTCACCATGGTCCTTCTTGTTCGCTCGATGCGCACGGGCCGGCGCTGCGGTTGGGGCGGGCGGAACCCTGGAGGCAGCATGGAGGTGACGGTCATCAGCGCTCGGGCGTGCGGCCGTATCGGCACGGACGGGTGACCGGCCGCTGGAGGTGGTTCTGGCATGGCAGTGGAATCCTTGCGCGCCGGCGGCGACGAGCAGAGCCCCGAGCCGCCCCGGCCGACCGGCTTGCTGGACATGCTGAGCGTGGCCGCGGTGGCGCTGGACACCCGAGGGCGCATCGTCTTCTGGACCCCGCAGGCCGAGGACCTGTTCGGCTACACGGCGGAGGACGTCCTCGGGAAGTACGCGGCGCGGCTGCTGATCCGTCCCGAGCATCTGCAGGCCGTGGTGAGCCTGTTCACGGAGGTGCTGGAGACCGGCCGGGGGTGGGCCGGCGCTTTCCCCGTGCGGCACAAGGACGGCAGCAGCCGTCTGACGGAGTTCCGCACGATGCGGCTGCTGGACGACCTCGGCGACGTGTACGCCCTGGGCATCGCGGCCGACCACACTCTGCTGCAGCGCGTCGAGACCGACCTGGCGCTGTGCGAGCGGCTGATCAACCAGTCCCCGATCGGGCTGGCCCTCATGGACCCCGACCTGAAGTACCTGCTGGTCAACCCGGCGCTGGAGCGGATCGACGGGATCCCGGCCGAGGACCACATCGGCCGCCATCTCCGGGAGACCCTGCCCTTCCCGGACGTCGACACCGTCGAGTCCGCGCTGCGTCAGGTGCTCACCACCGGCATGCCGCTCCTCGACCAGTACCACGTGGGCCGTCCCCCGGCCGATCCCGAGCACGAGCACGCCTGGTCCATGTCCTTCTACCGCCTCGAGGACCCGAGCGGGCGGGTGCTGGGCGCGGCCGCGTCGGTCGTCGACGTCACCGAGCGGCACCACGCGGCCGCCGAGGCCGACCGGGCCCGGCGCCGCCTGGCGCTGATCGCCGACGCCTCCGCCCGTGTGGGCACCACGCTGGAGGTGGAGCAGACCGCCCTCGAGCTGGCCGACATCTGCACACCCGTGCTCGCGGACGTGGTCGCCGTGGACGTCCTCGACTCCGCGCTGGCCCTCCGCCGCGCCCGCCGCCCGGACAACGGCCCGGAGCTGTTCCGCGCCCTCGCCCTCAAGGCAGCCCACCCCACCGTGGCGCTGCGCGCCGCCGACGCGCCCGGCAACGTCGCCTCGTACGACGGCGACCGCCTGGTCACCCTGTGCGTCCACACCGGCCGGCCGGTCCTGGTGCGCCACGTCGGGGCGCGGGATCTGCGGCAGATCGCCCGGGACCCCGAGGGCGGGGCGCTCCTGGCCCGGGCCGGCGTGCACTCGTATCTCGCCGTGCCGCTGATCGCGCACGGCGAGGTGCTCGGCGCCCTCGACCTCAAGCGCACCCGCAACCCGCTGCCCTTCGACGAGGACGACGTCATCCTGGCCGGCGAGCTGGCCAGCCGTGCCGCCGTCGCCATCGACAACGCCCGCTGGTTCCAGAGCGTGCGCAACACCGCGCTCACCCTCCAGCGCAGCCTGCTGCCCGACCACTCGCCGCACCACACGGGCCTGGAACTCGCCTCCCGCTACCAGCCCGCGCAGGCCACGAGCGAGGTCGGCGGCGACTGGTACGACGTCATCCCGCTGTCCGACGACAAGACCGCCCTGGTGGTGGGCGACGTCATGGGCAACGGCATCGACGCGGCCGCCACCATGGGCCGGCTGCGCACCGCCACCTGTGCGTACGCGGACCTGGACCTCGCTCCTGGCGCGGTGCTCCAGCACCTGGACAAGATCACGTGCGATCTGGAGCACTACATCGTCACCTGCCTGTACATCGTCTACGACCCCCGCACCAGGCAGTGCACGATCGCCAACGCGGGCCACATGCCGCCCGCCCTGGCGCGGCCCGGTCAGGCGCCCGTGTACCTCGACCTGCCCGCTGCGGCTCCGCTCGGTGTCGGCGGCATCCCGTTCGAGACCACGACGACCGAACTGGTCCCCGGCGACCTGCTGGTGCTGTACACCGACGGCCTCGTGGAGACCCGGCAGCACCCCATCGACGACCGCCTCTCCGTCCTCCTCGGCTTCCTCGACGAGCCCGGCCGGCCGCTCGAGGAGACCTGCGACCTCCTGCTGTACGGCCTGCGCCATCCCGACGACCACGACGACGTGGCCCTGCTCGTCGCACGCGCCCTCTAGGCCCTGTCGTCAAATTCCCGCCTGCCCCGCGGCGGACGTCGGGAATTTGACGACAGGGCCTAGAGGGCGCTGCCGCTCCATCCGCTTGGTGGGGTTCGGCCGTCGGTGGGACTCTGGGTGGAGAGGTGTCCGAGGAGCGGAACCCAGGAGGGCCGATGGGACGGGACGTCCCGGCGCTCGTCTTCACCCGCGAGGACCGCCGCCGGTACCGGATCAAGATGCAGGAGTGCCTCGACGCCTTCGCGCAGATGCTCCGCGACGCACGCTTCGAGTCCGAGCGACCACAGGTCGGACTGGAGATCGAGCTGAACCTGGTCGACGACCGGGCCGAGCCCGCGATGCGCAACACCGATGTGCTGGAGGCGATAGCGGACCCCGCCTGGTCGACGGAACTGGGCCGGTTCAACCTCGAGATCAATGTCCCGCCCCGCGGGCTGACGACGGGCGGACCCGACGCCTGGGAGTCGGAGATCCGCGCCGCGCTGAACCACGCCGACGAGCGGGCCGGCTCGGTGGGCGCCCGGCTGGTCATGGTCGGCATCCTGCCCACCCTGCGCCAGGAGGACATCGGCGAGGAGTCCCTGTCGGAGAACCCGCGCTACCGGCTGATCAACGATCAGATCTTCGCGGCCCGGGGCGAGGACCTGCGCATCGAGGTGGACGGCGTCGACCGGCTGCGGACCTACGCGGACACCATCACTCCGGAGGCCGCGTGCACCAGCACCCAGTTCCATCTGCAGGTGTCCCCGGAGACGTTCGCCGACTACTGGAACGCGGCGCAGGCCATCGCCGGGGTCCAGGTCGCGCTGTCGGCCAACTCGCCGTTCCTGTTCGGCAGGGAGCTGTGGCACGAGACCCGTATCCCGCTGTTCGAGCAGGCGACCGACACCCGCCCGGAGGAGATCAAGATCCAGGGGGTACGGCCGCGGGTGTGGTTCGGGGAGCGGTGGATCAACAGCGTCTTCGACCTCTTCGAGGAGAACCTGCGCTACTTCCCGGCCCTGTTGCCCCTGTGCGACGAGCAGGACCCCAGGGAGACGCTGGACCGCGGGGACATACCCGAACTCTCCGAACTCACCCTGCACAACGGCACGATCTACCGCTGGAACCGGCCCGTCTACGCCGTCGCCCACGACAAGCCGCACGTCCGGGTGGAGAACCGGGTGCTGCCCGCCGGACCGACCGTCGCCGACACGCTCGCCAACGGCGCCTTCTACTACGGGCTCACCCGCGCCCTGGTGGAGGAGGACCGCCCGGTGTGGTCGCGGATGTCCTTCTCCGCGGCCGAGGAGAACCTCCACACGGCGGCCCGGCACGGCATCGAGGCGCTGCTGTACTGGCCCGGCACGGGCGAACTGCCGGTGCCCGAACTGGTCCTGCGGCGGCTGCTGCCGCTGGCGCACCGCGGGCTGGAGCTGTCCGGCATGGACGCGGCCTGGCGGGAGCCGCTGCTCGGCATCATCGAGCAGCGCTGTGTCACGGCCCGCAACGGGGCCGTGTGGCAGAAGGAGATGCTCCACCGCATCGACGCCACCACGCACGCGGGCCGCCATGAGGCCCTGCGGCGGATGACCGAGCTGTACATCGACTTCATGCACCTCAACGCCCCGGTCCACACCTGGCCGGTCGACTGACGGGGCCCGCGAAATCGGGGATGCCCGCGTTGACGATCACCGCATAGGCTCGTCCAGCGTTTGTCGGGGGAACGACTGAGGTGGGGGAACATGGTTGACGTCGACGATCCCGCGTCCGAGAAGGACCGCAGACCCTGGGTCCAGGCGCTCGTGGCGGTGCTGGTCTTGGGGGTGCCGGGAGTCCTGCTCGCGCAGACGGCACTGCAGGGCTCCTCGGACCCGGGACCGGCCACGTGCTCGTACGACGACGAACCGGTGTCCAAGCGCGTGTCCGCGAAACAGCTGTGCAAGGCGCTGAACCGATCGGACCTGCCCACGCTCCTCGGCACACCGCAGGAACAGGCCGAGACCGCCGACGGGTCTGAGAGTTCGTTCAAGGACGCCGACGGCAAGGAGACCCCCTCACCCAATGCGGAGGTCTCGCTCAAGACGTACTCCGTGAAGCTGTGGGCGTCGGACGACGATATGCGGGTCGGCGAGTTCTCCGGACTCCTCGGCAGGTCCGCGGAGTCGAAGACGGTCCTCGGTCACCCAGCCGTCCTGTACTCGGGCCAGACCATCGGCCTCAAGATCAACCTCGCCGGCGGCAAGATCGGCACCGGCCCGGGTGGCATCGCCCGTCATCTGCTGGTGGCCCGTGACGCCAAGGACGGGGGCGGCTCGTTCGAGGTCGCCATCTGGCGCCAGGACGACGTACCGCCGGACGACACGGCACTGCTCCGCGTCGCCGAGCGGGTGCTGCCGACGGTCCCCGGTTGGACATAGCGTGCTGCCATGCGCGTCGACTACTCACCCCGGTCCCTGGACCCGAGAGCGTTCTACCAACTGCTCACCGCGGTGGTCGTGCCCCGGCCGATCGCGTGGGTCTCGACCCTGACCGCGGACGGCAGGACGGCGAACCTGGCCCCGCACTCGTTCTTCACCGTGGCCTGCACGGCTCCGCCCATCGTCCAGTTCACCTCCGTCGGCCGGAAGGACTCGCTGCGCAACGTCGAGGAGACCGGGGAGTTCGTCGTCAACTTCGCTCCCGAGCCGCTCTTCGCGCAGATCAACGCGACCGCGACCGACTTTCCCCGGCACGAGGGCGAGTTCGACGCGGTGGGCATCCGGCCCGAGCCGTCGCTGCGGGTGAGGCCGCCACGGGTGGCCGCCTCTCCGGTCGCGCTCGAGTGCACGCTGCACTCGACGCTGCGGCTCGGCAACTCGACGGTGGTGTTCGGCCAGGTCGTGCACGCGGCCGTCAGCGAGGACGTCCTGGTGGACGGCCGGCCGGACATCGGACTGCTGTGCCCCCTGGCCCGGTTGGGCGGGAACGAGTGGAGCACGGTCGGAGAGGTACGGGAAGCGGCGCGCATACCGTACCGGGAGTGGACGGCCGACTGAGGTCGGGCACGTCCGCCCGCGCCCGGTCGGACAGGCCCTAGGGGGTGTCGTTCGGATCATCCCGGTGCCGCGGGGCCTGGCACGCACATCTGCGGCGTTGTCGTCACTCGCCGACGCTCCGCGTCGCCTCCC
>NZ_JBSFHY010000062.1:0-41162 GCF_053597295.1 Streptomyces sp. NPDC001450
TCGCGCAGCAGCGGCTGTGGTTCATCCACCGGTTCGAGGGTCCGTCGGCGACGTACAACGTCTCGCTGGCGCTGCGGATGCGCGGTGACCTCGACACGGCCGCGCTCCGCCAGGCCGTGCACGACGTCGTGGTGCGGCACGAGTCGCTGCGCACCGTCTTCGGCGAGGATGCCGGGCAGCCGTACCAGCAGATCCTGGAGCCGACCGCGATCCAGGTGCCCTGGGAGGAACGCGAGGTCACCGAGGCCGAACTCCCCGACGCGCTGCGGGAGGCGGCGCGCCTGCCGTTCGACCTGGCCGGTGAGATCCCGTTCCGGTCCTGGCTCTTCCGGATCAGCGCGCTGGAGTCGGTGTTCCTGATCGGCGCCCACCACATCGCGGCGGACGGCTGGTCGGCTCTCCCGCTCGCTCAGGACCTGACCACGGCCTACGAGGCCCGCCGTGACGGCCGGACCCCGGAGTGGGAGCCGCTCGCGGTGCAGTACGCGGACTACACCCTGTGGCAGCGGAACCTGCTCGGGGACAGTGACGCCCCGGACAGCCTGTACCGGCGTCAGCTGGACTACTGGACGAACCACCTGGCCGGCCTGCCGGAGACCGTCGACCTGCCCACCGACCGGTCACGGCCCGCTGTGGCGTCGTACGCCGGCGACCTGGTGCCGCTCGCACTCGACGAGCAACTCACCGAGGGTGTCCAGCGGTTGGCACAGGAGACCGGCGCCACGGTGTCGATGGTGCTGCAGGCGGGGCTGGCCGCGATGCTCACCCGGCTGGGCGTGGGCACGGACGTGCCGATCGGTTCGCCCATCGCCGGACGCACCGACGAGGCGCTCAACCGGCTGGTCGGCTTCTTCGTCAACACCTGGGTGCTGCGCGCGGACACCTCCGGCGACCCCGGCTTCGCCGAACTCGTCCGCCGGGTACGCGAGACGAGCCTCGCCGCCTACGACCACCAGGACATCCCGTTCGAGCACCTGGTCGAGGTCCTGAACCCGGTGCGGTCGCCGGCACACCACCCGCTCTTCCAGGTGTGTCTGGCACTGCAGAACAACGCGCGGCCCGAGTTCGCCCTGCCGGGCCTGGCGGTGTCCGAGGAACCCTTCAGCATGGGCACCTCGCGCTTCGACCTGTTCATCAGCCTCACCGAACGGGACGACGACGGGCCGGCCCGGATCGAGGGCTTCGCCGAGTACGCGACCGAACTGTTCGACGCCGGCACGATCACCACGATGCTCGACCGCTGGCTGCACTTCCTGCGCCAGGTGGTCATCGCACCGGAGACGTCCATCGGGGCCGTGGACATCCTGGCCGAGGGCGAGCGCGTGGCGCTGGACCGGTGGGGTGGTCAGGGCCGGGACGCAGCGTTCGAGGCCGGCACCGTTCACGAGCGGTTCTCCGCCACGGCCGCCGCGAACCCGGACGCGATCGCGCTGGTCTGCGCGGACGGCACGCACAGCTGGACCTACGCGGAACTGGACCGCTGGTCCAACCGCGTCGCCCACCACCTCCGGGCCCGCGGCGCCCGCCCGAACACCCGGGTGGCCCTCGTGCTCGAACGCTCGCCTCTGCTGGTCGCGGCGATCCTCGGCGTGCTGAAGACCGGCGCCGCCTACGTGCCGATCGACCCCACCCATCCACCCGAGCGCACCGAGTTCATGCTCGCCGACCTCGCTCCAGCCGTCACCGTGGACGAGGGTCTCGCCGAGGAGGACGTCGACGGGTGTCCGGACTCGCCGCTCGATGCCGACGGCGTGGGGGAGCGCAGTGTCGCGTACGTGATGTACACGTCCGGCTCCACCGGCCGCCCCAAGGGTGTGGAGGTGACCCACCGGAACGTGGTCGACCTCGCGCTCGACGGCTGCTGGGCCACCGGTGCCCACCGCCGTGTCCTGGTCCACTCGCCGCACACGTTCGACGCGGCCACCTACGAGCTGTGGGTGCCGCTGCTCGGCGGCGGCACCGCCGTGGTGGCCCGCGCCGGACGGCCGGACACCGCGGAACTGGCCCGTGTCGTCGCCGAGCGGGCGGTGACCGGACTGTGGCTGACCGCCGGGCTGTTCGCCGTGATGGCCGAGCAGCACCCGGAGTGCTTCACGAACGTCGCCGAAGTGTGGGCGGGCGGTGACGTGCTCTCGCCGACCGCCGTCCGCCGGGTCCTCGACGCCTGTCCCGGCCTCACCGTGGTCAACGGGTACGGCCCGACGGAGACCACCACGTTCGCCGCCCGGTACCGGGTGTCCTCGGTGGACCGGTGCACCGACCCGCTGCCCATCGGAGAACCCATGGACGGCAGCCGGCTGCTGGTCCTGGACGACCGGCTGCGGCCGGTGCCGCCCGGTGTCGTCGGGGAGCTGTACGTCGGGGGCGACGGAGTGGCCCTCGGGTACGCGGGCCGTCCTGGCCTGACCGGTGAGCGGTTCGTCGCCGACCCGTTCGGGCCGCCCGGGGCGCGCATGTACCGCACCGGCGACCTGGTGCGCTGGAACACGGCCGGGAGCCTTCAGTACGTGAGCCGGGCCGACGACCAGATCAAGCTGCGCGGGTTCCGCGTGGAACCGGGCGAACTCGAAGCGGTGCTGCGTGAGCGCGAGGGCGTGGCGCACGCGGTGGTCGCCGTACGCCGGGACCGCCTCGGTGAACGCAGCATGGTCGCCTACGTGGTGCCCGACGAGTCCGCCTCCACCGGCCGTGACGCGGTCGAGCAGGTCGGGGAGTGGCGTGAGATCTACGACGAGATGTACGGCGGGACGGCGGTGGACCCGAGCGGGGTCGGCGAGGACTTCACCGGGTGGAACAGCTCCTACACCGGACAGGCCATCCCGCTGCCCGAGATGCGGGCCTGGCGCGAGGCCGTGCTCGGGCGGGTGCGCGCCCTGCGGCCGCGCCGGGTGCTGGAGATCGGCGTCGGCTCGGGCCTGCTGCTGGGGCCGCTGGCGCCGGAGGCCGAGGAGTACTGGGGCACCGACTTCTCGGCACCCGTCATCGAGCGGCTGCGGGCCCAGGTCGGGGCCGACCGGCGGCTGGCGGACAAGGTGACCCTGCGCTGCCGGCCCGCCGACGACCCGGACGGCCTGCCGGCCGGGTTCTTCGACACCGTGATCCTCAACTCGGTCGTGCAGTACTTCCCGGACGCCGACTACCTCACCCGGGTACTCGACCTCGCGATGGACCGCCTCGCGCCCGGCGGACGCATCGTGATCGGCGACGTCCGCAACTACCGCACCCTGCGGATGTTCAGCGCCGCGGTCCACCGTTCCCGGCAGCCGGACGACGGCCCGGCCGCCGTGCAGGCCGCCGTGGAACGCGCGGTGCTGGGCGAGAAGGAACTGGTCGTCGACCCGGGCTACTTCACCCGCTGGGCCGTGGCACGTCCGGAGGCCGTCGCCGCCGACATCCGCCTCAAACAGGGCGCTCACCACAACGAGCTGACCCGCCACCGCTACGAGGTCGTGCTGCACAAGGAGCCCACCAGCGCGCTGCACCTCGCGGACCTGCCCACGGCGGTCTGGGGGGCCGACGTGCGTGAACTGGCCGATGTGGAGACCGCGCTGGCCCGGCACGGCGGCCAACTGCGCCTGACACGCGTTCCGAACGCCAGGCTGGCCGGCGAGGCCGCCGAGTGGGGTGCCCCGGTCGAGACGGGGGGCACGCTCGACCCCGCCGAGCTGGAGACGTGGGGGGCGGCACGGGGGCTCGCCGTGTACTGCACCTGGTCGGCCCAGGCGGCGGACTGCTTCGAGGCGGTCGTCCTGCCCGACGTCGACGCCCTGTGCTGCGACGGCGTGTACCGGCCGGCCGACGCCCCCTCGTCCCGCCTGGTGAACGTGCCCGCGGTGTCCCGCCGCGTGTCCCGGCTGCCTTCGCGCCTGCGGGAGGAACTCGCGGGCCGGCTGCCGCAGTTCATGATGCCCAGCGAGATCGTCGTCCTCGACCGGCTGCCGCTCACCGAGAACGGGAAGGTGGACCGCGCCGCGCTGCCCGAGCCCGACCCGACCGGCGGTGACTACCGTGCGCCGCGCACACCGCGCGAGCAGGAACTCGCCGGACTCTTCGCCGAGGTGCTCGGCCTGGACCGGATCGGCATCGACGACGACTTCTTCGCCTGCGGCGGCCATTCCCTGCGGCTGACCCGCCTGGTCTGGCAGATCCACGAGAAGCTGGGCCTGGACGTGCCGATCCGGACGGTGTTCCAGTACCCCACGGTGGCCGAGCTGGCGGCGCAGCTGTCCGCGGACACACAGGTGGGCTTCGAGGACCCGTTCGCCGTGCTGCTGCCGATCCGCACCGAGGGGGAGCAGCCCCCGCTGTGGTGGCTGCACCCGGGCGGCGGGCTGAGCTGGCCCTACCTGGGCTTCGCCCGGCACATCGACCCGTCCTGGCCGCTCTACGGCATCCAGGCGCGCGGCTTCGACGCAGCCACGCCGCCGGCGGACTCCATCGAGGAGATGATCGAGGACTACGTCGGGCAGGTGCTGGAGGTCCAGCCGAGCGGCCCCTACCACCTGCTGGGCTGGTCCTTCGGCGGCACCCTGGCCCACGCCATGGCGGCGGAACTGCAGCGCCGCGGACACGAGGTGGCGCTCCTGGCGTTGCTGGACGCCGCGCCCTCCAGTCACTTCGCCGATCTCGAAGCCCTCGACGAGGTCATGGTGCGCCGATTCCTGGCCAATTACATGGGCCATCTGGCCGGAATGGAGGAATACCCGGCCCTGGTCGCCACGGCCTCGTCCATCTTCGTCGGTGAGATGGATCAGATGCGCCGGTTCACCTCGCCGCGGTACCACGGCGATGTCGTCTTCTTCAATGCACTCCTCGACCCGGAGACACACGACAAGCGGCAGCTGGAGGAGGAACTCGAGGTGCTGTGGCAGGAGTTCGTCGACGGCCGAATCCAGCGCTTTGACATCCCTTGCGCTCACAACGAAATGTACTGGCCGCGTAACGCGGCTGAAATCTGTCGTGTCATCAACCAGATTCTGCGCGCAGCGCGATGATCTGGGCCAAACCCTTGACCGTTGGAACGAGATCTGGAGGATTAGGGTGAGTATCAACCCGTTCGACGACGAGAATGGCCAGTTCTACGTGCTGGTCAACGACGAGGACCAGCACTCGCTGTGGCCCGCCTTTTCCGAGGTGCCGGCCGGCTGGCGCGTTGTCTTCGGTCCGGCGGGACGGGCGGAGAGCGTCGCCTACGTGGAGGAGAGCTGGACCGACATGCGGCCCCGCAGTCTCCGGGAGGCGATGAACCGGTAGGTCGCGCGCCGTGGTGAAAGGCGCACGCTCGGGGCGGGCCGGAACGGTTCGGTACCGCCTCCCGGTTGCAGGCCGAACAACCTAACATGGCATAGAGGCATGGACCTGACCAATCCATGAGCGTCAACGGGGAGGCTTGTGCTGTGGCTGGCACAAACAGCGACGTGATGTTCGTCCGATGGCCGGCACAAACGGACCTGCGGAATCGATGTAGGAGGGAGGGGGTGCCCCGTCTTCTCGTCGTAGAGGGAGGTGCACACCCTCCCGTGTGCAACGACCCGTTCGAGGACTGGGTGCGTGCGCCCATATCCCGAGAGGATTTGGACGCCCGTGTCAGGGCGTTACAGAACCGGCTCGACAGCCGCCAGGTTCCGACTCTGGATTCGGCCGGAACGCTGTGTTTCGGACCGCACTCGATCACCATTTCGAATGCGCAGACCGAATTGATGGAGCTGCTGATCGAGCACTTCGGTGAGGTCGTGTACCGGCACGAACTCACGCAGCGGCTCGCCGACCGGGTGCCGATGCCCACGAGAAACTCGCTCGACCTGCACATCATGCGGCTCCGCCGCCGCCTGTCCCCGATCCACCTGGTCATCCGGACCGCGTGGGGACGCGGCTATGTACTGGAGAACGCGGCCGCCTGAGGGCGTGCGCAGCTACGACACCGCGTGCCGCAGTCGGGCCACGCGGTGTCGAGCCGGAGAACATCACCCAGGTGCCGGCCAACGCCCCGACGGATCCGTCGGCCCGGTGCCGTGACCGATCACGAAGTGACCGCCAGCGCGGGCAGGAGTGCGTCCTGCGACTGCTGGGCGGCGGCCGTGCCGTCGCTGATGTGCAGGACCGCGTCGGCTCCCTCGAGGATCGTCCGGTCGAGCGGGCGGTAGCCCTGCTGCGGTGCGATGTCGGTCCGCGTGCGGGCGGGAGCGTCCGTGACGTCCGTTGCCAGATCCCAGGCGTTGGTACCGCTCTGCAGCAGGCCCTCGTAGGTGTCGGGCTCGGGGTCCAGGAGCCCGAGAGCCTCGCTGCGGCCCAGGCTG
Source organism: Streptomyces sp. NPDC001450 (assembly GCF_053597295.1). Classification (NCBI taxonomy): domain Bacteria; kingdom Bacillati; phylum Actinomycetota; class Actinomycetes; order Kitasatosporales; family Streptomycetaceae; genus Streptomyces; species Streptomyces sp. NPDC001450. Next base: position 6,297 of record NZ_JBSFHY010000062.1, read on the forward strand.
CCGGCGACGAAGCCGTACTGCTCGCCCATCAGGGGCCCCAGGACGGTGCCGGCACCGTGCCAGTTGAGGTCCAGGTCCGCCTGGCACCAGCTGCTCGGGTCGCGCTGGAAGTGGAGGTTGTGGCCGAAGACCAGGGTCGGGCCCCGCCGTGCCTCGGCCCTGCGGACGTCGAGGAGGCTCTGGGCGATGAGCGAGTCCCGGGTGGCGAGCAGGCGGGAGATCCGTGCGGCGTGTTCGAGGCTCTGCGCGCACTGCTTGTGATAGCGCAGCAGGCCGATGCCGGCGGTCAGATGCGTCCTGGCCCTGAGCCACTCGGCGTGCGCGTCCGCCGCGGCCGGCTCCGGCTCGCGTGCGTGGAGCAGGGTGAGCATGGCGTCGGCGATCGAACGCGCCTGCTCGGCCTCGGCCGTGGCGCCGAGCGACATGGCCGGGTCCATGACCGCCTCCGTGCGGCTCCAGCTCTCGTCGTCGCCGAGCAGTTCCGCGAGGTCGACGCCGAGTTGCAGGTAGTCGCGGGTGTGCTCGAGATAGCGCCGCGGGCTGGGGGCGCTGTGGTTCTCCGTCGGGGTGTCGAAGCCGTGGAACGCCAGGCGCTCCTCGGGCGGCCGGTTCTGGTTGTAGGCGCGCATCCAGGCGATCAGCCGCCGGTTGGGCTCCTGGTTCCCGAAGCCGTGGGAGAAGCCCTCGCGCATGACCGCGTCGAGGCTTCCGGCTCCCCCCTGGACGAAGTCGTTCACGCCCAGCGCGGCCACACGGTCGGTCTCCAGGGCGATCGACCGGAAGCCGCGGTCGACCAGCTGGACGAACAGCTCGTTGCGGACCCACCCGAAGGCGGGCTCCTGGTGGGTCGGCTCACCGAGCGCCAGCAGGTCACATGAGGCCACGGTGAGGTCGTGCAGGTTCTTTCTCATGTGTCTCAATTGAACCATTGCAAGACCGGTTGAGACTTCTCGATGGCCTGGCCCATCAAGCGAGCTCAGTTGTGCCGGGAAGTCTCAAACCCTCGATCAAGCAGGGGGGCGGGTCAGCGGGAGCTTGACGCGTACTTGCGCACAGAGAGCGGGGCGAAGACCACGATCAGGCCGATCGACCACGCGACCGTCTGCAGGACGTAGCCGCCGGCCGGGCCGCCGCTGAACAGCGCGCGCAGCGCGTTGACGGCCGCGGTCATGGGGCTGTGGGCGGCATAGGCCTGGAGCCATCCCGGCATCGTGCTGGTCGGCACGAACGCCGAGGAGATCAGAGTGAACGGGAAGATCCACACGGCACCGGCCGCCTGGGCGGCCTCCGCGTTGGGTACCGACAGGCCGATGAAGGCGCCGAACCAGGACACCGCGTAGCCGAACAGCAGCAACAGCAGCATGCCGCCCAGCGCCGGAAGGAATCCGCCCAGGAAGCGGAATCCGACGAGCAGGCCGATGAGCACCGTCACGGCCACGGTGACGGCGTTGCGGAAGATCTCCGACACCGTCCGGCCGACGAGCACGGCGGAGCGGCTCATCGGCATCGAACGGAAGCGGTCCATCAGACCCTCACGCATCTCCGTGGCGATGCCGATGGTGGTGCCGGCGGCCGAACCGTAGAGCGCCATCTGGACGAAGATGCCGGGGAGCAGGAACTGGGCGTAACGTCCGCCCCCGATGTTGATCGCGCCACCGAAGACGTACGTGAACAGCAGGATGAACATGACCGGTTGGAGGAGCGAGAAGCTCACCAGCTCGGGGCTGCGCAGAGTGTGCCGGACGTTCCGCAGCGTCATCTCCCACACATCGGACAACCACCAGGAGACCTTGCCGTGCGGCTTCGTGTCGGCCTTGCCGCTCTGCAAGGTCAGGGCCGTGGACGTCATGACCGCTCGTTGTCCTTCCCGCTGTTCTGCTTGTCGGTCCTGTGTTCGGCGGAATGACCGGTCACGGCGAGGAACACGTCGTCGAGCGTGGGGCGGCAAAGCGCCACGTTGCCGATCGCGACACCGGAGGCCTTGAGCAGATGCAGGAGATCGGGCAGCGTGCCGCCGTCGGCCAGCGGCGCGCGGACCACCAGGGTCTCCGGGTCGGCGATCGGGTCGGTGCCCAGCCGCTCCCGCAGGAGTCTCGTGGTCTCGTCGAGGGCGGCGCCGTCGATGAGGGTGATGTCGACCCAGTCCTGGCCCACCTGCGCCTTCAGCTCGTCCGGCGTGCCGCCGGCGATGACCTTGCCCTGGTCGATCACCGACAGCGAGTCGGCGAGCTGGTCCGCCTCCTCCAGGTACTGCGTCGTGAGCAGCACGGTCGTGCCCTCCGCGACCAGTTCGCGCACCATCTGCCACACCGCCATGCGGCTGCGCGGGTCCAGGCCGGTGGTCGGCTCGTCGAGGAAGATGAGTCCGGGCCGTGCCATGAGGCTCGCGGCGAGGTCGAGCCGGCGGCGCATTCCGCCCGAGTACGTCTTCGTCTGCCGGTCGGCCGCTTGGCACAGGTCGAAGCGCTCCAGCAGCTCGCTCGCCCGTGCCCTGCTGTCGGACCTGGACAGCCGGAACAGTCTGCCGATCATGTGCAGGTTCTCGCGCCCGGTCAGTAACTGGTCCACGGCGGCGTACTGCCCGGTGAGTCCGATGACGGCCCGTACTCTTCGCGGGTCGCTGCGCACATCGATGCCGAACACCTCGGCCGTCCCGTCGTCCGGGCTGATCAGGGTGCTCAGGAGGCGGACGGTGGTCGTCTTGCCCGCGCCGTTGGGGCCGAGCAGACCGTGTACGGTGCCCGCCGGCACGGTGAGTTCAAGGTGGTCGAGTGCCATCACCGAGCCGAAGCTCTTGCACAGTCCAGCCACTTCGATCGCTGCCGGCATATACCGGATTTCCTTTCCGAGCTGTGGCGATTCCCGAACTTCCCTGCTCCTGATGCTCAAGCGTATACCTGCAATCCCGATTGAAACTTTGAATGAAAAGCTGCAGGAATAGTGCGCTAAAGTCTCAATCCATGGATTACCTGCGTCCCACCGACCTGGCGCGTGAGCACGGCATCTCGACCCAGGCGGTCCGCAACTACGAGCGGGACGGATGCATCCCGCTCGCCGAGCGCACCCCGTCCGGCTACCGGGTCTACACCGAGGGGCACGCGGCGGCCCTGCGCGCCTATCTGGCGCTCATCCCGGCGCACGGCTACGCCGTGAGCGGGCAGATCATGCGGGCGCTCAACACGGGCGAACTCGACGCCGCGCTCACGGCCGTCGACCGCAGTCATGCCCAACTGCTGCGCGACCGGGGAACACTGGACGCCGTCGGACAGGCCGTCGCGCACCTGACCACCGGCCCCGACACCGCCGCGCACGTACCGGTGAGCAGCGAGACCTTCAGCATCGGCGAACTGGCCCATCGCCTGGGGGTCACCGCGGCGACCCTCCGCAACTGGGAAGCGGCGGCCATCCTCGTCCCCGGCCGCGCGCCGGTCACCGGCCACCGCACGTACGGTGCCCCCGACGTCCGCGACGCGGAACTGGCGCACCTCCTCAGACGCGGCGGCTATCAGCTGGACCAGATCGCCACGGTGGTCCAGCAGATCCGCACCGCCGGCGGCACCCAGGCACTGTCCGCCGCCCTCGACGACTGGCGGCGACGCCTCACCGTCCGAGGCGTCGCGATGCTCAACGCCTCCGTCCAACTCGCCCGCTACGTAGCCCTCCTCGACATCGCCCCACCCGGGCCGCTCACCCACCCCGCGGCCACGGCTGAGCACTGAGCCGGGCACCGGCACCAGCCCTCGCACCGTCGGTGAGAATGGGCCTGTTCGCGCGGTGACATGGAGAGGGCAGGGGGACGCATGGCCGAGGACGTCGTGGAGACCGTGGCGGAAGCCGGGCAGCGGGCAGCGGCCGAGCCCCTGCCCGAGCCCCTCGTCAAGGAGATGGACAGGGAGATGCGCAGGTGGCGGATCGCCACCTTCAACTACGGGGTCACCTACTACCTCAGCCGCATCCTGCTCATCATCGCCAGCGCGATCGTGGCGGCCGACCAGAACCTCGGAGGCGGCCACGGGAGTTGGCTGATCGACTGGGTGCCGGCGCTGGCGCTGGTCGTCGCGGTGATGACGGCCGTGGACACCTGGCTGAAGCCTCAGCAGAAGTGGCGTGGCTTCATGGAGTCCCGGGACGCACTGGCGGACCTGAGAATCCAGGCCGGCGGCGGCATGCCGGCCGACGAGGTGCGCGCGAAGTTCCTGGAGCTGCGTCGCCAGCACCGGGAGCGGAACGTCTTCTGACGAGCCGCCCCCGGCGCAACGGCGTTACTCACGGGCGGCGGGCGTCGCGAGCCGTTCCACCGCCCGGCGCTCGGCCGCTTCGACGTCCAGCCGGCCCGACCGGTTGCCGCCACGGGCGATGACCGCCGCGCGGACCAGGGCCAGGTAGAAGAGGGCGGGCCCGCACGGGGTCCACTCCTCGGGCTGCTTCCGCAGGATGAAGTCGAGCACACTGTCGGGGTCGGCCGGGACGAAGTCGAACCGGTCGTGCTCCCACTTGTCCTCGATCCCACGGCTCCGGCGGGCCACGAGAGTGTCGGCCGTCAGGTCGGGGAGCACGGCCCGGTAGAAGGCCGCCCACTGATGGTTGCGCACGTCGAGAGCGAAGGCGAGCAGTTCCAGCTCGACCTCGTCCTCGTCCTGGACGGCGAGCTCCTCCCGCAGCGCGCGGCGCGCCACGGCGTGCAGGCTGATGGGGGAGCCGTCCTCCGGGACGTCGTGGATGGCGGCGAGTCCCTCGTTGACCGAGGAGTTCCAGCGCACCTTGTTGTGGCCCTCCACGCTGACGCTGCGCCGCGCGAAGACCATCTTCCGGTCGGGTCCCGTCTCCACCGCCACGTTGACGCCGAAGCTGCAGGAGAGGAACGCGGGTGCGGTCACCGGATCGGCGTTCTCCAGGTACTGCGAGCGCAGGGTGGCGGACTCCCCCTCGCGCAGCGGCTCGTCGAGGTTGACGGACGTGGCGAGGAAGTCGTAGTAGTCCGCGTCGCACAGACTCATCCGCACCAAGGGCTCTTCGGTCTCGTCGCTGCGCGAGGTGATGATGCTCTCCACGGCGAAACGGGGGTTGTTCCAGGCGTACGGCTCACCCGCCGCCTGCCGCCGCTGCATCTCGGCCTCGATGTCCTCCCGCCACCGCTGGACCTCGACGGGGAGTTCCACGCGGCGGAGCCCCGGCTCGTAGATGATCTGCACATTCTCCTTCGGGATCGGGCGGGTGCCGTCTCCCTCGAAGATATGACAGTCCGTGACGAGATTTCCGATCACCATGCGGTCGCGCGATTCCACGAGTTCTCCCCCATGTCGAGTAGCGTGAGCGGCGCACCTTGTGAGGTGTGAGACGTCAGGTTTCCACAAACCGTCCTGCCGCGCGGTGCGGACGGGTGGCTGAACTCTTTGGAGGGGGAGTTCGGTTGGACCGGGGTCAGAAGCATGGCGGTGTGGTCGCCTCAGTCGTTGTCGACAAGTACCGGGGTGACGCACGGCGGGTCAGGGACCGTACGCAGCTGCGGAGAACGGCCTCGCGCTTTGTGGAACAGGCCGCCCGCCTTGGTTTTGCTGCTCCGTCACTGGGTGTGAGCAGCTCGGGGAGGGACGGCGGAGCCGCACCGTCCGCAGGGCGCGAGCAGATCCGCGACCTGGTGCTGCGTCTGAGGCAGCAGGCGGTGGACAGGAAGATCCTCTACTGGACCGGGCACGGCGAAGTCGTGTCGGGTGCCTTCTACCTCGCCTGTGAAGACAGCTACGAGGACGGGGAGTTCGATCCCGGCCGGGCCGTCTCGGCCGAGGAACTCGTCTCCTGGCTCGCCGAGGACCCCACGGACACCCTGCTCGTCCTGGACGCCTGCTTCTCCGGCGAAGCGGTGCGCGAGGTCAGCCACCACGTCAAGGACGCGCGGCTGAGAGCCGGCGTCGACGACGCGGAGGTCGGATTCGCCGTCGTCGCGACCGCCGGCTCACGGCAGGAGGCGCTGGAGGGACACTGGGTCGACTGCCTGGAGCAGGTCCTGTCGACCCCGGAACAGATCATCGACGGCAGCGCACGGATCTTCCAGCGCGAGAACGAGTTCGTCCCCTTCCAGCAGCTGATGAGCGCGGTCAGGAGCCGGACCGGGGAACAGGTCCCCTTCTGGCAGGAGCCGCAGACACTGCGCGCCTGGTTCCTGCCCAACCCGCACTGGTCCCCGCGGGCGCGGTCCGCGCTGCGTCCGGAGGACGACCGGTCATGGATCGGCAAGGAACTCGCCGGCGAGGAACTGCCGGTCTTCTCCGGCTCGGGCGAGAGCTGGCACCTGCGGGACTTCGCCTCCCGACATCGGGTGCTCGCCGGCCTCGTCGACTGGCTGCGCACCCGGGAAACCGGGATGCTCACGGTGACGGGAGCGTCCGGCGCGGGCAAGTCGACGCTCCTGGCGTATGTGGCGCACCTGACCGTCGAGCACTTCGTGGCCTCCCTGCCCGAGGACCGGCGTCCTCGGGTGCTGCCCGAACTCCGCTCGGTCAACGCCGCGCTCCACTGCGGCGGCAGGACGCTGTCGACGCTCTGCGAGGAGCTGGCACGAGGCCTCACACCGCTCGGACTGGACACGGCACAGATCAAGCACGGATCACCGCACAGCCTCGTGCAGCAGGTCGAGGCACTGGCGGAGCGCAAGGGCAGTCTCACCCTGATGTTCGACGGGATCGACGAGGCGGCCGCGGGGCACTCCTTCGACATCGCACGCGGACTGCTCAACCCGCTGGCGGCCCTGCCGGGCGTACGGGTGGTGGTCGCCACCCGGCCGAACGCCCGCCGCCGTCTTCCGGGCGAGCTGCGCGCCGAGACCCTGCTGGACGTGTTGCACACCACCACCGTGATGGAGCTGGACCGCAAGGACGAGACCGAGCAGGACATCGCCCGGCACGTCGAACGGCTGCTCGCCGAAGGGAACTCTCCCTACGGACAGCCGCACGCCGCGCAGCAACGCGGCGCCGTCGCCAAGCAGATCGCGGCCGGCAGCAACGGCCTCTTTCTCGTGGCCACCCTGTGGGCACGGCACGTGGCCAAGCGGCTGGTGCCGTCCGACGCGGAGCAGGTGCGCAGGGAGTTACGGCAGGGGACGTCCGTCCTGGACGCCCTGCTGGCCGAGGAGCTGTCTCGCCTCGACCCGCAGGACACCGCTCGTGTCCGGGACTTCATGACCGCTCTCGCGCTGGCCCAGGGAGTCGGACTGCCCCAGCCCAGGGTGTGGCTGGCCGTGACCAACGCGGTGCGTGCTCCCGAGAGCCGGGAGTACGGGGAGCAGGACCTGCGTGACGTGATCCGCCGGGCCACCGGCGTGACGATCGCGAAGGACGTCGAGGTGGACGAGGAGGTCTACCGCCTCCACCACCCCAGCTTCGGCGCCCATCTGCTCGGCGACGAGCTGCGGCAGCGGGAACAGCACCGCGCGGTCCACCGGGCCCTGACTCCGCGCCGCGGTGAGGACTGGCGGACCGCGGAACAGTACGTGAAGCGTCACCTCACCGCACATGCCGCCCTGGGCGGGGACGACCTCCTCGAGGAGCTGGTGACCGACTGTCACTTCCTCGTGGCCGCCTCGCCCGACATCCTCGAACCCCTGGTCGCCGCCCGGCTCCCGACCACCCCGCACAGCGCGCTCTACCTGAGCGTCGCCGGCCATTTCCGCCGGCACGACGCGGAGGAGGGCAGATGGGCGATGCTCCGGGCCACCGCGCTGGCCATGTTCGCGCGGGAGTTCCTCGCCGCCGTGCCCAAGCCGTCGTCGGTGTTCTGGGACGACGTGTGGAGCAGCGCCGTACGGCTTCCGCTGCACCGGAGCTGGCCCGCCCCGTCGGGCGGGGCGCTCGCCGTGCACTGGGAGGCCCACGGGGACGGGATCATCCACGCTTCGGGCGCCGGTGAGGTCAAGTCGTGGACCGCGGAGGGACACGAGATCCGGGGCAGGGACACCGGGCCGGCCACCTGGGCCGCCCCTCCGCGGCAGCGGGGCGTGACGGCGTCGGGCCGGGGCGACAGCCGGGTGGTCGCCACGGTGGACCGCCTGTGCGTGCGGATGTGGCACGGCAACGGCAGGTACCCGGTGGAGGAGCTGTACTGGGGCGGGACTCCCGGCGCGGTCGACTCGGTGCGGTGGGGCAGGGAGGTCCTCCTCGCCACGGTCGACGGTGACCGCGTCTGGCTGTGGCGGTGGGACAGCACCATGGAGTACTCCCGGAAGGAACTCCGTACGCACACCGTCGGCGTGCCGGTCCTGTGCGTCTGTCTCCTGGTGGCGGGTGAGAGGGCCGCGGTGATCACCGGGGGCGCCGCAGGGGTGAAGGTGTGGGAGGTGCCCGGCCGGAAGACGATGAAGGAGCCGTTGCATCGGGTCCGGTCGCTGGGGGACGGCATCGAGCAGGTCGTCGCGGTGTCTGCACTGGCCCTGCCGGACGGTGCCGGACCCGGGGCGGTGATCGGGGCGCTGGACGGCCATGCACTCCACACCTGGCGGATGGACGACCTCTTCCAGGGAGAGGCACGCCCGCTGTTCAGCCCCGGCCCCGCGAGCGCCGGGCGGGCCGTGACCGTGGGACGGGGTCCGCGTGGACTGCTGACAGCGGTGGGTGAGGACGCGGCAGTCCGTGTCTGGGACGAGAGGGGCGCGGAACAGGTCTCGTTGCCCTGCGACCACGATCACCAGTCCCTGGCCTTCGACCCCTCGGGCACAGGGCGTCTGGCGGTGGCGGACGAGACGCGGATCCGTGTCTGGGAGCCCCATGATCCGCCGGCGGACGGTGCAGCGGCGGACGTCCCTCGCACCGGCGGGAGGGCGGCCGGCCGGACACGGCTGCGGGTGACGGACCCAGGGCCCGACGGAACCCTGCTGCTGAGCCGCTCGCAGGGCCCCGACGTGCTGGTGAGCCCGCACTCCTTCGAGGGGCAGGCCGGCGAGGCGCTCCGCCTCGCGCACCCCGCGAAGGTGGAGGCGCTCGCCGCGACGAGGGTCGGTGACCGCTGGCTGACCGCGGCGGTCGGGCGCAGGCAGGTTCTTCTCTGGACGCTCGGGCCGGGACTGACACTGCTGCATACCGAGAGCTTCGCCCTGCCGGGACCGGAGGATCGGCCGGTGCCTTCCCTGGCTCTCCAGGCCACCGGAACCGGCCGGCTGCGGCTGCTGTGGCCGTTCGGGCAGAGCGTGGTCACCTGGGAACGCGAGATGCGGGACCCCGGCACCTGGAGCGAGGCGCAGACGTTCTGGATGGGAGCCGCAGGCGCCGTACAGCGGCTCGAGGTGGTGGGGCTTGCCTCGGGCCCCTCGTGGCTGTCGGCCTGGGGCGGCAACGCGGTCCGGGTCTGGGACCTCACGGAGCCTGGCGCGAGGCCGCAGCCGGTCAGCGTCATCCAGGCGAAGGCAGTGGCCACGGGCCTGCTGCAGCGCACGAACACGCCGGTGCCGCTGATCGCCTTCACCACCGGGGAGACGGTGAAGTACGCCGAGTGCGACGGAGGGTACGCCGTCCCGACCGTTCTGCCGCGGCAGCCCGGAGGAGCACTCGACGGCGTCCTTCTGGCCGGTCCGGAGCAGCGGCCTGTGCTCGTGGGCTGGAGCCGGAACTCCGGCCGCCTCCGGCTCTGGGACGTCAGACGGGAGAAGGCGCTGGCCCCCATGGAATCGCGAGGGTACGACGTGACGGGCGTGGACTCGGCCTTCGACGGCCGTGGCATCACCCTCATGATCCAGGGCACCGCGCAGCACAGCGTTCGCTGCGACCAGGTGTTCGTGCCCTGGCCGGGCGAATCCGCACGCAAAGACGTCGAGTCCGCACGAAGCGACAGGGAGCGCGTTCTTTGAAGGACGATCTGGTGGTTCTCGTACCCGGCATCATGGGCACGGCCCTGACCCGGAACGGAGCCGACATCTGGGACCTGACCCCGGAGGCCATGAGCGGGCTCTTCCGGCCCGGGAGAACGAGAGACATGCTCAAACTCCCCAAGGGCCTCGGGGACGAGGACCCGGAGCCGCCGCACGCCCTGGAAGTGGGCGGCGTGATCCGCGGGCCGCGCCTTCTTCCGGGGCTGGTCTCCAACATGGAATGCCCGGACCTCCGTGAGCTGCTCGGCATCGAGCAGGAGAGATTCGTGGAATTCGCCTACGACTGGCGCCTGAGCAACCGCAATTCGGCCGAGAAGCTCAAGCGCTTCGTCCAGGAACGGTTGACCCGGTGGCAGGAGACGGCCGACCCCGAGCGGTTTCCGCGGGCCAAAGAGGCGAAGGTGATCTTCCTGTGCCGTTCCATGGGCGGTCTGGTGGTGCGGTACTACACCGAGGTGCTCGGGGGATGGGAGCAGACCCGGTCGGTCGCCACACTGGGCACACCCTTCTCGGGGAGCGTCAAGGCGTTGCGGTTCCTGACCGGCCGGGTGCGGTGGGTGCCGAGCCCGTTCCGCGAGTGGATCCACGAGGTCTGCTCGACCTACCCCTCGCTCGGCCAGCTCATCCCCACCTACCGGGTGGTGGTCGACCGTCAGGAGGGCAGGTCCCGGCTGAAGGGGCAACCGGTCGAGGGCGTGGAGACGCGGACGATCGACGACTCCTTCGCCTTCTTCCAGGAGGTGCAGCACGCCATCGAGGAGAACGACGCCGTACACGGCCTGAGGCGCTGCACGCTGGTCGCTCTGGGCGGCGACAAGCACCGGACCGACCAGGCGCTCTCCCTCTCTGCGGGAGGCAGGCCGAAGTTCCATCAGGACTTCTCGGATTCCGGTGATCCGGAAGACCACGGCCTGCGGCTTCGCGGCGACGGCACGGTGGCGGACGTCGCCCAGACCCCGCCAGAGTGGTCCGACATCGGTCGGACCGTGTGGCTCGACAACAGGCACGCGGACCTCATCAACTCCGTTCACGCCCTCAAGCAGCTCAGGCGCGTCTGCGACGGCCTCGAACTGGCCGGGGTGCTGAGCACCGGGGAGCCCGTCGGTGTCGAGTTTCCCGACTTCGCGCAGGCCGGAGAGCTCTTCGAGGTGTGGGCGACGAACGCCGACGCCGCGATGGGGCTGCGGGTCCGCCGTCTCGGCGAGGACGGCAGACCGGTGGCGGACGAGGCGATGCAGCCGTGCGGAGACGGGGACTTCCGCGCCGAACTGCGTGCCGAACCGGGCCGGTGGACTCTGGAGGTCTACTCGAAGGCTCTCGGGTACTCGTGCCGGGACGTGCTGTTGGTCGTCTAGCCGTACCTGACCGACGTCCGCCTCCGCCCGGACAGGCCCTAGGCTCGAACGTGCTTGGTGATCTCGACGGAGGGACTGAACTGCGGTGTCGGACAAGCGTGTTGTCGTCGTGACCGGCGGAGGTACGGGCATCGGGGAGGCCACCGCCCGGCTGCTGTGCGAGCAGGGCCACCAGGTGGTCGTCTCCGGCCGGCGGACCGAACCCCTGCGGCGGGTCGAGCGCGAGACCGGGGCCCTCGCGCACCCCTCCGACACCGGCGATCCCGAAGCGGCCCAGGGCCTCGTCCGGGCGGCTCTGGACGCGTACGGGCGGCTCGACGGGCTGGTGCTCAACGCGGGCATCGGGCGCGGGGGAGCCGTAGGCGACCTGTCCCTCGCGGACTGGGACGAGGTCATGCGCACCAACGTCACCGGTCCGCTGCTCCTTCTGCGCGCGGCGATCCCGCACCTGCTGGAGAGCGGAGGGGCGGTCGTCGGCGTCGCCTCGGTGTCCGCACTGCGCAACGGCACGAGCAACGCGCCGTACGCCACCTCCAAGGCGGCCCTGCTCCAGCTCTGCCGTTCCGTCGCCGTCGACTACGGGCGGCAGGGGATGCGTGCCAACATCGTGTGCCCCAGCTGGGTGCGGACCGAGATGGCCGACCGACGCATGGCTCGCTTCGCCGAGGAGGCGGACCTGGGAGACGGGGGCGTGGAGGCCGCCTACGAGGAGGCGACCAGGCTGCTGCCCATGGGACGGCCCGGTGAGCCGCGGGAGATCGCCGAGGCCATCAGCTGGCTGCTGTCCCCGGCGGCGTCGTACGTCAACGGCGCCGTGCTCACCGTCGACGGCGGGGCGACGGCACTCGACCCCGGGACGCACGCCTTCGACTTCCGCATCGCGCCACGCGGTCTCCGGCAGTGAGCGTTCACGTGTGGGCCGGACCCTGCGATCCGGTGGCCGGGGCGAGCGTCGACATCATGTCGGCGACCTCGGCCAGCTCCTCCTTCGTGGGGGCGGACCGGTGGGTGCGCCGGGGGCGATTCCTGGTGGTGCGGGGCGAGCCGGGCGGGGTTGCCGCCTCGACGCGTGCCCGCACCTTGTCGTAGAGGTCGTCGTCGAACCGGTCGCGGTCGCCTTCCCCGGATTCGTAGTGACGGAAGATCTCCTTCATCTCGCCCACCGGGTGGCGGGACGCCTCACCATGTTCGGCCCAACTCTCCAGCGCCCACTCGGCGTAGTCGTCCATGCGATCGACGATGGTCCGATGGGCGTCGTCGACCGTGTCCCCGAAGTCCGTGAGCAGTTCGGCGAACTGCAGGGCCCGGGTGAAGGACTGCCAGTTCGGCAGGTCGACGGCCGCGATCCACTGCGCCGCCTGATCGATCGCGGTCCAGCGGAACGCATTGTGCTGGGGGTTCTTCGAATTCCCGAGCCAGACGAGGATGTCCTCGATCGTCTCCTGGTCCCATGCCTCGCCGATCACGGCCTCTTCACGGATGCTCCGCCACCCGATGTCGTGAATGCGTTCCGACTCCACGGCGGTGCCGAACTTCAGGCAGACCAGGGCGCGGTGAGCGGGATCGTCTGCAGAGTGGTGGCCCATCGTCACGACGGTCTCCGCCCGGAAGGCCCTCTCCACGGCCTCCTCCAGCTCCGGCAGGCAGCGCTTCAGTGTCTTGAGCACCTGCTTCCCGCCGCGCGCCGAGAGCATGGACCACAGCGACTCGATCTGTTCGAAGAGCCCGATCCGGCTGACGAAATCCCGCATGTCGTCGGGGTCACCGGAGACGAAGTCGCGCATGTAGTCCCGCACCGACGGGTTGTGGAACTCCACGAAGACGTAGTGGACGACATGGCTGCCGGTCCGAACGGTCCTGACCATGGTTCCGTCCAGCACCTTCAGAGAATGCCGCAGCTCCCTGAGCGAACCTCCCGACTTGACCCACACGTCCTCGAGCGTGTCCAACCGGACTGCGGCCAGGAAGGAGAGCAGCGTCTTGAGGACGAGCACGTCCGACGCGCTGATCTGGTGGTTGACGATGTGGTCCCACACCCGGCCCGGGTCGTCGAGGTTCGCCACCAGCTCGGCCGCGACGCGGTCCGTGGCGATGCCGAGCAGCTCAGCCTCCGCCAGGGTGGCGGCGATGACGCGGGGATTGAAGTTGTCGTGCCCGACGACGGGCGCGTAGACGTCCCGCGAGGCGAAGAGCGACTTGGTCCGGTCCGGGAGGCCGGAGGCGGCGACGTGGTTGTAGAGGATCGCGGCCCGCGCCCGGTAGGTGTAGTCGGCCACGTCGAGCACGCACGTCAACAGGTCGAAGCGGTGCCGGTCGAGGCGTTCGTAGCGCTGCCTGGCCTGGGCCAGGATGTACTCCCGTGTGGTGAGCAGGAACCTCTTGCCGGGCGTGCCCGCCACCCGCTGCATCAGGGAGATGAGGCGGCCGTCCTCGTTCTTTCCCAGTTTCTCGCCGATGGCGGTCTGCCCCAGGAAGTCGTCGTAGTAGAAGATCTGGGGCACCTCGGCGTTCCAGAGGGCGTTGGCCTCCTCCACGTCCTCGGAGATCTCCACGAGTTCGTAACCCTGGCTCAGGTAGTGGGCGCACAGCACATGGCTCAGCGTGGTCTTCCCCACCCCCGGCGCTCCGGCGACGACACACACGTGCCGGTCTTCGAGGAGCCGCAGCGCCGCGTCACGGCTCCCGTTGTCGGCGTACGTCCGCAGGGTGTGGCCGACTCGCTCGGCGAGGTCCTGCGAGCGCGTGACGATGCTCTTGGACAGAAGGGAGTTCAGCACCGAGGCGCTGGTCAGCCAGAGCCTCAGGTGCCGCTTGACCACCTGCTCGTGCTTGCGCAGGAGCGCGTCGATGTCGTCCTTGCCGTAGATGTCGCCGGGGGATCGGACGAACGGCCTCAGCAGTGCGTGGAGCTTGTCCTTCGCGGACCGGCTGAGTTCCACCGAGGTGGCGAGGACGTACCGTCCCGGCCGGAGCCCGGCCAGCTTGGGGGCTTCCACCTTCCGCATGTGGTCCAGCAGCTTGGCCCGGCCGGACCGGTGGAAGTGCTTGCACTGCACGACGAGGGCGGGGTCGTCACCCTTGAGGTGCCGGAGGTCCACGCCGCCGTCCGGTCCCGGGGTGAAGATCTCCAGCCGGACGCCGAACTCCAGCTCGAAGAGGTCCTTGCACACGGCCTCGAAGTCGAAGTCCGTGAGCCTGCCCAGGTCGAACGTCTCCACCAGCCCCGCCCCCGCCCGATCGTCCAGCGGCCCCGGATCCGGTCCACGGCCGCTGTACCAAGATCCCATGGGGCAGGCGTCGACTCACGCGTCGGCTGCGGAATCCGGCCCTTCCGCGAACGCGGCCAGAATGCGTTCCGCCGCCAGGGTCGCCGTCAACGTGCCGTCCCTGACCTGCTGTTCGAGCGCGGGCGCGGCCGCGCGTACCGCGGGGTGCGCGTGCAGGCGGCCCAGGAGTTCGTCGCGGACCATCGACCAGCTCCAGTCGACCTGCTGGTCCCGCCGCTTGGCGGTGAGCCGTCCGGTGGAGTCGAGGAGCGTGCGGTGCTGTTCCAGCCGCTCCCACACCACGTCCAGACCGGTGGACTCACGGGCGCTGCAGCTCAGCACCGGCGGAGTCCAGAACGCGTCCTTGCCGTGCATCAGCCTGAGCGCGCCCGCCAACTCCCGTGCCGCCGCGCGCGCGTCACGCTCGTGCGGACCGTCCGCCTTGTTGACCGCGATGACGTCGGCCAGTTCCAGGACGCCCTTCTTGATGCCCTGGAGCTGGTCGCCGGTGCGGGCCAGCGTGAGCAGCAGGAAGGAGTCGACCATGTCGGCGACCGCGGTCTCGGACTGGCCGACGCCGACGGTCTCGACGAGGATCACGTCGTAGCCCGCCGCCTCCATGACCACCATCGACTCGCGCGTCGCCTTCGCGACCCCGCCCAGCGTGCCCGCGCTGGGGGAGGGGCGTACGAAGGCGTTCGGGTCCACCGCCAGGCGTTCCATGCGGGTCTTGTCGCCGAGGATCGAGCCGCCGGTCCGGGTGGAGGACGGGTCGACGGCGAGTACGGCCACCCGGTGGCCCAGCGAGGTCAGCAGCGTGCCGAACGCGTCGATGAACGTCGACTTGCCCACGCCCGGCACCCCGCTGATGCCGATCCGCCGCGCCCGGCCGCTGTGCGGGAGCAGCTCGGTGAGCAACTCCTGTGCCAGCGCCCGGTGCTGGGGGCGGGTGGACTCGACGAGCGTGATGGCGCGGGCCACCAGGGCCCGCTTCCCGTCGAGCACACCCTTCACATACGTGTCGAGATCGATCGCTGCCATGCGGATCAGAGGTCGTGGCCGAGGTCGGCCGACAGCCGCTGCACCAGGTCGTACGCCGCGTCCGGGATCACCGTCCCGGGCCCGAACACGGCCACGGCGCCCATCTCCAGCAGCGTCGGCACGTCCTGCGGCGGGATCACACCGCCGACCACGACCATGATGTCCTCGCGGCCCTCCTCGGCGAGCTTCTCGCGCAGCGCCGGTACGAGGGTGAGGTGACCGGCGGCCAGCGAGGACACGCCGACCACGTGGACGTCCGCCTCGACCGCCTGGCGGGCGACCTCCTCCGGGGTCTGGAACAGCGGGCCGACGTCGACGTCGAAGCCGAGGTCGGCGAAGCCGGTCGCGATGACCTTCTGGCCGCGGTCGTGGCCGTCCTGGCCCATCTTGGCGACCAGGATGCGCGGCCGGCGCCCCTCGGCCTCCTCGAAGGCGTCCACCAGGGCACGGGTGCGGTCCACGGACGGGGACTCCCCTGCTTCGTTGCGGTACACGCCGGAGATCGTACGGATCTGGCTCGCGTGGCGGCCGTACACCTTCTCCAGGGCGTCGGAGATCTCGCCGACCGTGGCTTTGGCGCGGGCCGCGCGCACGGCCAGCTCCAGCAGGTTGCCGTCGCCGTCGGCCGCCCGGGTGAGCGCGTCCAGCGCGTCCCGGCAGGCGGTCTCGTCCCGCTCCGCACGCAGCCGCCGCAGCTTCTCGATCTGCTGGGCGCGCACGGAGGAGTTGTCGACCTTGAGGACCTCGATCGCCTCGTCGTTCTCCACCCGGTACTTGTTGACGCCGATCACCGGCTGACGGCCGGAGTCGATACGGGCCTGGGTGCGGGCCGCCGCCTCCTCCACGCGCAGCTTGGGAATGCCGGCGTCGATGGCCTGCGCCATGCCGCCCGCCTGCTCGACCTCCTGGATGTGCGCCCAGGCCTTGCGGGCGAGGTCGTACGTCAGCTTCTCCACGTAGGCGCTGCCGCCCCACGGGTCGATGACCCGGGTGGTGCCGGACTCCTGCTGGATGAGCAGCTGGGTGTTGCGGGCGATGCGTGCCGAGAAGTCGGTCGGCAGGGCGAGCGCCTCGTCGAGGGCGTTGGTGTGCAGCGACTGGGTGTGGCCCTGGGTCGCCGCCATCGCCTCCACGGCCGTACGCGTGACGTTGTTGAACACGTCCTGCGCGGTCAGCGACCAGCCCGAGGTCTGCGAATGCGTGCGCAGGGAGAGGGACTTGGTGTTCTTCGGCTCGAACTGGGAGACCAGCTTGGCCCACAGCAGCCGGGCCGCGCGCAGCTTGGCGATCTCCATGAAGAAGTTCATGCCGATCGCCCAGAAGAAGGAGAGCCGGGGCGCGAACGCGTCCACGTCCAGACCGGCTTCCCGCCCGGCGCGGATGTACTCGACTCCGTCCGCGAGGGTGTACGCCAGCTCCAGGTCGGCCGTGGCTCCGGCCTCCTGGATGTGGTAGCCGGAGATGGAGATGGAGTTGTAGCGGGGCATCCGCTGTGAGGTGTACGCGAAGATGTCGGAGATGATCCGCATCGACGGCTTCGGCGGATAGATGTAGGTGTTGCGGACCATGAACTCCTTCAGAATGTCGTTCTGAATGGTCCCGGCCAGCTTCTCGGGCGGTACGCCCTGTTCCTCCGCCGCCACGATGTACAGCGCCAGTACCGGCAGCACGGCGCCGTTCATCGTCATCGACACGGTCATCTTGTCCAGCGGAATCCCGTCGAACAGCTGCCGCATGTCGTAGATCGAGTCGATCGCCACGCCCGCCATGCCGACGTCGCCGGTCACGCGCGGGTGGTCGCTGTCGTAACCCCGGTGCGTGGGCAGGTCGAAGGCGACCGACAGGCCCTTCTGGCCGGCCGCCAGGTTGCGCCGGTAGAACGCGTTGGACTCCTCGGCGGTGGAGAAGCCCGCGTACTGGCGGATCGTCCAGGGCTGGTTGACGTACATCGTCGGGTAGGGGCCGCGCAGGTACGGCGCCATGCCCGGGTACGTGCCGAGGAAGTCCAGGCCCTCCAGGTCACCGCCGGTGTACAGCGGCTTGACCCCGATGCCCTCCGGGGTCTCCCACACCGGTGCCTCGCTGCCCGTGGCGTGCTTGACGGCCGTACGCCATTCCGCGTCACCGCCCTCGGGGACGGGGGTCCCCAGCTCGATGCCGGAGAAGTCGGGGATTCCCATCAGGACACTCCCATGCGGTCGAGGGTCGCGGACAGCACGTCCACTGCGTCGCAGCCCGCGAAGACGTACGAGTCGATGCCGGCGTAGTCGCCCCGGCCCGCGAGGACCACGTGCCGGGCCCCGGCCGCCTTCAGCGACTCGGCCGTCCGCTCGGCCTGTTCGGCGTACAGCGTGTCGCTGGAGCACAGCACGGCCTCGGTGGCGCCGCTGTCCTCGAAGCCGCCTTCGGTCACCGGCTCGATGCCGCCCGCCTGGAAGAGGTTGGCGGCGAAGGTCGATCGCGCGGTGTACTCGGCGGCCGTGCCGAGGGTGGCCAGGTAGATCCGGGGACGGGCGCCGGTCGCCGCCAGGTGGGCGTCGGAGCGGGCGCGCAGGGCCTCGTACGCCTCGTCCCGGCGCACCCGGGGCAGCCCGCCGGACGGCGGCTCGGGCGCGGGCTCGCGCTCCAGCGGCTTCTCGGACAGGAGCGGGAACTCGCTGACACCGGTGATGGGTTCACGCCGCTTGGCGAGCTTCTTGGAGCGCTCCGCCCAGGTCGTCGCCAGGTCCGTGCGGATCCGGCCCGAGCGCAGTACGGCCGCCTGGCCGCCGTCCCGCTCGATCGACCGGAAGAACTCCCAGGCGGCGTGGGCGAGTTCGTCGGTGAGCCGCTCGACGTACCAGGAGCCGCCCGCCGGGTCGATGACCCGGGCCAGGTGGGACTCCTCGACCAGAATCGTGGAGGTGTTGCGCGCGATACGGCGGGCGAACGCGTCCGGCAGGCCGAGCGCGTGGTCGAAGGGCAGCACGGTGACGGAGTCGGCGCCGGCCACCCCGGCGGCCAGCGTCGCGACCGTCGTGCGGAGCATGTTCACCCACGGGTCGCGGCGGCTCATCATCACCGGCGAGGTCACCGCGTGCTGCACCTGAGCGCCCGCGCCGGGCGCCCCGGACACCTCGGCGACCCGCGCCCACAGCCGGCGCGCCGCGCGCAGCTTGGCGATGGTCAGGAACTGGTCGGCGGTGGCCGCGTACCGGAACTCCAGCTGCGCGCAGGCCGCTTCGACCGTGAGGCCGGCCGCGGTCAGCTCCCGCAGGTAGGCGACACCGGTGGCCAGGGAGGCGCCCAGCTCCTGTGCGGCCGAGCCGCCCGCCTCGTGGTACGGCAGCGCGTCCACGGTCAGCGTGCGCAGGCCCGGGTACTGGTCGGCGGTCCGCCGGGCCAGCCCGGCGAGCGGAGCGAAGTCCTGGGCCGCGCCGGTGCGGGCCTCGTACCCCAGCGGGTCGCCGCCGAGGTTGCCGCGGACGGCCTTCGGGTCGACGCCCCGCTCCTCGTACAGCCGCAGCAGCTCGGCCGCGGCGGCCGCCACGTCACGGCCGGCGTCCAGGACCACCGGGGCCAGGTCGAGGTAGACCCCGTCGAGGGCGCGCGCGAGCGCGGACACGGGCATGCCGCCCTGTCCCACGACCAGCCACAGCGAGGTGACGCCGTTCTCCAGGTCCGTCAGGACCGCGCCGTCGGCGAGCGCCGCGTGCCGCTGCCGTACGTCCCAGCCGCCCGCGGTGTTGCCCTCGGGGCGGCCGCCGCGCACGAACGGCGCGAAGCCGGGCAGACCGGGGTCGGGCGCGCCGTCGCGCGCGGTGTACAGCGGCCGGGTGCGCAGCCCGTCCTCGAGCGTGGTGGACAGAGCGTCCTCAGCTGCCGCGCCCGAGACTTCCTTGCCCGACTTGCGCAGCACACCCTCGACCAGGTGTTGCCACTGCTCGTGTGTCGCGTCAGGGAACTCGGCGGCCAGTGAGAGCCCGTCGTCAGGCAGGACCGTCATGCTCGGATGTTAGGTCAGGGCGCTCAAGTGACTGCAGAGCGTGGGCCTGTGACCTTTCCCTCGTTACGGCTGTGACCTGTGCCCCTCGGGGGTGTGGAGGCCCCTTTTCCTATGGTTGGTCCGGCCTCTCGGCGAGGTCCGGCACCAGCGCGGACAGCGCCTCGCGCTGCTCGGGGCCGACGAACCGGGAGAGCGCCTCGCGGACCGTCTCGGCGAGGGTGCCGGACGCCTCCCGGAGCAGCCGTCGGGCCTTGTCGGTGAGGGTGACCTCGATGCCGCGCTTGTCGCCGCACACGGACTCGCGGGTGACCAGGCCGGCCCGCTGGAGGCAGGCGATCTGGTAGGTGAGCCGGGTCTTGGGGCGGCCGAGGAGGTCGGCGATCCGGGTCATGCGCAGGCCGCCCCGCGGCTGCTCGGCCAGCAGGCACAGGATGAGGAACTCGTCGTGCGAGACGTCGAGGGTCTTCTTCACGGCCGACCGCAGCCGCTGCTCCACCGCTCCCGTCGCGGCCAGCAGGAGCATCCAGGCGCGCAGCTCGCCCGGGAGCAGTCCGCCGCCCGCGGCGGAGAAGCAGGGGGGCTGGTCGGCGGGGTGTTCGTCGGGGGCGGCCATGGCTTCGAGTCTACCTGTTGTCCAAATTTGGATATTGGGCTAGCGTGAGGTCATCCAAATTTGAACGACCATATGTCGACGACAGAGGAGGACGGCCATGACCGTCGCCGTGGAAACAGGCACCTGGCAGCTCGACCCGACCGCGTCCACGGTGGGCCTGCGGCACAGGACCTTCTGGGGCCTGGTCACCGTCAAGGGCGCCTTCGCCGCCGTCACCGGCCGGGGCGAGGTCCGGCCGGACGGCTCGGCCACCGGCACCGTGACGCTGGACGTGGCCTCCCTGGACACCAGGAACGCCAAACGGGACGAGCACCTGCGCTCGGCCGACCTCCTGGACGCCGGCAACCACCCGGAGATCACCTTCGCCGTCCGCGGTGCCGACCGCCTGGACGGCGACAGCGTCCGGGTGACCGGTCAGCTGAGCGTGCGGGGCGTCAGCAGGCCGCTGAACCTCACCGCGCGTCTGACCTCGGCGACGGCCGAGGCGCTCACCCTGGAGACCGAGTTCACCGTGGACCGCGAGCAGTTCGGCGTGACCTGGAACCAGCTCGGCATGATGCGCGGCCTGACCACCGTGACGGCCGCTCTCAAGTTCACCCGCGCCGCGGCCTGAGGCCCAGCTCGGCCGGCCGCAGGTCCCGGGTGGAGAGCGTCTGCGGGTTCGCCGTGAAGGCGCGCAGCCGGAGGTGGGCGCTCTTCCTGGCGGGCAGCGGGAAGCGGCCGGACGGCGCCCGCAGTTCGACGGTCGCCGTCGCGTGCGCCGGGATCGTGGCCGGGCCGCGCACCAGGGACCAGTACCTGCTCATGCCCTGGCCGTTCGTCAGCATGTAGTGCGGGGTGAGCGGGTCGCTCCCGGTGTTGGTCACCCGCAGGGTCAGCGTGGCCGGCGACTGGCCCGTGGCCTGCCGCGCCGACGCGATGGCCATCCGCAGCGGCGGCCGGCCCGTCACCGCCAGGGTCGCGCTCACCAGCGCGGGCAGCACCAGCAGGACCACCGCGCCCACCAGTGCCGGGCGGCGGCGCGGACCCGTCAGCCACCGGGGGCGCGGCTGCCAGGCCCGCGCGAAGTCCGACAGCGGCGCGGTGATCGCCGCCGCGAGCCACAGCGGGGTCATCATCAGGTAGTAGCCGTCCTGGGAGCGGGTCGCCAGGTAGAAGGCACACCAGGGCAGCACGGTCGCCGCCGGGCCCAGCCGCCGCACGAACAGCACGAACAGCGCCAGCAGGGCGGCGGCCAGCAGCGCGCTCGCGTGGCCGTACCAGTCGAGCCGGTCGCTGCCGTGCGTGAAGTACAGGGAGATGTCCACCAGGCCCTGGCCGTGCAGCACCGCGCCCTGCGTCAGCGGCAGGGCGATCCCGCCGAGCCAGGGGCCCGGCTCGTGCGCGATGAAGTACGTGTTGACGAGCAGCCAGGTCACCGCGGCGATCCCCAGGATCCGCAGCACGATCAGCCGGGCCGCGCGGCCGCCCAGTTCCCCCCGGCGTACGGCGTAGATGCCGGCCAGCAGGAACGGCGTCACGAACCAGGGCAGTTGCTGCGCGGCGCACGCGGCCCCGAGGCAGACGGCCCGCGCGATCCCCGCCGCGCCGAGCCGTCCGCCGGCGCCGATCCTCGGCCAGCGCACCACCACCGGCACCAGCAGGGCCAGGGCGACGATCGCCGGGTAGCCCTGGCGGGCGTACGTCGGCAGGAAACTGAAGCCCAGACAGAGCATCGTCGCCGCCGAGCGCCACGGCACCGGCAGCATCCGCCACAGCACCACCGCGGCCGCGATCAGCGCGAGCGTCGCCATCACCGTCGCCGGAGCGCCGCCGTGGCCCAGCCACAGCAGGGGCGCGGTCAGCAGCGGGGTGAGCGGGGGATAGCCGTACGTGAGGTCGTAACCGCCGTCTATCGTCGCCGTCAGCGCGACGCCCTTGGTGTGGAACAGCCAGGGCCACGGCTGCCCGTAGATCGGGTGCCCGGCCACCATTTCCCGCGCGGCCTGGGTGGTGAGGACCGCCTCGTCGCCGCCGGCGTGGTTCAGCGCCCAGGCGCACAGGGTGAGCGTGATCGCGGTCAGCAGCACCACCAGGTCCAGCCGGGCCAGCGAGCGCGCCCGGCGGACCGTGAGGGTGAGGACACCGCTGATCAGGATCGAGGCGTAGCAGACGGAGATGACCGCCGCGAGGACCAGCTGGTGGCTGGCCGCCTGGTTCCAGACCGAGCGGGTGCCGATGAACAGGCTCACGTCCGCGAGCAGGGTCAGGACACGGTGCCACTGCGCGGGAGCCTCCGGGGCCGCCGCGCGGACCCCCGGGGCGGCGGACACCGCCGACTGCGTCCGCCGGGCGGGTGTCACCTGCTGTGTTTCTGCCAAGTGCACGGCACCGGACGCTAGTGGCAGCCGGTGAGCGAGGCGTCGTCGCAGGTGAAGAGTCCGGTGTGAGGGAGGTAAGAAACGGGCGTATTCGTACATGTGCCTCGTGTTGGGCGGAGGAAGTGGCCGGCGGACCTGTCGCGCTTCGTGTCGTTGTTGGGCCGAACGGGTGACTTGGCGTAAGAATTGGCTGGTGCAGGCATGGAGTGCGAGTCAGGTCGGGGGGAGCCGGTGAGCCGTTACGACGTCACCGATGAACAGTGGGAAGGGCTCGCCCAGGTCGTGCCGCTGCGTGGCCGGGACGCCTGGCCGTCCGCGGTGAACCACCGCTCACTGCCGGACGCGGAGACCGAGACGCGGCGCCGTTTCGTCGTCCTGCGGGTCAATGTCTTCGCGGACGCCCGCGAGGTCGCCGAGACGCTGATGGCCGGGGCGCCGGTGCTGCTCGACCTCTCCAACGCGGAGGGCGAGGTCGCCAAGCGCGTCCTCGACTTCAGCACCGGCGTCGTCTTCGGCCTGGGCAGCGGCATGCACCGGGTCGACCGCAACGTGTTCCTCCTGACCCCGCCCGGTACGGAGGTCAGCGGGTTGATGGAGGGGGCGGGGATGCCCGGGGGCTGAGGCGCGAGGGCTTCGGGCGGGGGCTTGTGCCGGTGGGCGTGTCCTGTCGGCGGGCGTGTTCTGCCGGTGGACGTGTTCTGCCGGTAGGCGTGCTTTCCCGGTGGACGAGTTCTTCCGGCAGACGTGCTCGTTCCTGTGGCGAGCCGTCCGGCCGGTTTCGAGTCGGCCGGTCCCCCGATCGTAGGAAGGTGCCGTCGGCAAAACGGTTCGCCGTGGCAGTGGAGTCCTACCGTCCGGATATGGCCGTGCCTTCCGCGTCCGCCGAGTCCTCCGCGTCCTCCGGGCCCTCCGCGGCCCCCGACCTCTCGACGTTCACCGAGCCTGTCGTGCCGGCGCAGCTTGCCCGGTCCCCGGAGTCCGTCCCGGCGGACCCTGTTTCCCCGGAACCCGCTGCCGTCGACGTACGTGCCCGGATCACCGAGTTGCGGCTGTCCGCCTTTGCCGGGCATCGGCGGGCCGCGTTTCCGCTGGGGGCCGTCACCCTGTTCGCCGGGCCCAGTGGTGCGGGGAAGTCGACCGCGCTCGGGGCGTACGAGGCGCTGGCGCGACTCGGGGGAGGGGTCCGGCTCGCCGAGGTGTTCCCGGACCCGGTCTCCTGTGTGCCGGAGCGGGCGCGGCCCGACGCCGAGGGGCGGCGGGGGTTCCGGATCGGGTGTACGGCCGACGGTGCCGAGGGTCCGGTCCGGCTCGACGTCGCCGTACAGGCCGAGCCCGAGCTGCGGATCGTGGGCGAGCGGCTGACGGCGCGGGGCGTGGTCCTGCTGGAGACCGCCCTGCGCGACCCCGGCCGCCGGACCGTGCAGGCCGCCTGGCACACCGCGGGCTCCGCCCCGGTGACCCGGGCCCCGCTGCCCGACGACCGGCTCGGCACCGCCCTGCTGCCGCTGCGGGTGGCCGGCAAGACGGACGGGCAGCGGCATGTGCTGGCCGCCGCCGAGCAGATGGTCGTCGCCCTGCGCTCCGTCTTCGCCTGCGACCCGCGCCCCGAGTGCATGCGCACCCCCGTCCCGACCGGCACGGGACGGCTCATGCGGGGCTGCGACAACCTCGCCGACGTCCTGTGGCGCACCCGGTTCGAATGCGGCCGCCGGCACTCCGCGCTGGTCGATGCGCTCCGCGCGGGCTGCGCGGGGCCGGTGACCGACCTGGTCGCCGAGCCGCTCGCCGACGGCACGGTCCGGGCGCTGCTCGACCGCGGCGACGGCTTCCGCACCGAACTGGCCCGGCTCGGCGACGGCGAACTGCGCTATGTAGCGCTGGCGCTGGTGCTGCTGACCGGACCCGGCGTGCTGGACATGGACACACCGGGCGAGGTGCCCGACGCCCTGCGGACCCTCACCGTGCTCGCCGACGGCTTCGACCGCGGCCTCGACCCGGGCCAGCGCCGCGAACTCCTGCGGACGGCGGCACGGATGGGCGAGCGCGGGCACATCCGCTGCGTGGGTACGGTGAGCGACGCCTCGTGGGCCGCGGGGACCGAGGGCGTCACAGTGGTACACCTGAACCTGTGACGGAACACCCTGACCTGGCCGGACTCCAGCGCAGGCTCGCCGAGTTCGCCGCCGCGCGCAACTGGCAGCCCTACCACACCCCCAAGAACCTCGTGGCCGCCCTCAGCGTGGAGGCCTCCGAACTGGTCGAGATCTTCCAGTGGTTGACCCCGGAGGAGTCGGCCCGCGTGATGGACGACCCCGACACCGCGCACCGGGTCACGGACGAGGTCGCCGACGTCCTCGCCTATCTCCTCCAGCTCTGCGAAGTGCTCGGCATCGAGCCGCTGACCGCCCTGTCGGCCAAGATCGATCGCAACGAACAGCGCTTTCCGGCCCGCGGTACGGATGACAACCCCTGACATCGCCCCACGGCCCATACTCCCGGACTGCAGGACTCCGTTATTACTCTGCGGAGTCGAATCTCCTGCCGAAGCCGAATTGTTGTCCACAGATTTCGGACCACCTCTGGCTTTTCGCCCTACGGGGTTTCACGCTGGGTAGTGGACAAGGGAGTTCAGGCGGACGTGCGAGGACGCACGACAAGTGGGACGGGGGCAGCGCATGGATGCGGTACGGCTCATTGTGACGAGCAGGCGTGCTCTGGCGGGAGGCGCCGACATACCCGAGATCATGGCCGAGGTGTGGCAGGCACAGGCACTGGCCCAGGCCATCGGCAGTCGGCTCGCGGTGTCCGGCCCGCCCGAGCTGCGAGGTGAGGCACTGGGCCTGACCGAGCTGGCGGGCCGGGGCTGCGGCGTCCTGGACCCTCCCGAACTCGACCCGGGCGACCTGCGTGCCGCCCAGCTCACCGAGTTGGACGACGCCCGGCAGACCCTTCTCTTCCTCGGCGGGCTGCTCGGCGAGGTCGGCATCGCCCTGGTCGGCATGGCCAGTTCCGCGGCCGACGAGACGACCTACTGGCAGTGCATGGAGGCCATCGACGCCGCGGACGAGTCCCGGGACCGGGTCGTGGAGATGCTGCGCAAACTGGCGGCGCGGGAGGAGGTGTTACCGGAGGAGGCGAAGGACAGCCCGTCCGGCGTGTGAGACGAACGCTGCGCAGACCAGCCTTGCGGCGCGTCAGGCAAGTTCGCCCTCTTCGGCCGACGCCCGCTGCAGATCCGCGTCCAGGGCTGACAGATCCGCGTTCAACGCCGCCATCAGCTCCTCCATCTGCTCCAGCAGCCCCTTCGGCTGACCGGCGGAGCCACTCCGCGAGGGAATGGGCTCTTCGAACATGACGGCCTCCTCGGCCCGACACGCGACGGCGGCGACCGTCCGGCGCGGGCGCCGGACGGTCCGGCTCCGACGGGCCAACGATCACCGCCGGGGCCGGTCACTGGCCCACGCCTCACCCGGCGCGCACAATGGATGATTTTCACCCGACCGTGGACGGCCGCGCCCGGCGGTACCAGTGAGGTTGACGGGGCAGGTGGCGTGCAGGATGGATGTATGGACCTTCGAATCTTCACCGAGCCCCAGCAGGGGGCGACGTACGACACCTTGCTCACCGTGGCGAAGGCCACCGAAGACCTCGGATTCGACGCGTTTTTCCGCAGTGACCACTACGTGCGGATGGGCAACGTGGACGGCCTGCCCGGCCCCACGGACGCCTGGATCACCCTGGCCGGCCTGGCCCGGGAGACCAGGCGCATCCGCCTCGGCACCCTGATGACGGCCGCCACCTTCCGGCTGCCCGGCGTGCTCGCCATCCAGGTGGCCCAGGTCGACCAGATGTCCGGTGGCCGGGTGGAACTCGGCCTGGGCGCGGGCTGGTTCGAGGAGGAGCACAGGGCGTACGGCATCCCGTTCCCGAAGGACAAGTTCGCGCGCCTGGAGGAGCAGCTGGAGATCGTCACCGGGCTGTGGGCGACCAAGCCCGGCGCGACCTTCGACTTCCACGGCCGGCACTACGACCTCACCGACTCGCCCGCGCTGCCCAAGCCGGCCCAGGAGAAGATCCCGGTCCTCATCGGCGGCCACGGCGCGACCCGCACCCCGCGCCTCGCGGCCCGGTACGCGGACGAGTTCAACATCCCCTTCGCCTCCGTCGAGGACAGCGAGCGGCAGTTCGGCCGGGTGCGCGCCGCCGCTGAGGAGGCGGGCCGCAGCGCGGACGACCTGACGTACTCCAACGCGCTCGTGGTGTGCGTCGGCAGGGACGACCAGGAGGTCGCCCGGCGGGCCGCGGCGATCGGCCGCGAGGTGGACGAGCTGAAGGCCAACGGTCTGGCCGGCTCGCCCGCCGAGGTGGTCGACAAGATCGGCCGGTACGCCGAGATCGGCTCCCGGCGGATCTACCTCCAGGTCCTCGACCTGGCCGACCTCGACCACCTGGAGCTGATCTCCGGTCAGGTCCAGTCGCAGCTGTCGTAACACGCCCCGTACCAGCCCCTCTCGGCCCGAGGCCGGAGGGGCCGTGCGACCTGTGACGACCCTGTGACCGGAACTATGGCCTCCGCCACAGCCGGATCCGTGCCGCCCTGATGACCTCGTCCGATGCGTGAATCCGTGCTGGGCTCCTTCTTCTTCCTGCTGAGCATTCCCGCCGTCCTCGCGGTTCCGGTCTGGGTGATCGTGGTCGCCGTCAAACTCATCTCCGTGGCGGCGCCCGGCCGGCGCCCGGACTGGCGGCGGGATCTGCTGCGCTGGTCCGCGTGGATGGCGGGTTGGGGCGCGGTGATCCTCTATGTGCTCGGTGCCGGGGCGGTCGGGCTCGCCGTGCACGAGTCCTCGTCCGGCGCGGACTCCACGCCGGCCCACGAGTGCCGCGACGACTACCGGGCCGCCCACCTCGTCGGGCAGACGGCCTCCTATCTGCCGCTGCGCTTCGACTGCGTCCTGGACGACGGCGGCACCTACCCGAGCAGCCCCGCCTACTTCTGGATCAACACGGTGGTCGCGGTGCTGGCCCTGGCGTCGATCGCGCTGGTCGTGGCGAACGGGTACGCCGCCGAACGCCGGGCCCGGGCGAACACCGGGGGAGGAGAGCGATGAGCCACCCCTTCCACGTGCTGAAGTTCCGCGACGGGCAGCCGGTTCCGATGAAGGAGGCGGTGATCCGTGAGGTGCTGGGTCCGGCCACCGTGGGCGGCCTGCCCGACCGGGGCCTGCCCGAGTGGTGGAACCTGCGGACCCCGGACGGCGGCGAGGCGGAGGTGTACGGCGACGCCACCTGCCTGTCGTTCACCCATGTCTCCGGCCGCCTCGTCCTCGACCGGACGGCCGAACTCGCCCGCCGCACCGGCGCCGTGGTCATGCCGCTGGACTGTCCCGTGCTCCTGCAGCGGGAGCACGACCGGCGGCACCTGCCCGACGGCGACCTGCGCGCCCACGCGATCGTCGTGCCGTCCGCCACCTGGTCGGGCCGGGCGATCGAGCAGGTCGTCCGTCCCTTGCCGGAGCCCCCGAGGCGGCCGATCCTGCCCCGGTTCACCTACCACTCGGGGGTCGGGGTGGTGGCACCGTCGGACGAGCCGTGCGTGTGCTGCGGACAGGTGCGCGGCTGGGTGTACACGGGCCCGGTGTACGGGGCCGAGGCGCCGGACGCGGGCATCTGCCCGTACTGCGTCGCCTTCGGCAAGGCCGCCGAACGCTACGGCGCCACCTTCAACGACGTCATCGACGGCGAGGTCCCGGGCGAGGTGGCGCGGGAGATCCTGGAGCGCACGCCGGGCATCCCGTCCTGGCAGTCCCCGCGCTGGCCGGCGCACTGCGGGGACGGCGCCGAGTTCCTCAAGCCGGCCGGGGGCGAGGAGCTGCGGCACGTCCCGGACGCCGTGGAGGTGCTGCGGCGGGAGTGCGCTGAGTGGGGCTGGTCCGTCGAGCGGGTCGACGCGTACCTCGCGGCGCTCGACGCGGACGACCAGCCGACCGCGTACCTGTTCCGCTGCCGGGTCTGCGGCACCCACCTCGCCTGCTCGGACTTCACCTGAGAGGGCCGAGGCGCCGACGGGGGCCGGGCGGACTGCTGCCCGCCCGGCCCCCGCCGTCCTTCACTCAGCCACGCTGCGCGAAGCCGTAGTCGAGGATCTTCCTCGCGTCGTTGAGCCGCTCGTCCACCGACGTGTCCGCGAGCACCGCGCCCACGACCGTCTTGCCGTTGCGGGTCGCCGCGAAGACCAGGCAGAACTTCGCCTCGGGACCGGAACCGGTCTTCACGCCGATCGCGCCCTGGTAGGTGTCCAGCAGCGTGTTCGTGTTCTTCCACGGTGCCATCGCGTGCGTTCCGCCACCGGGCCGGTAGGACTTCATGTCGTCGTACACCTTGGTGCCGACGACCTTCTTGAACGTCTTGTTCTTCAACGCGACCCCGGCCAGCTTGGTCAGATCGCGGGGGGATGCGTGGTTCTTGCCGTTGGACACCCCGTCGAAGGAGTCGAAGTGGGTGTGCGTCAGGCCCAGTTCGCGCGCCTTGCTGTTCATCTTCGCGATGAACGACGTCGTCCGCTGGGCCGTCGTCGACCCGGACCCGTAGGTGTCCGCGAGCGCGTACGCCGCGTCGCAGCCGGACGGCAGCATGAGCCCGTACAGCAGGTCCCCCACGCTCATCGAGTCGCCCAGGACCAGCTTGGCGCTGGAGTACCGCTGGGCGCCGGTCTTCGGGTCGATGACGTAGTCCGTGTACTCCTTCTTGATCTTCACCTTGCGGCCGAGGTCCACGTTCCGCTGCGACAGCACCACGAGCGCCGTCATGATCTTCGTCGTGGAGCCGGTCCGCAGTTCGGTGTCCGCCGCCTTTCCGAACAGCGCCTTGCCGGTGGCCGCGTTCATCGCGTACGCACCCTGAGCCGACACGGAAGGCGCCGGCGGCGCCGACGGAGCGGCCTGGGCGGGAGCGGCCGCGAGAACCCCCGTGGAGAGCACGACGGCGGCCGTCGCCGCGATCGCGGCTCGTCTGCGCATGGGTACGCCCGTGTCGATGGTCATTGCCATCCCCGTTCTGTCAGTGGTCAGTTGACGATCACTCACTTCACCAGGCCGTGGCCCGGAGAGCCATGGCGAAGATCACAGGAAGCGACACGATGTGGTCACCGTGTGGACTCGCTGTGCCGGAACTGTGGGCTCCGTCACGGCGCGCGTGATCCAGGCCTGATCGGATGACCGGGTGCGTAAAGTGCTCCCTCTCGCAGCCACCGGCCTGCTGGCCCTGTCGGCCTGTCAGTTCGCCGGCCAGGACGACCCCGCCGGCGACGCCCACCGCCTCAACTCCATGGAGTCGTTCCCGCTGCACGCCTACATACCGGACCCGTCGTCGGACGGGGGACGGGCCATCGGCAAGGCGCAGTGGATTCTCGCGAAGAAGTGCATGATCCGGCTCGGCTTCTCCGGTTTCGCGGTGCTCGCGACCAAGGACGTCGAGTCGACGTACCCGGTCCGGCAGGGAACGCTCGCGAGCCGCAGTACGACCGGTGACGACAGCCCCTACGGGGTCGACGACCCCGACCTGGCTGCCGAGCACGGCTACCACAACCGCGATCAGGACCGGGAGCAGTCCTCCCAGCCCCAGGAGTGGCCGTCCGACCAGTACGTAGCCCTCACCGGCACGTTCGACTCCGGCGACAGCCACCGGGCCCACGGGAACCTCATCCCCGAGGGCGGGTGTCTGGGACAGGCGACGCGGCGGATCTACGGCCCTGCGCCCAGAGCGACGAAGGTGGGCGGCACGAAGCTCACCGGCTACTACTCACTGCCCCTCGAACTTTGGTACGAGTCCCACAAGACGGCGCGCAAGGACCCGGCCTGGAAGAAGGCCGACCGCGTGTGGGCGGCCTGCATGAAGGAGAAGGGCTACCACTACGCCGACCCGGACGAGGCATCGCTCGACACCGCCTGGTACCGGACCGAGAAGCCGTCGGGCAAGGAGAAGAAGACGGCGTCCGCGGACGCCCGGTGCAAGCTCGACACCGACTACATCGACACCGTCCACGCCATCGAGGCCCGCGCCCAGAAGAAGGTCATCGGCGAGCGCCAGAAGGACCTGGACGCCATGCGCGCGGCGAACGAGCGGGCTGTCGGGAACGCCCGGACGATCATCGAGAAGGCGTAGGGCGGCGCCCGCCGGCGGCACCGGCGGGCCGGGCGTCGCTCTAAAACCGATGGTCAGAGTGCGCCGAACGCGGAAGACTCGGACACGTGTTCCT
The DNA here is from genome assembly GCF_053597295.1 of Streptomyces sp. NPDC001450. NCBI lineage: Bacteria > Bacillati > Actinomycetota > Actinomycetes > Kitasatosporales > Streptomycetaceae > Streptomyces > Streptomyces sp. NPDC001450. The sequence goes on from NZ_JBSFHY010000062.1 coordinate 37,027, forward strand.
GACGATATCCACGAGCGGCACCGCCGCCCTCCCCGCCACCGACCTCGGGTTCCTGCTGCACAAGCACCCCGACAAGGCGCAGAAGTTCTCGACCTCCTACGGCACCGCGCACGTCTTCTACCCGGAGGCGGACGCCGAGCGCTGCACGGCCGCACTCCTGCTCGAGGTCGACACGGTCGCGCTGGTCCGGCGGGGCAAGGGCAAGGGCCGTGGCGGAGCACCCGACGCGGCACTCGCGCAGTACGTCAACGACCGCCCCTACGCGGCCTCCTCGCTGCTCGCGGTCGCGCTCAGCGGCGTGTTCTCGAGCGCCCTGCGGGGCGTGTGCAACGCGCGCCCAAAGCGGGCCGCCGAGCCCCTGCCGCTGCGCATCGAGGTGCCCGCGCTGCCCGCCCGGGGCGGCCCCGACCTCGTACGACTGCTCTTCGAACCGCTCGGCTGGGCGGTGACCGCCGAGTCCGTCGCCCTCGACACCGAGTTCCCGGAGTGGGGCGATTCGCGCTACGTCCGCCTCGTCCTGGAGTCGGAGAAGCTCACCCTCGCCGAGGCACTGCGTCACCTGTACGTGCTGCTGCCCGTCCTCGACGACGCCAAGCACTACTGGGTCTCCTCCGACGAGGTCGACAAGCTGCTGCGGGCCGGCGAGGGGTGGCTGCCCACGCACCCGGAGCAGAAGCTGATCACCAGCCGGTACCTGTCCCGTCGCTGGTCGCTGACCCGGCAGGCGATGGAGCGGCTGGAGCTGGTGCGCCTGGCCGAGGCCGACGACAGCGAGGTCGAGTCGATCGACAACGCCGTGGAGGAGGAGTCGGAGGCCGAGGAGAAGCCGACCCCGCTCGCCGTGCAGCGGCGGGAGGCGATCCTCGCCGCCCTGCACGCGTCCGGCGCCGCCCGGGTTCTCGACCTGGGTTGCGGGCAGGGCCAGTTGGTGCAGGACCTGCTCAAGGACGCGCGGTTCAGCGAGGTCGTCGGCGTCGACGTGTCGGTGCGGGCCCTCACCATCGCCTCGCGGCGGCTCAAGCTCGACCGGATGGGGGAGCGGCAGGCGGCCCGCGTCAAGCTCTTCCAGGGTTCGCTCGCCTACACCGACAACCGGCTCAAGGGCTACGACGCGGCCGTGCTCAGCGAGGTCGTCGAGCACCTCGACCTGCCCCGGCTGCCCGCCCTGGAGTACGCGGTGTTCGGACACGCGCGCCCGCGCACGGTCCTCGTGACCACCCCGAACGTCGAGTACAACGTCCGCTGGGAGACCCTGCCCGCCGGACACGTCCGGCACGGCGACCACCGCTTCGAGTGGACCCGCGAGGAGTTCCGCACCTGGGCGGCGGCCGTGGCCGAACGCCACGGCTACGAGGTCGGTTTCCAGCCCGTCGGGCCGGACGACCCCGAGGTGGGGCCGCCCACCCAGATGGCCGTGTTCCACCGCGACGAGATCCTGGGCGACACTCCGAAGGAGGCGAAGGCAGCATGACCGAGACGCAGAACAAGGGACGGGTCCTCCCCGTCACCGACCTCTCCCTCGTCGTCCTCGTCGGCGCCTCCGGCTCGGGCAAGTCCACCTTCGTCCGCCGGCACTTCAAGCCCACCGAGGTGATCTCCTCCGACTTCTGCCGCGGTCTCGTCGCCGACGACGAGAACGACCAGAGCGCGAGCAGGGACGCCTTCGACGTCCTGCACTACATCGCCGGCAAGCGGCTGGCCGCCGGCCGTCGTACCGTCGTCGACGCCACCAGCGTGCAGCAGGACGGCCGGCGCCAGCTCATCGAGCTGGCCAAGAAGTACGACGTGCTGCCCATCGCCATCGTGCTGGACGTGCCCGAGGAGGTGTGCGCGGAGCGCAACGCGGCCCGCACCGACCGCGCCGACATGCCCCGCCGGGTCATCCAGCGGCACATCCGCGAACTCCGCCGCTCCCTCAGGCACCTGGAGCGCGAGGGCTTCCGCAAGGTGCACGTCCTGCGCGGAGTGGAGGAGGTCGACAGTGCCACCGTCGTCACCGAGAAGCGCTTCAACGACCTGACCCACCTCACCGGCCCCTTCGACATCGTCGGCGACATCCACGGCTGCGCCTTGGAACTGGAGACGCTGCTGGCCAGGTTGGGCTACATCGACGGCGTGCACCCGGACGGCCGTACCGCCGTCTTCGTCGGCGACCTGGTCGACCGCGGCCCGGACAGCCCCGGCGTGCTGCGCCGGGTGATGTCGATGGTCGGGTCCGGGAACGCGCTGTGCGTGCCCGGCAACCACGAGAACAAGTACGGCCGTTACCTCAAGGGCCGCAAGGTCCAGCACACCCACGGGCTCGCCGAGACCATCGCGCAGATGGAGGGCGAGAGCGAGGAGTTCAGGGCGGAGGTGCGCCGCTTCCTGGAGGGGCTGGTCAGCCACTACGTGCTCGACGGCGGCAAGCTGGTCGTCTGCCACGCCGGTCTGCCCGAGAAGTACCACGGCCGCACCTCCGGCCGGGTGCGCTCGCACGCCCTGTACGGCGACACCACCGGCGAGACCGACGAGTTCGGGTTGCCCGTGCGCTACCCGTGGGCGGAGGACTACCGGGGCCGCGCGGCCGTCGTCTACGGGCACACCCCGGTCCCGGAGGCCACCTGGCTGAACAACACCATCTGCCTGGACACCGGCGCCGTCTTCGGCGGCAAGCTGACCGCGCTGCGCTGGCCGGAGCGCGAGCTGGTGGACGTACCGGCGGAGCGGGTCTGGTACGAGCCGACGAAGCCGCTGCGCAGCGAGGCGCCCGGCGGGCACGACGGCCGGCCGCTGGACCTGGCGGACGTGCACGGCCGCAGGGCCGTGGAGACCCGGCACGCGGGCCGGGTCGCGATCCGCGAGGAGAACGCGGCCGCGGCCCTGGAGGTCATGAGCCGCTTCGCGGTCGACCCGCGCCTGCTGCCGTATCTGCCGCCGACCATGGCACCGACGGCGACCTCACAGGAGGAGGCCCGCGGCGGAGCCGCTGATGGACACTTCCTGGAGCACCCGGTGGAGGCCTTCGCGCAGTACGCGGCGGACGGGGTCGCGCGGGTCGTGTGCGAGGAGAAGCACATGGGCTCGCGGGCGGTGGCCCTGGTGTGCCGGGACGCGGACGCGGCACGGGAGCGGTTCGGTGTGGACGGCCCCACCGGGTCCCTGTACACCCGTACCGGGCGGCCGTTCTTCGACGACGAGCAGGTGACCGAGGAGATCCTCGGCCGGCTGCGCTCGGCGGTCGGGGACGCCGGGCTGTGGGACGAACTCGACACGGACTGGCTGCTGTTGGACGCCGAGCTGATGCCCTGGTCCCTGAAGGCGTCCGGTCTGCTGCGCTCGCAGTACGCGGCCGTCGGCGCCGCGTCCGGCGCGGTGTTCCCCGGTGCGCTCGCCGCATTGGAGGCCGCCGCCGCCCGTGGCACCGACGTGGGCGGGCTGCTGGACCGGCAGCGTGACCGCGCCGCGGACGCGGCCGCGTTCACCGACGCCTACCGCCGCTACTGCTGGACGACCGACGGCCTGGACGGGGTCCGCCTGGCCCCCTTCCAGATCCTGGCCGTCCGCGGGCGCAGCCTGGCCGCGCTGCCGCACGACGAGCAACTGGCCCTGATCGACCGGATGGTGGAGCACGACGGCACCGGACTGCTGCAGACCACCCGGCGGCTGTACGTCGACACGGGCGACCCCGAGTCGGTCCGCGCCGGCGTCGACTGGTGGCTGGAGATGACCGGCCGGGGCGGCGAGGGCATGGTCGTCAAGCCGGTCGGGGCGGTGGTGCGCAGTCCGGAGGGCCGGCTGGTCCAGCCCGGCATCAAGTGCCGGGGCCGCGAGTACCTGCGGATCATCTACGGTCCCGAGTACACCCGGCCGGACAACCTCGCCAAGCTGCGGCAGCGGTTCCTGAACCACAAGCGGTCGCTGGCGATCCGCGAGTACGCCCTGGGCCTGGAGGCCCTGGACCGGCTCGCGGACGGGGAGCCGCTGTGGCGGGTGCACGAGGCGGTGTTCGGGGTGCTGGCCCTGGAGTCCGAGCCGGTCGACCCGCGCCTGTGAGCTAGTGCCCCGGCAGGCAACGTTCGCCCCGTCGCGACGCCCGGCACGCACTCTCGCCGCACCGGCCGAAAGCCCAAGTACGTCCAGTACGAGGGCTTCCG